>DATEZY010000161.1:0-5618 GCA_035255085.1 Azospira sp. | reverse complement strand
GCCGAGGGCAAGCTGGAGCAGGCCCTGGAAATCGCCTACGAACAACAACGCCAGGATCCGGAGAACGACCTGGCCCAGGAGCGCTACATCAAGCTCCTGCTGCTGGCCAACAAGCGGGAGCGCTTTCTCAGCCAGGGGCGGCAGGTGATCAGCCGCCGCCTGCGCCGGGGTCGGGGCGATGCCGCCTTGGATGCGTATCAGCGCTGCCTGGCCGAGGATCCCGGCTTTGAACCCGAATACGGCAAGGATGTGCTGCCGCTGGCCGAGGTGGCGCGGCAGCGACGCGATTACGCCGGGGCCCTGGCCCTGGTGAAGGGATTCGACCGGCGCTATCCCCAGCATCAGGACATCCCCGCCGTCTATTTCTTCAGCGCCCAGGTGTTGTGCGAGCACTACCGCCAGGATGCCGCCGCCCGCAAGTTGCTGCAGGTGCTGCTGGCCCGCTACCCCCAGCATCCCCTGGGCCCCGAAGTCGAGCGCTATCTGGCTACCCTGGAGCGGCTGTCCGTCGCCCAGGCCGGCTGATGTCGCGGCTCAGCGCAGCAGCTGGGCCGCGACCCTGGCTTCTTCCGTCGCCGGGAATGCCTGGCAGAGCTGTTCCAGGCGCTCCCGGAAAACCGGGTGGTTGCCCTGCCGGGCGTGATGTTTGGCGAGCAGCAACAACAGGCCCGGCAACTGGGGATGCGCCGCCGCCCGGGCCTTGAGCACCCGGGCCAGCCTTTCCCCGTCTTCCCCATAACCCGCCAGGGTCAGCCGCCGGGCCAGTGCGGCCAGTTGGTCTGGGGTGAAGCGCACGCTGGGTTTGGCCAGGCTCATGTATTCGGCCAGGACTTCCCGGGCCTGGGCATCGCTGCCGGGGATCTCCGCCGGCAAGGCAAACATCAGGGCGGCGGCCCGGTGGTAGTCGTCGCTGGCCGGATGCAGTTTTGCTAACTGGTAGTAGCGGCCAACCACCGTGCCGTTGCCGGGGTGGCGCCGGGCCAGGCGTCCCAGGGCCATGACCGCTTCTTCCAGCTTGAGGTCCCGTATCAGCTTGTCCACCCTGGCCAGGCCTGTCGCCAGATCGTCCTTGGCGGCGGGCGCAGCGGTGGTGGCAGGAGTTGGGTCCGGCAGGGCTTGCTGGGGGTGGCGCCAGCGATACAGTTCCGCCAATAGCCCGCCCGCCAAAAAGCCGCCGATGTGGGCGGTGTAATTGATATGGCTCCCGGGGTGGGCCCAGATCTGGTAAGCCTCGTTGGCAATCCAGAACGGCAGGGCCAGGATAGCCGGGGCCATGAAGAAATCGAAATAGAAAATGACCCAGTAGAAAAAACGGATGCGCCGCAAGCCGAAGAGGGTGGCGAACATGGCCATCACGCCGGAAATGGCCCCGGAGGCGCCGATGCCCACGCCGACGCGGCTGTGGTTGAGGGTGAAATCGAGCAGGGCGGAGCCGAGACCGGCGAGGAGATAGAAGAGCAGGTAGCGGCGAGCCCCCAGGGCTTCTTCCACCAGGTAGCCGGCGATGAACAGCACCACCATATTGCCGAGCAAATGGTCTTCGCTGCCATGCAGGAACATGTGGGAAAGCCAGCTGATGGGGCTGGGGTCAGCGGGGGAGAAGCCAAAGCGCTGGGTGAAGGAGCGGGCGCGCAACTCGTCGAAGTGCCGCCGTTGTTCCCACCACACGGCGTAATCCGGGGCGCCGGGGGAGATGATGCGGCTGGCCCGCAGGCGGGCCATGAAGTCCCTATCCTGTTCCATGGCGGCGGCGACGGATTGCCAGCGGCCCCGGGCCAATTCCTTTTCCAGGGGAATGGCTTCGGCGTTCTGGCCCCGGCTTTCCAGGTAACACAGATAGAGCGGCGGCTCGATGCGCTGCAGTTCGGAATGGCCGTAATAGTTCCAGGCCTTGGCTTCCGCGCCGTCATCCCGGGCCTGGAAGGCGAAGTAGATGAAGGTGCACAGGGCGATGATGGCCAGGGTGACCAGGGGCGGGTGGCGCCAGTCGGGGCGCCGCGGCAGGGGGAGTAATAGCATGATGGCATTATGGCTTGCTCATCATGCCATTGGGAAGCAAGGCGGCGCGTTGGCCGCCTTACCCAGGGATCAGGACAGCTTGAGGCGCTGCCAGATCTCGCTCGTCAGGCCTGCCTGGTTCATGCAATAGAAATGCAGGCCGGGAGCGCCGCCGGCCAGGAGCTTCTGGCACAGCTCGGTGACTACGTCGAGGCCGAAGGCCTTGATGGAGTCGGCGTCATCGCCGTAGCCTTCGAACTTTTTGCGCATCCAGCGGGGAATTTCGGCGCCGCAGGCGTCGGAGAAGCGGGCCAGCTTGGAGAAGCTGGCGATAGGCATGATGCCGGGCACGATCGGGATGGTCACGCCGGCGGCCCGGGCCGCCTCCACGAAGTGGAAGTAGGCATCGGCGTTGTAGAAGTACTGGGTGATGGCCGAATTGGCGCCGGCATTAACCTTGCGCACGAAGGCCTTGAGGTCGTCGTTGGCGCTCTTGGCCTGGGGATGCCATTCCGGGTAGGCGGCCACCTCGATGTGGAAGTGGTCGCCGGTCTCGGTCCGAATGAACTCCACCAGCTCGTTGGCGTAGCGAAACTCGCCCGGGTCGGCCATGCCCGAGGGCAGGTCGCCGCGCAGGGCCACCAGGCGGTGAATGCCTTCGGCCTTGAATTCATTTAGGATGGCCCGGATAGACTCCTTGGAGGAGCCGATACAGGACAGGTGCGGGGCGGCCTCCAGGCCGGCGGCGGCGATTTCCCGGACCGTGGCGAAGGTGCGTTCCCGGGTGGAGCCGCCGGCGCCGTAGGTGACGGAGAAGAAGGCCGGCTTCAGGGCCGCCAGCTTGTCCCGTACCAGGCGCAGCTTTTCCACGCCTTCCGCCGTTTGGGGCGGGAAAAATTCGATACTGAAAGTCTTGTCGCTCATGGGTTTCCCCTGTCTTCCTGCAACTGCAGCACCGTTCCCGGCGGCAGTTCCTGGGCAGGCTTGTGGATGGGCCCGGCCGGTCCGTGAACCAGGCCGAGCTCGATAAGCCCCTGGGCTTCGCTGCGGGAGGCGGCCAGCCCCTGTTCCACCAGCAGCACATCGGCACGCACCCCTTTGCGCACATGGGGCTTGGCTTCCTTGTGCGCCTTGCCGGGTGCGGGCCGGGAGCTGCGGCTGTGGAACGAGTTCATGGACATGGCCGGATCTCGCGTTGCCGGCGAGGCCTATGGCCCGCCGGCTAGGGGCTTAGTAGCGGTAGTGGTCGGCCTTGTAGGGGCCTTCTACGGGCACGCCGATGTAGGCCGCCTGCTCTTCCGTGAGGACGGACAGCTGGGCGTTGACCTTCTTCAGCTGTAGCCGGGCCACCTTCTCGTCCAGATGCTTGGGCAGGGTGTACACGCCCACCGGGTATTGCTCGGTGCGGGTGAACAGCTCGATCTGGGCGATGGTCTGGTTGGCGAAGGAAGAGGACATGACGTAGCTGGGGTGGCCGGTGGCGCAACCCAGGTTCACCAGGCGGCCCTTGGCCAGCAGGATGATGCGCTTGCCGTCGGGGAAAATGACGTGATCCACCTGGGGCTTGATCTCTTCCCACTGGTACTTCTCGATGGACGCGACGTCGATTTCGTTGTCGAAGTGGCCGATGTTGCAGACGATGGCCTGGTCCTTCATGGCGGCCATGTGGTCGTGGGTGATGACGTGGTAGTTGCCGGTGGTGGTGACGAAAATGTCGGCCTTGTCGGCGGCGTATTCCATGGTGACGACGCGATAGCCTTCCATGGCGGCCTGCAGGGCGCAGATGGGGTCGATCTCGGTGACCCACACCTGGGCAGAGAGGGCGCGCATGGCCTGGGCGCAGCCTTTGCCCACGTCGCCGTAGCCGACGATGACGGCAACCTTGCCAGCGATCATCACGTCGGTGGCGCGCTTGATGCCGTCCACCAGGGATTCGCGGCAGCCGTAGAGGTTGTCGAACTTGGACTTGGTGACGGAGTCGTTCACGTTGATGGCGGGGAACTTGAGGTCGCCGCGGGCATGCATCTGGTAGAGGCGATGTACGCCGGTGGTGGTCTCTTCGGTGACGCCCTTGATCTTGGCCAGACGCACGGAGTACCAGGTCGGGTCCTGGGCCAGCTTGGCCTTGATGGCGGCAAAGAGGATGGTCTCTTCTTCGGAGCTGGGCTTGGCCAGGACGGAGATGTCCTGCTCGGCCTTGGCGCCCAGGTGCAGCAGCAGGGTGGCATCGCCGCCGTCGTCCAGGATCATGTTGGAGTAACCAGCATCCGCCCATTCGAAGATGCGGTGAGTGTAGTCCCAGTAGTCGGTCAGGGATTCGCCCTTGACGGCGAACACGGGGATGCCGTCGGCAGCGATGGCGGCGGCGGCATGGTCCTGGGTGGAGAAGATGTTGCAGGAAGCCCAGCGCACTTCGGCGCCTAGGGCGGTCAGGGTCTCGATCAGCACCGCCGTCTGGATGGTCATGTGCAGGGAACCGGTGATGCGGGCGCCCTTGAGGGGCTGGGCCGCGGCGTATTCCTCGCGGATGGCCATGAGACCGGGCATTTCGGTCTCGGCGATCTTGATTTCCTTGCGGCCCCAGGCGGCCAGGCCCAGGTCGGCGATAACGTAATCGGTGAATTGTTCAGCCACAGCAGTGCTCCTTGAGAACTGTGGCCGGGGAGGGGAGGGAGTACTGTTGCAGGGCTCACCTGGCCCCCTGCGCCCGGCAGGGTTGTAGAGGTGAGCGCCGTTGAAACTTGGCTGCCCCGGGGAGGGGATCAGCATCCGAGCCTGGGACCCTTGCGGTCTCGCAGCGCTCCTCGGAAGTGCCGGATTATAGACGGAAAAAGGCGCCGGGGAAATTCCTGCCGGGTCGGCTAGGCAGCCGCCCGGCTCCAGATTTCATCCACGTTGTTGATGCCCCACTTGGCCGGGTCTTCCCGTCCGGCGATCTTGTCGCGGATGCCCGGGCGGGACAGGTCCACCAGCTCCGGCGAGATGTAGGCATTGGCCTTGGCGGAAAAGAACACCTTCACGCGGGGCGCCAGCAGGGACTTCTCGCTCTGCTCCACCACCACGCCAAGGCGCCCGGATTCCAGGCGCACGAAGGAGCCGATGGGGTAGATGCCCAGGCTCTTGACGAAGGCCTGGAACACCCGGGGATCGAAGTGGCCGTCGGCCCACTCGGCCATTTTCTTGATCGACTCGGCCGGGCACCAGCCGGCCTTGTAAGGGCGGTTGGAGGTAATGGCGTCATAGACGTCGCAGACAGCGCCCATCTTAGCCAGGAGGGAAATCTCCTCGCCCTTGAGACCTTTCGGGTAGCCGCTGCCATTGATTTTTTCGTGGTGGTGCAGGCACACGTCCAGGGCCTCGGCCGTTACCCCCTTGCCCTCGAGCAGGATGGCGTGACCTTCGGCCGGGTGGGTCTTGATGACGGCAAATTCGTCGTCCGTCAGCTTGCCCGGCTTGTTGAGGATGGCCAGGGGAATGGCGGCCTTGCCCAGGTCGTGCAGCAGGCCGGCCATGCCCGCGGCCCGGGTCTGGGCCTCGTCCAGTCCCAGTTGCCGGGCCAGGGCCACCATCAGGGCGCAGACTGCCACCGAGTGCATGTAGGTGTAGTCGTCCGCAGTTTT
>DATEZY010000160.1:0-9751 GCA_035255085.1 Azospira sp. | reverse complement strand
GACGTGGCCCTGCTGGATATCGACATGCCCGGTTTTTCCGGCATCGAGGTCATGGCGGAAATCCGCCGCTTCGCCCCGGCCATGAAAATCCTGGTGCTCTCCGGCATCGACCGCCCGGACGTGGTGGATGCGGCCCTGGCCGCAGGCGCCAATGGCTACCTGCTCAAGGACTTTGTCCTGGGGGAGCTGCAGCTGGCCCTGGCCACGGTCACCCGGGACGAAAGCTACCTGTCGCCCAAGATCCAGCAGCAACTCATTTCCTCCCTGCGCACCAGCCGCCAGGGCCATCCCTCGGGCCTGACGCCGCGCCAACAGGAAATCCTGCGCCTGGTGGCCTCCGGCCGCACCACCAAGGAAATCGCCCGGGACCTGGGCATCAGCCCCAAGACCGTGGAATTCCACCGCGCCCAGCTCATGGAAAAACTCGGCATCCACGAGGTGGCCGGGCTGACCCGCTACGCCATGCAACAGGGGCTGATCTGAGCCTCCCCACAGGCTCCACCACCCCTCGCTGCCCCCTCGCTGCCGCCGCACCACCCCTCTCCGCCCCCCGGCTCCTCTTTCTCAGCCCCGTTATTCCACCCCCGGCTCCAGTGGTCCAGCCGCGAAGTTGCCGATTTCCACCACCAGCAAGCGCAGCATCTGCAGCAACTCCCGCCCCTCGACCAGGGCCGTCGCCATCTCCCCCGCCCCGGCCAGGGTCTCCAGGCGCTGGGCCCGGGCGACGCAGGGGGCCGCGGCAAAGATGGCGCAAATCCCCTTGATCTGATGCGCCACCCGGGCCAGGAGCGCCGCTTCACCGGTCGCCAGGGCCTGTTCCAGATCCCGCAGGCTCTCGGGAAAGCGGGCAACGAAGGTCCGCGCCAGCTCCCTGGCCACCGCCAAGTCTTCCGAGTCGCCGCCCAGTTGCTCGAGCAGATAGGAGAGGTCCCAGAGGGGAGCGGCAGGATCGAGCGGAAGAGAACTCATCGTGGCATCTAGCTGAGGAGGAGGATCTAGTTTGAGGGTAAAGCGACGGGGCGGACACTGGGGAATCACCTAGGCGTACTCGGTATTTCAACCGGTTATTTTTGCATCTTCGCTATGGCATCGTCAGGCAAAGGCAGGAGGCAAAAAATGAACGACAACAACTTCTCCACCCCATCCGAGGCCGATGTGTCGGCCTCCGCGCCACCAGCAACAGCCCCACCCGCAGGCCAGGCGGGAAACGGCAGGCGGCGTGACCGTTATCTCCCCGCCTTCGCCCTGATCCCCGGCATGGTACTGGCCAAGCCGCTGGTCATCACCGAGCGAGGCATCGTCACCTTCAGCCTGCCCGCCGGGAAAATGCTGACCGAGGCGCTGCTCCGCCAGTTGCGGGCGCACCATGGCGAGTTCGCCTGCATCGAGAACTGGGACGAGCGCCCGGAAAGCCAGCGCCAGCTTGAGGCCGACCAGGCCCAAGGACGGCTGGCGGAGATTTTCCGCCACGCCGACCGGGATTCACCGGCCGCCGGCGCCCTGCACGATCTCATTCTTGCCTACCGGAGAAGCTGATGGGCCAGCGCCTTACCCCCAATGACGTGCTGGCTGGCGCCGAGAAGCTGCCGGCCTTCCCCAAGGTATTGCAGCACCTCATCGCCGCCCTGGACGATGAAGGCAGCAGCCTCAATTCCCTGGTGGCATTGCTACAGCGGGATCCGGTCCTTTCCGGCAAGGTGCTGGCCAGGGCCAACCAACTGCTGCGGGCCGACCGCCGCCAGGAGCTGCACAGCATCTCTGCCGCGGTTGCCTTTATCGGCTGGCACAAGCTGCGGGAAATCGTGCTCACCGCCAGTCTGGCCGACTTCGCCCAGCGCACCCATGCCGCCGCCCATTTCTGGGAACACAGCCTGGCGGTGGCCATCGCCGCCCAGGAGCTGAGCCTGCAGGTTGGCCTCAATCCGGACTACGCCTTCATCGCCGGCCTGCTGCATGACCTCGGCCAGCTCTGGCTGGCCTACCATCATCCCCATCAATTCGAGACCGCCCGGACCCTGGTGGCCCGGGACGGCATGCCCACCTGCGAAGCGGAACAACAGGTGTTCGGCATGGATCACGGTGAAATCGGCGGCCTGGTGGCCGACTACTGGGAACTGCCGGCGGAAATTTCCCTGGCCATCGGCCAGCACCACCGGGTGGACGGCCCCTGGGACAGCCACCTCCTGGCCGTCATCCATGTCGCGGAAGGCCTGTGCAACGGCCTGGATCTTCCCCCTCGCCCGGCCAACCAGGTGGTGCGCCTGTCTTTTGCCGCCGCCACCCTGATTGGCCTGGATTGGGGCGCCGTCCCCCTGGACCTGTTCGGCCGCATCGAAGCCCGCTTCGCCTTTGCCCGGACGGCGCTGCACTAACCAGCCGGGCGGCAAGGACTCGCTTTGCCTGTGCCGATTACTTCGGCGCCGACCGCCCTGAATCTGCCGTGGCCAGCCCCGACTCCTGCCACAAGGCCCGGGCGAAAGCCTTCCAGGCAGGGCCGCCATGGGTCAGTACGCCCTCGTCTTCGGCGCTTTCCTGCATGGTGCGCAGCATCAGGGCGGCGAAGGCGAACAGTTCGGCCTTGGCCTGGCCTTCATGGTTGCAGCAGGCGGCGGCGGCGCGGCTCACCTCCTTGGCGTGATCCAGGGCTTCCCGGGCCAGCAGGCGCACCTGGGCCTCGTCGTTCCAGTCGATGCCGAGGACGATGCCGCGGCGCACGATCTCGTGTTCCAGCTCGTTGGCATCCTGTTGGAAATTCTCAAAACCGCTCATGGGTGTTCTCCGAAAAAATCTTGCCGCCCCGGGCTCACGCGGCCTGGGGCAAGGGCTGCTGCTGGCCGGCGGCGGCCAGCAACTCCACCAGGGCATTGACCGCCGGGGTGGCGGCACCGCGCCGCCAGAGGGCTACCGTATTGACGTGCTGGCCGTCGGCCAGGGGATGGCAACGCAGCAGGGAAGCGCCGGCGGCAGTTTGCAACACGGAGCGGGGCAACAGGGCCACCCCCATGCCCGCCACCAGGCAGCCGAGTATGGCATGGTAGGACGACACCTCCACCACCCTTTCCGGCAGCAGGCCGTCCTGGGCGAACCAGTCTTCCAGGCGCTTGCGATAGGCGCAACCCGGAGCGAAGGAGACCAGGGTGCGATGCTCCAGGTCCCGGGCCGAATGCACGGGGGGCTGGGCCGCTTCGGTGACGATCACCAATTCCTCGGCGAACAGCACCTGCTTCTCCAGCCGGGGATCATCCACCGGTTCGGCCACCAGGGCTGCGTCCAGTTCTCCGGACAGCACCTGGGCCACCAGGCCCCGAGTGTCGCCGGTGGATAGTTCCAGCTGCACCGCCGGGTGGCGCTGGTGGAATTCCGCCAGTGGCCCGGGCAGGCGTACCGCCGCCGTGCTTTCCATGGACCCGAGGCGCAGGCGCCCCCGGGGCGTGGCGCCCTGGACTGCATTGCGCGCCTCTTCGGCCAGATCCAGCAGGCGGTCGGCATAGACCAGGAGCAGGCGACCGGCGGGGGAGAGTTGCAGGCGCTTGCCTTCGCGCACGAACAACTCCACCGCCAGATTTTCTTCCAGCTGGCGAATGCGGGTGGTGACGTTGGACTGCACCCGGTTAAGCCGGGCGGCGGCCTTGGTGATGCCGCCTTCCCGGGCAACGGTGCTGAAGATATGGAGATCGGAGAGATCCATGGCGCCTCATTAATCTCAAATAAAGATTAAACACATCTTAATAATTCATTTTTCAAGAACATCATGCGCCGCTAGAGTTCTTCTGGCAAGACCTCCCCGTCCTCACTCCAGGAGACAACCATGGAACAATCTCAACTCAGGCGCGGCTATTTCTACGCCGCGTTGACCGTGGCCGTGTGGTCCGGCTTCATCCTGGTTTCCCGTCTTGGCGGCAAGAGCCCCCTCACCGGCTGGGACGTGACCGCCCTGCGTTTCGGCACCGCCGCCCTGGTTCTGTTCCCGATCTGGCTGCTGCGCCGCCCCCGCCTGAGCTTCGATGGGCGCACCGTGATCCTGGCCATCACCGGCGGCTGCGGTTATGGCGCCCTGGTCTATGCCGGCTTCAAGCTCACCTCCGCCGCCCACGGCGCCGTGCTGCTGCCGGGCATGCTGCCCTTCCTGGTCGCCCTGATGGCCTGGGTGGTGCTCGGCGAGCGCCCCTCGGCCCAGCGCTGGGCCGGGCTCCTGGGCATCGCTGCCGGCGTCGCCTGCCTGGCCACGGACAGCTTCGGGGGCAGCGCCGGGAACTGGCACGGCGACCTGTTGATCCTCGCCGCCAGCCTGTCCTGGGCCATCTACACGGTGCTGGTGCGGCGCTGGCAGGTTTCGCCCTGGGACGCCACCCTGGGCGTGGGCCTGGTTTCCGCCGCGCTCTACCTGCCCATCTATCTGCTCTGGCTGCCCAAGAACCTGGCGGCGGCGAGCCTCTCCACCATTGCCCTGCAGGCGGCCTACCAGGGCATCCTGGCGGTGATCGTGGCGATGATGTTTTTCATGCGGGCCGTCGCCATCCTTGGTCCGACCAAGGTTGGCACCCTGATGGCCCTGATTCCGGCGGTGGCCGGTACCGCTGCCGCCCCCCTCCTGGGCGAACCCCTCTCCCCCTGGCTGGTCACAGGCCTAGTGCTGGTGAGCCTGGGCGCCTGGGTCGGCAGCCAGAACCGATTTTTTGCCAAGAGGAGCGAGCTATGCCCTACGTGAATATCAAGATCACCCGGGAGGGTGCCACGGCCGAACAGAAGGCCACCCTGATCCGGGGCGTCACCGAACTGCTGCGGGACACCCTGGGCAAGAATCCCCAGACCACGGTGGTCGTCATCGAAGAAGTGGAAACAGATAACTGGGGCATCGGCGGCGAAAGCATCACGGTACGCCGCGCCCGGGGCAGCTAAAGACAACTGAGGGGTACAGACGCCCCCATCCTCGGCCAACGCTTCCCCTCCCCGTTCCTGGCAACGGGCTCAACCCACCCCGGAGCTTTCCGGGGTGGGCTTTTTTCACCGGCACCTCAGGCCGAGGTGGAGAGGGTGCCGAGCAGTTGAGAGAAACCGCTGTTGCCACCGCTGTTGCCGCCATTCCCGTAGGCATGCACCAGATCCATGATGCGCTTCATCACAGCCGCTTCGTTGCTGGTGCTGGAATTGGAATTAGCGTTGGAATTGGAGCTGGTGCTCGCGGACGAGGTGGCGGTGCTGCTGCCTGACTGCTGGGACTGTTGATAGGCCATGGCCTCCTGGGCGCTCACCTTGCCGTCGCCGTTGGTGTCGGCGGCGCTGAAGTTGCTGGAGACGGTCTTCAGCAGACTGGCCAGGTTGCTATCGGTGGTGCTGCTGGCCACTGCATTCATCTGATCCTGGGTCATGCCCTGATCGCCTCCCGGAGGGGGAGGCATACCCCCCATACCGCCAGCACCGGAAGCGCCATTGGCCGACTGCTGATAGCTCATGGCTTCGTCGCGGGTGATCTTGCCGTCGCCATTGCTATCGGCTGCGCTGAAGTTGTTCGCCAGATTGGTCATCATCTGGGACAGATTACTGTCCTTGGTGGAACTGGCGATGGAGGTGAGCTGGTCCTTGGTAAAGCCTTGATCCTTCTCCTGACCACCATCCTGGTCCCCATCTCCGTCGGCCCCCCGCCCGCCGCCCATGGCGCCGCTCATCCGGCTCTGGTCGAACTGGCTGTTCAACTGCTCGGAAAGCTTCTGCAGGCTGGAGGACATTTCATCCTGGGTGACCTTGCCGTCGCCATTGCTGTCCAGGGCAGAAAACACCTGGTCAGCCGTGGCACTGCTGGAACCGGAGCCGGAGCTTACCGAGCTGAGAGCCGATTCCAGGTCGCTCTTTTCCAGATAGCCCTGGCCCTTGGTATCGAGCTTAGAGAAGAGGTCACTCGCCATCTTGGACGGATCGGGCCGGCGATGGTGGCCAACGCTGGCGTATTGGGCCGTGGTACTGCTTCCTACACTTGAAATGCTAGACATGACGATTCCTTTCAGAAGATGACTGGAGCGAATTCCTGGGAGACGCCGCGGCCCGTTCGCCGCTGGGCATCACGCCTCCTGCAATGCAAAGAATCGGCCCATTACCCCCTGAATTGATGCATGAATAGGTAAATTATGGTTAAGAACTGTTAAGCAGCGACGATATTTACAAAACTGCACATTTTTCAAAAGCCTATCCAACCGTGAAATGAGCTTATTAGCCATTTCTAAAATATATAAACATCAAAAACCGTAAAACATAATGTATTTAATAAACAATCGACTAAATAAACTTTAACAACCGATAACAATTAGAATTCTGTAAAACAAAAAATTACTGGCAATTATTGCCGCCAATGAGGCAATAATTTGCCGCCCCTCTCGCCCAGCCGTCACGAGCTAGTCACCCCAGGTACCTCGCCTTCTGTAAAGACTCGTAAAACTTTCCCCCAGCCCCGGCTCTGCCAGCCCCTCCGCCGCTATCATTGCGGCCGCAACCCTTTGAATTTCGAGACAGGCATGACCAAGCTGCTGCTGGTGGACGACGACACGGAACTGGCCCAGATGCTCCAGGAGTACCTGGAACGGGAGGATTTCACGGTGACCCTGGCCCACGACGGCGATGCGGGCGCCACGGCCGCCCTTTCCGGCGAATACGCCCTGGTGGTGCTGGACGTGATGATGCCCCAGGCCAGCGGCATGGATGCCCTGGCCAGGATCCGGGCCCAGAGCGATCTGCCGGTGATCATGCTGACCGCCAAGGGGGATGACATCGACCGCATCATCGGCCTGGAAATGGGGGCCGACGACTATGTGCAGAAGCCCTGCACGCCTCGGGAACTGGTGGCCCGCATCCGCGCCGTACTGCGCCGCCTGCAGGCCAAGGACAACACCCCCGAAACCGCCAGCCTGATCCGGGTCGGCCCCCTGGCCCTGTGGCCGGGACGACGCAGCGCCCAGTGGGGCGAGGCCCCCCTCCCCCTGACCAGCACCGAATTCAACCTGCTCCATGTCCTGGCCGTGAATGCGGGCAAGGCGGTGAGCAAACCCGAGCTGTCGGAGCAGGCCATGGGCCGCCCCCTGAGCCGCTTCGACCGCAGCATCGACGTGCACATGAGCAGCATCCGCCACAAGCTGGGCCGGCGGGCCGACGGCCAGACCTGGATCCAGACGGTACGCGGCGTCGGCTACCAGCTGACCCAGGAGTAACCTGTGAGCCGGCTGTTCTGGAAGTTCTTCTTCGCCTTCTGGCTCACCCTGCTGGTGGCCAACCTGGTGCTAGGTGCCGTGATCTGGCTGCACAAGTCCGCCGAAGCCGAACACTGGGATCAGCGCCGGCATGGCCAGCCCCCGACCTTCATGCTGGGGGTGGCCACGACAATCCTGCAGCACGAAGGCGAAGGCGCCCTGAAGCAATTACTAGAGGACTGGCAGCAAAGCCGGCCGGAACCGATCTTCGCCGCGGACGCGGCCGGGCGGGACCTGCTTGGCCGCCCCCTGCCGCAGGAGGCCCTGCAGAAAGCCCGGGATGGCATCCGGAACGGCACGACTGGCCCCTGGCAACTGGTCCAGCGGGCAGCCCCGGTATCGGAGCTGCTGCTGTTCATCCCGGAACGACCGCGCCATGAGCACGGCCTATGGCCCCTGGATCCGGGCGGCTTGCTCCACGCCGGCCCGCCACAGGGAGGCCCCGCCGAGGGCATGGGCCGCCCGGGAGGTGCTCCGCCGGAACCGGGGAAAAGGCCGCCGCCCTTCCCCTGGCTGCTGATCGGCGCCGTCCTGGCGGCCAGCCTGGCATTCAGCGCCCTCCTGGCCTGGTCCATCGTTGGTCCCATCCGCCGTCTGCGCCGAGGCTTCCGGGAAGTAGCTGCCGGCCGCCTGGAAACCCGCATGGGGCCTGGCTTCAACCGGCGCAAGGACGAGATCGGCGAACTGGGCCAGGACTTCGACGCCATGACCCAGCAGCTGGAAGCCCTGATCGGTACCCAGCGCCGCCTGTTCCACGACGTCTCCCACGAACTGCGCTCGCCCCTGGCCCGGCTCCAGGCCGCCGTGGGCCTGCTACATCAAGATCCGAACCGCATCGGCGGCGGCCTGAAACGCATCGAACGGGAAACCCAGCGCCTGGACGAACTGGTGGATGAACTCTTGACCCTGGCCCGGCTGGAATCCGGTACCAGCGGCCCCCTGGTGGACGAAATCGACGTACCGGCCCTGGTGCACAGCATCGCCGACGACGCCGACTTCGAGGCCCGGGCTCAGGGGCGGGAGGTGAATTTCGACGATGCCTGCGGCACTACCCCGGCCTTGGTTCTGGGGCGGGCCGAACTGCTCGGGCGGGCCCTGGAAAACGTCATCCGTAACGGCATCAAATACACCGCCCCGGGTACCGCGGTACTTCTCAGCGCCCGGCGGGAAGACGATCACCGCCTGCACCTACAGGTCTGCGATGCCGGCCCCGGTGTGCCCGAAGGCGAACTGGAGGCCATTTTCACCCCCTTCCACCGGGGTGCCAGCGACACCCCACAACGGGGTTACGGCCTGGGCCTGGCCATCGCCCGCCGCGCCATCCAGGCCCATGGCGGCAGCATCCAGGCCAGCAATCGGCCGGAGGGCGGGTTCCAGGTTGATATCCACCTGCCCCTGTTGGCCAAGGGCGCCTAAGGATATTGCCAGGCACATGGCAGTCTTGCCGCCCGGCCCCCCCGGTGGTGGCCAATCCTGCTGCTGCCAGCCCGGCTTTCACCCGCCCCTAGTGCAGCCGATAGTTGATATAGGCCCGCCCGTCGGCATAGCGGGCCAGGATAACCCCGGTTCTCCGGCCATCCACCTCGCAGGCCACATCCACATAGATGGCCTGGTCCCGAACCTGAATCGCCCGGCTGGGGAGTCCCCCTGACTTGCCGCATAAGGCCTGGGAGACCTGTTCGATAGCAGCCTCCGGCAGGCGGTCCGCCGCCAGGGTAGTGGAACCGTATTCCATACCGTACCCCAAGGGAACACAGGCCAGCCAAAGGATCAGCACGAGAAGATGCTTCATCATGTTTGCTCCAGAAGGATCGCCGGTCCATTAGAGCCACAAAACATGACATGCAGATTAACCAGCAGGCTCGACCCTTGCCCGCACCTCCCTTCGCTTCGGATTCCCTGCCGGCACGCTGGTTTCCTCGCCACACGGCATCTGCCATTATCCGTCTGTCTTTATTTGCCTGAGCCACCATGGCCCTCCGCCTAGCTCCCGCCTTCAGTGCTGCCCTGCTCCTGCTGGCAGCCCCCACGGCCTTCGCCGCCCCGGCCTGGCTGATTGCAGCCCAGACCGAAAACGCTACCGCCGGTGGCCCTTTGCTGCTTGAGGTTGCCAAGCCCAGCACCCTGCCAACCTGGCCTACTACCCTCTCCCTGCGCGTGCTGGCCGGTGGGCACCCGATTCCCCTGACCCTCACCCCGGCGGGAGCCGTCTCGCCGGATGGCAATCGGCGCGCCTATGCGGGCTTGCTGCCGGCGGAGATCAAGGGCCTGGTGCGGGTGGAATTGGCGGATCTGGATTCCAACCGACTGGCCCTGCTGGCCGAAGCCCCCGCCCCCGGAGCGCCTTTGTCGGAGACCCCAAGCCTGCCCCTGCCGGTGCAGGACTATCCCGACGAGGCGGCCCTCTCGGCCAACGAGCCGACTTACTTTGTCCTTGGCAGCCGGGGCGGCGCCAATGCGCGCTTCCAGCTCAGCTTCAAATACCGGCTGGTGGAGCCGGACGGCTTTGTCGGCCA
>DATEZY010000159.1:0-5226 GCA_035255085.1 Azospira sp. | reverse complement strand
CCTCCGCCTGCCGCCATTCCATCCCGCTCCGGAGTCCGCCATGCTGTTTTACGACCTGTTCCGCCACGAACCGAAGCTCGCTCCCGTCCAGGCCGGCGACTACCTGTTCCGCGAGGGGGAAAGCGGCGAACTGATGTATGTCCTGATCACCGGCACGGCCCAGATCCTGGTGGGCAGCAAGGTGGTGGAAGAGGTGGAGCCCGGCGGCATTCTCGGGGAAATGGCCCTGATCGACCGCGCCCCCCATTCGGCCAGCGTGCTCGCCACCAGCGACTGCGAGTTCGCCTGCATCGACCAGAAGCGCTTTCACTTCCTGATTTCCCAGACCCCCTACTTCGCCACCGAGGTGATGCGCATCATGGCCCATCGCCTGCGCCACGCCGACCAGCTGCTCGAGTCCTGACCCTCCCGGCCGCCCCAGGCATCAGGCCGGGGCACGTTGGCGCGAGCCATGGGTCCAAAGACGGTAGCCATCGTGGAGCAGCCGCCATGTCCCAGTCCCCCTCCCAGCGCCTCGAGCAAGACAGTTTCGGCCCCATCGCCGTCCCGGCGGAGCGCCTGTGGGGCGCCCAGACCCAGCGCTCCCTCGCCCATTTCGCCATCTCCAGCGAAACCCTGCCGCCAGCCCTGATCCTGGCCCTGGCAGCGGTCAAGCGGGAAGCCGCCCTGGTCAACGGAGAGCTGGGCCTGCTGCCCGGGGAAGTGGCCTCAGCCATCGTCGCGGCGGCGGACGAGGTGCTAGCGGGCAGGCATCCGGCGGAATTTCCCCTCTCGGTATGGCAGACCGGCTCCGGCACCCAGACCAACATGAACATGAACGAGGTGCTGGCCAACCGGGCCTCGGAACTATTGGGCGGGGAGCGGGGCATGGGACGCCAGGTGCACCCCAACGACCAGGTGAACCGGGGCCAGTCCTCCAATGACATTTTCCCCACGGCGATGCACGTGGCGGCAGCCGAAGCCCTGGTGCGCCAGCTGCTGCCGGCCATCGACGGGCTGCGGCAGGCCCTGGCGGATAAGAGCGCCACCTTTGCCGACATCATCAAGATCGGCCGCACCCACCTGCAGGACGCTACCCCCCTGACCCTGGGCCAGGAGTTTTCGGGCTACGTGGCCCAGCTGGAAGCGGCCCGCAGCGCCATCGCCGCCACACTGCCCGGGCTGTGCCAGCTGGCGGTGGGCGCCACGGCGGTAGGCACCGGCCTCAACACCCATGCCCAGTTCGGCCCCCGGGTGGCCGCCGGCCTGGCCCGCCGCTACGGCTTGCCCTTCGTCTGCGCCGCCAACCCCTTCGCCGCCCTGGCCGGCCACGAGGCCCTGGTGGCGGCCCACGGCGGATTGAAGACCCTGGCCGCGGCCCTGCTGAAAATCGCCAACGACATCCGCTGGCTGGCCTCCGGCCCCCGCTCCGGCCTGGGTGAATTGACCCTGCCGGAGAACGAGCCGGGCAGCTCAATCATGCCGGGCAAGGTGAACCCGACCCAGTGTGAGGCCCTGGCCATGGTCTGCTGCCAGGTATTCGGCAACGACGTGGCCCTGACCCTGGGCGGGGCCTCGGGCAATTTCGAACTCAATGTGTTCAAGCCCCTGATCATCCACAACTTCCTGCAAAGCACCCGGCTGCTCGCCGATGCCATGGTGAGCTTCACCCGGCATTGCGTCGTCGGCATCAGCGCCAACCGGCAGCGCATCGGCCAGTTGCTGGAGCAGTCGCTGATGCTGGTGACGGCCCTGACGCCCCACATCGGCTACGACCGGGCCGCCAAGGTGGCCCTGCACGCGCTGCATGACGGCACCACCCTGCGCCAGGCGGCCCTGGCCCTGGGCGTGGTGAGCGAGGCCGAATTCGATGCCTGGGTCCGCCCCGAGGCCATGCTCGGCCCCTCCGGCGATTAAGCCCCGGGCAAAAAAAACGCCGCCCCGGATTGCCCCGGGGCGGCGTTTTCTTGGCTACGGATCAGCGCTCTAAAGATACTCAGGGCTGCATGAACACGGCCTTTTCCTGGATCTTGATCTCGCCGTCTTCCGAGGCGATTTCGATCATGATCGGGTTGGAGCCTTTCTTGCCCACGTCCGGCTGGGCACGCAGGGCGGTCAGCAGGGAGGTGTTGGTGGCGGCCGGCACATCCACGTCGGCGGTCCCCACCACCTTCAGGGTATCCAGGCCGCTGGCGCTGATGTGGTAGCGGCGGCTCTTCTCGTCGGTGTTCATCACCCGCAGGGTATAGACGTTCTCGATGGTGCCGTCGTCCATTTCCCGGGCCAGGGAGCCCCGGTCGCGGATCACGTCCACCTTGAGGGGGATGCGGTGGGCCAGGAACCAGGCCGTCGCCACCAGGATGACCAGGAGGATCACGGAGTAGAGCAGGATGCGCGGGCGCACCACGTGGCCGAGGATTTCCTTCTTGGTCAGATGCCTCTCCATGGCGTTTTCCGTGGAGTAGCGGATCAGGCCCCGGGGGTAGTTCATCTTGTCCATCACCTCGTCGCAACCGTCGATGCAGGCGGAGCAGCCGATGCACTCGTATTGCAGGCCCTTGCGAATGTCGATGCCGGTGGGGCATACCTGGACGCAGATGCCGCAGTCGATGCAGTCGCCCAGGCCCTGGGCCTTGTAGTCCGCACCCTTCTTGCGCGAGCCACGGGTTTCGCCGCGCTCCGGGTCATAGGTGATGATCAGGGTGTCCGGGTCGAACATGACGCTCTGGAAGCGGGCGTAGGGGCACATGTACTTGCACACCTGCTCGCGCATGAAGCCGGCCATGAGGTAGGCGAAGCCGCCGTAGAAGAAGATCCAGAAGGTCTCCCAGGGGCCCAGGGTCCAGGTCTTCACTTCCATCAGCAGTTCGCTCATGGGGGTGAAGAAGCCCACCAGGGTGAAGCCGGTCCACAGGGAGAGCAGCAGCCACAGGGCGTGCTTGGTCAGCTTGAGGCGGATCTTGCGGCCATCCAGGGGCCCCTTGTCCAGTTTCATGCGGGCCGGGCGGTCGCCTTCCACCTTGTTCTCTATCCACATGAACAGTTCGGTATAGACCGTCTGAGGACAGGCATAGCCGCAGAACAGCCGCCCGGCCACGGCCGTGACCAGGAACAGGGCGTAGGCGGAAACCACCAGCAGGATCGCCAGGTAGATGACGTCCTGGGGCCACAGCACCAGGCCGAAGATGTAGAACTTGCGCTCCACCAGGTGGAACAGCACCGCCTGGCGGTCATTCCACATCAGCCAGGGGGCTCCGTAGAAGATCGCCTGAGTGAGGAACACCATGATCCAGCGCCAATTGGCGAAACGTCCGGAGACGGCCCGGGCGTAGATCTTCTTGTGTTTTTCGTACATGGAGCTCCCCGGCTTGAGCGCTGGGGTAGCCTCTGGTGTTTCAGTGGTCATGACGAGTTTCCTCGGAAGGTGAAGTTAAAGGAGAAGTCGAAAGGTCGCCGCAGCGGCGGTTGGCCGCCAGCATCGCCTCAGCCTGGGGCGGCAGGGCCACCTGGCGGGCATGGGCGAGGGCGATGAATTCGTCCCGGCTGACGCCGGAGAAGAGGGGATTGGTCTGGCGCTCGTCGCCGATGCAGCTGACGCGGCGGCCGTCCCGGTCATGGCCGGGAAAGACCAGCAGCTCGTCCGCCAGGGGCAGCAGGCGGCGGGTAACGCTGTCGTAGAGGGCGCCGGCGTTGCCACCAGGCTCGCCACCATTGCCGCAGCCGCCGATAAGCAGGGCGTCGCCGGTGAACAGCCGATCGCCCCAGCGCAGGGTGAGGCAGCCCGGGGTGTGGCCCGGGGTGGCAAGCACGGCCAGGGTTTCGCCGCCCCACTGCAGCTGGTCCCCGTCCTGCAACTGGCAATCGGCATCGCCGATGCCGCTGGCCCGGCTGCAAGCCACCCGGGCGCCGGTGCGGCGGCGCAGATCGGCGGCAGCGGAACGATGGTCGGCATGGAGATGGGTATCCACCACCCAGGCCAGGCGCAGGCCGAGTTCGCCCAGCAGGCCCAGGTAGAGGGGCACCTGTTCGGCCACCGGATCGACGAGCACGGCCTCGCCGCTGGCATTACTGCCGAGCAGATAGGTATAGCTGGCGCTGGCGCTATCCCGCAGTTGGCGGAAGGGATTCACTGATATTTTTTCCGGATCGATGGTGGAAGCCGGACGCCCCGTCTGTTCGTCCCGTCGCCCGGAGGGTGAGTGCCGTGTCGTAGAGGCTGGGGGCGAAACCATGGTGCCGGCTTCCATTCTACTCCTTACAAAACTCGTGCCAGTTCTGAAGCGGCACTGTCAAGGCATCAAAATCAAGCCCTTGGCAAAAAATCCGGAGCCAGGCCCCAACCTTTCAGCTCAGACAGTGTCAATATTGACAGTCAATCATTACAATATTGTCTAATTTGTCACCGGCACTACCCCTGCCATGAGCTATCCCTCGGCCAATCTCAGCGAACTGGTGTCCTTCCTCGACGGCCTGCCCGAGCCGCGCATCATCATGGACGCGGATTACCGCATCGTTGCCGCTAACCGGGCCTACCGGCGGGAATTTGGCGGCGGAGGCGAGGGCAGCACCCCGTCGATCATCGGCCGCCGCTGCTACGAGGTCTCCCACCATTTCACCGTGCCCTGCGACCAGGCCGGGGAATCCTGCCCCCTCAAGCGCAGCCAGGAAATGGGGGCCTCCCAGCGGGTCCTGCATCTGCACCACACGCCCCGGGGGGAGGAGCATGTGGATGTGGAAACCATCCCGGTGCACGACGAGGCTGGGCAGATCGCCTATTTCGTCGAGACCCTGCGGCTGGTGCGCCAGACCAGCAGCCGGGTGGCCAGCCAGGGCCTGGTGGGGCGTTCTCCTGCCTTCGTACACATGCTGGAGAAGGTGCTGCGGGTCGCCCCGGCGGGGGCCAACGTGCTGCTTCTGGGGGAAACCGGCACCGGCAAGGAACTGGTGGCCCGGGCCATCCACGAGGCCAGCCCGCGCCGGGAAGGTCCGTTCGTGGCGGTGGACTGCGCCGGCCTGACGGAAAGCCTGTTCGAGAGCGAACTGTTCGGCCACGAGAAGGGCGCCTTCACCGGTGCCGCCTTCCGCAAGCTGGGCCTGGTGGAAGCGGCCAGCGGCGGCACCCTGTTCCTGGACGAAATCGGCGAACTGCCCCTGACCCTCCAGGTAAAGCTGCTGCGCCTGCTGGAATCGAGCACCTACCGCCGGGTCGGCGGCCTGGATACCCTGGGGGCGGATTTCCGCCTGGTG
>DATEZY010000158.1:0-4404 GCA_035255085.1 Azospira sp. | reverse complement strand
AGCCCCGGGCAAAGCTGTCAGACCTCCCCGGCCGGGGGCATGGCGGTATAGGCGCCCCAACCGCTGATATGCACCGGGCAGTAGGCGAGCAGCATGGCGTCGAGCAGGCTCCACAGGACGTCCAGCTTGAACTGCAGGATGGTGAGCACCCGTTCCTGCTCCTCCCGGGTCTGGAAGCAATCCAGGGCGATGGCCAGGCCGTGCTGCACATCGCGCCGGGCCTCGGTAAGGCGGCGGCGGAAATAGCTGTAGCCCTGTTCCTCGACCCAGGGATAGTGGCTGGGCCAGTTATCCAGGCGGGACTGGTGGATGGTGGGGGCGAACAGCTCGGTCAGGGAGGACACGGCCGCCTCCTGCCAGGGCCGCTGGCGGGCGAAATTGACGTAGGCATCGACGGCGAAGCGCACCCCGGGCAGCACGTGGCGCTGGGAGACGATGTCCTCCCGGGACAGGCCCACCGCCTCGCCGAGACGGATCCAGGCCTCGATGCCTCCTTCCTCGCCATCGTAACCGTCGTGGTCCAGGATGCGCTGCACCCAGTGGCGGCGTACTTCCCGCACCGGGCAGTTGGCGAGAATGGCCGCGTCCTTCACCGGAATATTCACCTGGTAGTAGTAGCGGTTGGCCACCCAGCCCTGGACCTGCTCCTTGGTGAGCTTGCCCTGGTGCATCATGACGTGGAAGGGATGGTGGATGTGGTAGCGCTCCCCCATGGCCCGCAGCCGGGCTTCGAATTCCTCCCGGCTCCAGGCTTGCAGGGCGATCTGTTGCATGTCCATGGTGTCTCCTCAGGTGTCGATGACCATGCCGTCCCAGGACACCTCGATGCCGTGCCGGCCAAGCTCGGCACGTTCGGGGGAGTCCTCGTCCAGGATGGGGTTGGTGTTGTTGATGTGGATCAGCACCCGGCGCTTGGCCGGGTAGCGGTCGAGCAGGGCGATCATGCCCTCCGGCCCGGACTGGGGCAGGTGGCCGATCTCCCGGGCGGTCTTGGGGGCGACGCCAAGGTCGATCAGTTCCCGGTCGGTCCAGAAGGTGCCGTCCAGCAGCAGGCAGTCGGCCCGGTCGAACCAGGGTTCCAGGTGGGGCTCCATGGCGCCGAAGCCCGGGGCGTAGAAGACGCTGCGGCCGCTGGCGATATCCTCGATCAGTACCCCCATGTTGTCCCCCGGGTGGGGATCGTGGCGATGGGGCGAATAGGGCGGCGCCTTGCTCGCCAATGGCACCGGAGTGAAGCGAATCCCGGGCACCGCCGGCACGCTGAAGGGGGTGGGCGGTTCCACCGTCACCGGCTGCCAGTTGGCCGTGCAGAAATGGTCCAGCACCTTGAAGATCGGGTTGCCGGTGGTGAGATCTTCCCGCACCTGGGGCGTGCACCAGATATCCAGGGGCTTGCCCTCCCGCAGCATGAAGAGGCCCGTGGTGTGGTCGATCTGGGCATCGATCAGCACCACCCCGGCGATGCCCGTGTCCCGCAGCCCCCGGTTGGGCTGCAAGGCAGGATTGGCGCGGATCTGGGCCAGGATGTCGGGGGAGGCGTTGAACAGCACCCAGTCCTGGCCGTTGCTGCTGACGGCAATGGACGACTGGGTGCGCGCCTGGGCGCGGACGGTACCAGCCCGCTGGCCGGCGCAGTTGCGGCAGTTGCAGTTCCACTGGGGAAAGCCGCCGCCGGCGGAGGATCCGAGGACGAGTAGTTTCATGGGGCCCAGTATGGGGAGGGGGGCGATTCCCGTCGTGGGGGGAATCGGGAATGTGGGCTCATGGAATTCTGGAGGGGGCCGTTGCGGCCCCTCATGCCCTGCGGGAGGGGGGCTTCTTCGCCTCAGGCGGCGGTTGCTTCGGAGGCGCTGGTTTCCGCCGTTGACCGGCGGGCGTACTTTTCTTGCTTCCCCAAGAAAAGTAGCCAAAAGAAGGGGAACCCTCACCACCGCCCTGGGAGCAAGGCTGCGCCTTGCTTCCAGGGGTCCCTGCGCTGCTCAGCGAGCCGGGCGGCTGCGGAACTCGGCCTACGGCCTCAGACAGTCCTCGCCGACTACCCCCGGCCCGCTTCCGCTGCTCGGCGGTGGCGGAAGGGGATGGGGCACGGGGCTGGAATGTCCACCGTCTCCCGAGAAAAGACGGAGCCATGCGCTTCTCTGATACAAATTCAAAGGCTGCTTTAGCCCTGGATTCTCGAGTCCTGTGTATGACAATGTATAATCTGGGTCGCCAGACTAATGGTGATTAAATACAATGCGATACGGTTATTCCATGCTTGCTTGTATGGCGCTGTTTCCAGCTTATACGGCGTTTTCGCCGTCTACTTCACGTTAAACCTCATCCCGACTATGAATGAAGTCCTAGAACGAGTTGGCCAGATCGCGCAAACAGCAGCTGAAAAATTGCATGTTCGCAGCGCATTGAACCCGGCGCTTTGGCTTTGTGCCATTACTACTCCGACATGTTTGCTATTCGCATATTTCTTCCGTGATGTTCCTGACGTGAGAGGTTGGTTGCTCGCCGGAGGCTTGTTACCGATCTGTATAGCGTCACTCGGTTTCCTAGGATTCGCCATTTTTCGCCCCGACAAGTTGCAAAGCGAGGAATACCAACTGCGTCACCAATCGCTTCAACTAATTCAGCAAAAGAGCGGGCGACTCGCGCTGTCACCTACATCGATCGAAGCTATTGCAAACCCACAAACTCGCCTCCTTGAAGAAAAAGGGGGCCAAGATGCTTAAGCCTTACCTCCTCGTATTCAATAGCTCAGAGGTGACTCGGCAATCGTTGCTAGACCACCTGGATACTCGCCCTGAAATTAAGAACTGGTTTGCCTTTCTTCCAACAGGTGTTTTTGTTATTTCCAACCATACTGCTCGGCAACTTGCGGAGGCAATTCGGGTCGGATTTCCCGCCACAAACTTTGTCGTTACCGAGATTCCGAAAGGAGCAAATGATGGTTGGCTTAACAAAGATGCTTGGAATTTCATTAACAATCCAAGCTCATCTGGTCGTTGGCCCATCTGAGGTCTAACACCGCGCTCCAGTAGACACCCGAGAAGCTACGCTTCTCGGGTCCCTCTGGCCTTCAGTCTCCGGGAGACCCTGAGCTTGAACGTTGGCCGGCTTGATACAACATGTTCTCTCGTTGTCTGACAGGCATGTTCTATTTCACGTGGAGTTATAGATGCCAAGACCAAAATCCTAACGTCATAATGAACTCAAAACGCGGGTCAATGATCGTGTCTACGACGGACTTCTAAAATTTATGAAATTAAACGGAATTGAAAGTGAAAGTGGTGCCATAGCGGAACTCCTCGAAGTTGCTCTATTTGGGACAGTAGGTTCGTCCGAGCGAACAAAAACAATAACTTCGCGTTCACTATGAGCGCAGCTCATCAACGATTTTCAGCGCCTCATTTCAGTTGGTCCGCCTGAAGCTCCCCGTCGTTGGCTACGTGTCAAAGTCAAACTGCATTCAAAACAGCTCCCAAACTTAGAGCCGCCGCCCATGCGGGCTTATCCCTACAAGCCGTATCTGGGTTGCTCCAGCGTTAACCAAAATTCAAAGACCGTTCAGTACCCCTCCCCACAGCCCTGTGCGGCGCCGAGCAACGGAGCTTGGGGCGGGAAGAGGGTGAGCACTGTCTGAGGCCGTAGGCCGAGTTGCGCAGCCCCCGCCTCAAGCGAGTAGCGCAGGGGACCCCGCGTAGCGGGGCGCCAAACCGGGCGCGCCTTCTTTTGGTTACCTTTTCTTGGCAAGACAAGAAAAGTGACCCGCCGGTCAACGGCGGAACCCAGCGGTTCAGCTGCCTCAAGCGTTGCAGGCGAAGAGATCTCCATCGCCCCCAAGGCCGGCCCTTGGAAAAACGCCCCCTCGGCGGAAGAGGCTTCCTCCCCTACGCCGCCTCGATGGTCATATAAACCAGCGTCTGATTCAGCAGCTGGTAAGCAATCTCCCCAAAGGTCATCGGCCCGGTGAAGTCGCCGGTAGTGCGACCTTCCAGCTCCCCGTACCGGTAATTGAGGATGCAGTTGCAGGCGAAGGCCGCCGGTTCCGCCAGGCGCGGCAGGACCCGGCGGAAGGCGGCCACATAGTCGGCCACCGGGGCGGCGACCCGGTAGCTGACGCCGGGGAAGACCGGCGCATAGAAATCCACCCGGCCCTGGGTGGCGTCGATGGCCTTGATGCTGACATTGACCAGGGCGCCGCAATAGTCGGCCACCAGGGGCAGGCGGGTGTCGGTGCCGCTGGCCAGGAGATGCTCGGCCAGGTTGCCGGGCTGGCCGTCGATCAGGCAGGGGCCGGCGCTGAAGCCGCCTTCGGGAAAGACCAGGGTGGCGGCGTCGCCAGGGGTGAAGGGGTTGGCGATGTCGATGCGGGCATAGCGGTGGGGCGGCAGGGGCACGTCCATGACCACC
>DATEZY010000157.1:0-3132 GCA_035255085.1 Azospira sp. | reverse complement strand
GGAACATGGAGGATGTGGTCATAAACATGATCACGATCATGGTCACGGCCACTGCCATGGCCACAATCACTCCCACGATCATCACACTCACGGGTAAGCCATGAACCAGAATACCAACGTCGTCACCGAACAACTGACCGCTGCCGGCCGCGCCATCGAGCACGATTCCTTTGCCATCATCGACGCCGAAGCCGGCCCCCACAGCTACACCGACGAGCAGTGGCCCCTGGTGCGGCGCATGATCCACGCCAATGCCGACTTCGAGTTCAACGGCCTCACCGCCTTCCACCCGGAGGCCATGCAGGCCGGCTTCAAGGCCGTGCTGAAGGGCGGCACGCCCATCGTCGCCGATGTGGAAATGATCTGTGTCGGGCTCTCCAAGCCCCGCCTGAAGCACTTCGGCCTCACCACCCACCACTATATTTCCGACCCGGACGTCATCGCCGACGCCCAGGCCCAGGACACCACCCGGGCCGTGCAGTCCATGCGCAAGGCCCAACGGGAAGGCAAGCTGGACGGGGCCATCGTCGGCATCGGCAACGCCCCCACCGCCCTCATCGAACTGATCCGCCTGATCAAGGAAGAAGGCGTGCGTCCCGCCCTGGTCATCGGCATGCCGGTGGGCTTCGTCTCCGCCGCTGAATCCAAGGACCTGCTGATGACCGTCACCGAAGTGCCCTGGGTCGCCATCAAGGGCCGCAAGGGCGGCTCCACCCTGGTGGTCGCGGCCATCCACGCCCTGCTCTCCCTGGCTGAAGCCGAGCAGAAAAAAGCCGCGGCGTGAGTCTGGCATGAGCACTGATTCACCCAAGGCCGAGAAAGTCCGCAAGGGCACGGCCAAGCGGGAGCGGGGCAACCGCTCCGGTTTCACCACCGGCGCCAACTCCGCCGCCGCCGCCGTGGCTGCCACCCTGGGCCTGGTCCAGGGACAAGTGCCGGAAAAGATCGTCTGCCGCCTGCCCAACGGTAACGAGCAGGAATTCGCCATCTGCGACGGCGTCGTTGACGGCAACCACGGCCACGCCGTCAGCATCAAGGACGCCGGCGACGACCCGGACGCCACCCACGGCGCCCACATGACCGCCGACGTGGTGCGCATTGCCGACGGCCAGGGCAAGGTCATCCTCAAGGGCGGCCCCGGCGTCGGCGTCGTCACCAAGGAAGGCCTGGGCCTGGAAGTGGGCGGACCGGCCATCAACCCGGTACCCCGGCGCAACATCAGCGACAACGTGGCCCGGGCCGGCGCCCCCCTCCTGGAAGCCGGCGACAGCCTGGAAGTGACCATTTCCGTGCCCGGCGGCGACGAGATGGCGAAGAAAACCCTCAATGCCCGCCTGGGCATCCTGGGCGGCATTTCCATCCTCGGCACCACCGGCATCGTGCGCCCCTATTCCACCGCGGCCTGGCGTGCCAGCGTGCTCCAGGCGGTGGACGTGGCGGCGCGCCAGGGCCAGACCAGCGTGGTATTCACCACCGGCGGCCGCACTGAGAAGTTCGCCATGAAAGAGCTGCCGGAATTGGAGGAAGCCTGCTTCGTGCAGATGGGCGACTTCGTCAAGGCTGCCTTCCAGAGCGCCATCAAGCGCCAGATGCAGCACGTCTACATCGGCGCCATGGTGGGCAAGCTGACCAAGATGGGCCAGGGCCTGGCCGTGACCCATGCCTGGAAGGAAGAAATCGACCGGGACCTGCTGGCCGAATGCGCCACCGAGGTGGGGGCCTCTGCCGATCTGGTGGAGGAAATCCGCCAGGCCGAAACCGCCCGCTTCGCCGCCGAGCGCCTGGCCGCCCTGGACCTTACCGTGCCCTTCCACCGGGCCCTGGCGATCCGGGCCATGAAGAGCCTGCGCGCCTGCCACCCGGGCCCCTACCAACTCACCGTGCTGGTCTGCGATTTCGAAGGCCAGTTCATCTGTCGCGTCGAAGAGGGCGAAATTGTCTAAACAGTACTGCACCGTCCTCGGCATCCTGGACGACGGCTGGGCCGGTCTGCCGAATTCTTCCCGCCAATGCCTGCAATCCGCCGGCCTCATCGTCGGCGCCGGCCGCACCCTGGCCCTGGTACAGCCCCACCTGGCCGCCAGCGCTACCCTGAAGGACATGGACGGCAAGCTGGGCCAGGTGCCCGGCTGGATCCAGGCTGCGGCCGCCGACGGCCTGCACACCGTGGTCCTGGCCACCGGCGATCCCCTCTGCCATGGCATGGCCAGCTATCTGGTGGGCAAGCTGGGGGCCGATTCGGTCACCGTGCTGCCCGCCCCTTCCACCCTGCAGCTCGCCTTCGCCCGCTTCCAGCGGCCCTGGCAGGACTACCGCATCTCCACCTGCCACACCGCCGACGCCGGCGAGTGGCAGTTCGGCACCACCCCGGACAACGGCCTCTACAAGCTGATCCGGGCCATCGCCGAATACCCCAAGGTGGCTGCCTTCACCGGCCCGGACAACAACCCGGCCCGCCTGGCCCGGGCGCTGCTGGCCGCAGGCTATGGTGAGGATATCCGCCTGTCGGTGGCCGCCAAACTGGCCCTGCCGGACGAACAACTTTTCCCCGACCTGTCCCTGGAACAGGCCGCCAACCTGACCTTCCCCGACCCCAACGTGGTGCTGGTGGAACGCCAGGTGGCCGACCCGCGTGCCATTTTCGGCTTCGACGACCTGGACTTCGTCCAGCGCCAGCCCGAGAAGGGGCTGATCACCAAGCTGGAGGCCCGGGCCCTGTCCCTGGCCAAGCTGGGTCTCAAGCCCGACAGCGTGGTCTGGGACATCGGCGCCGGTTCCGGCTCCGTGGGTCTGGAGGCTAGCCGCCTGTGCCGCCACGGCCACGTCTACGCCATCGAGAAAAACGAGGGCGATGCCGCCAACGCGCGGGAAAACGCCCAGCGCTTCCAGGCCACCAACTACACCTTGCGCCACGGCAAAGCCCCGGAAGGGCTGGAGATCTGGCCCGATCCGGATGCGGTGTTCGTCGGCGGCTCCGGCGGCGAACTGGCTGGTCTCATCGACCTGATCCTGGGGCGCCTCAAGCCTAATGGCCGCCTGGTGATGAACTTCGTCACCCTGGAAAACCTGGCCACCGCCACCACGGCTTTGGCCGCTGCCGGAGCGAACTGGGACGTGACCCAGCTCCAGGCC
>DATEZY010000156.1:0-4837 GCA_035255085.1 Azospira sp. | reverse complement strand
CTTCCGCGCCCTCAACGTCATGGCCAAGGCCGACTGGGAGTGGCTCGGGCGGGTACGGGAAATGGTGGACGGGGACGACCACAACATGCCGGAGCAGGGCAAATACAACGGCGGCCAGAAGCTCCTGTTCTGGGCCCTGGCCGTCTGCTTCCTGCTGCTCCTGCTCTCCGGCCTCCCCCTGTGGCGCGCCTACTTCCACCTGCCGGTGGGGCTGGTGCGCCTGGCGGCGGTGGTCCATGGGGCCTCGGCGGCGGTGATGATCGCCCTGATCACCGTGCACATCTACGCCGCCCTGTGGGTCAAGGGCACCATCCGTGCCATGTGGTACGGCACGGTGACCCGGGCCTGGGCACGCCAGCACCACCGGGGCTGGTATCGCCAGGTGACCGGCAAGTAGGTGGCAAGTAAGTGAGCCGTAAGCCTCGGGTCAAACAATAGGCCATACCCATGGGGCCGGGCATGCCCGGCCCCAATTCTGGAGAAAAGATGAGTACCGTCATGGAGTTGGGCGTCCTGCCCCAAGCCACGGGAGAACCGCCCCGGGTCATCGTGCCGGAGCGCTGGGCGGTCTTCGCCGACCGGGCCCGGCGTTTTGCCTTCCTTGCCGAGACCCATGTCCTGGGCGACTGGCTGCGCTTTCTCGGGCGTCTGACCCAGGCCCAGCATAGCGCCCTGCAGGCCCTGCCTTCCGTAGCCTTGCCTGATGCCCTGGCCCTGGAACGGGCCCGTACCCATGCCATGGCGCCGGTGCCGGCCCAGCACTGGCCCCGGGATGCCGCCTGGCGCCAGGCCCTGGCCAGCATCCTCGGCGACCTGTGTATTGAAGCGCCTGCGGTGGTGCAACACAGCTGTCGCCAGCTCCAGGCCGCCACGCCGGAGACCCTGGAAACCCTGGCCGACAAGGTGCTGCGCACCGAACTGGATGGCCCGGAGTCGGCCCTGCTGCCCTATGTTGCCGCCGCCCTGCAGGTCTATTGGACGGCCCTGGCAGCCGATCTCGGCGCCGGGCAGCTGCCGCGCCTCGACGTGCCGGGCATCTGTCCCTGTTGCGGCAGCCTGCCCGTGGCCAGCGTGGTGCGCACCGCGCCGGAGGTGAACAACCTGCGCTACCTGCACTGCTCCCTGTGCAATACGGAATGGCATCTGGTGCGGGGCAAGTGCGCCGCCTGCGACGCCGTCGGCAAGATCGCCTACCGCCACATCGAGGGCTCGGATCTGCCCAGCGCCGCCGCCATGCGTGCCGAGACCTGCGACGACTGCATGAGCTACCTGAAGATCCTGTACCAGGAGAAAGCGCCGGAAGGCGACCCGGTGGCTGACGACCTGGCCACCCTGGCCCTGGACCTGCTGGTGGACGAAGCCGGATATTCCCGGGCCGGCCCCAATCTCCTGTTCGTGCCGGGCGCCGGCTAAGGTTGCACCAAGCGCCTGACTTAAACGCTCCCTCCCTTTAACTTTCTGCCCGGTCCGGGTGAAAGCATGAATCTACTCTCCCAACTGCCCTCTGTTGACCGCCTGCTGGCCGAACCCCGGCTGCAGGAATTGTCCGCCCGCCATGGCCGGGCCCTGACCACCGATGCCGTGCGCGCGCAGCTGGCCCTGGTGCGCCAGGACGTGGCCCAAGGCCATCCTCTGCCGGCCAGGGAGTCCCTGGTGGCCGACGTGGCGATGCGCCTCGAGGCGCAAGCGCTGCCTCGCCTGCGCCGGGTCTTCAACCTCACCGGCACCGTGCTGCACACCAACCTGGGCCGGGCCACCCTGCCCGAGGAGGCGGTCCAGGCCCTTGTCATGGCGGCCCGCTCGCCCTGCGCCCTGGAGTACGACATCGACAGCGGCGGCCGGGGCGACCGGGACGACGTGGTCAATGACCTGATCTGCGAGCTCACCGGCGCCGAGGCTGCGACCATCGTGAATAACAACGCGGCGGCGGTGTTCCTGCTGCTCAACACCCTGGCCTTGAGGAAGGAAGTGATCGTCTCCCGGGGCGAGCTGGTGGAGATCGGCGGCGCCTTCCGCATCCCCGACATCATGCAGCGGGCCGGCGCCCGGCTGGTGGAGGTGGGCACCACCAACCGCAGCCACGGCAAGGATTTCGCCGAGGCCCTGGGGCCGCGTACGGCCATGGTGATGAAGGTGCATACCAGCAACTACGCGGTGCACGGCTTCACCAAGGCTGTACCGGAAAGCGAGCTGGCGGCTATCGCCCATGGCCACGGGGTGCCCCTGGTGGTGGACCTGGGCAGCGGCACCCTGGTGCCTCTGGAGCAGTGGGGCCTGCCCCACGAGCCGACGCCCCGGGAAGCCATCGCCGCCGGGGCCGACCTGGTCACCTTCTCCGGCGACAAGCTGCTCGGCGGGCCCCAGGCCGGTATCCTGGCCGGGCGGCGGGACCTTATCGCCCGCCTCAAGAAAAACCCCCTCAAGCGCTGCCTGCGCGTCGGCAAGCTCACCCTGGCGGCCCTGGAAGCGGTGCTGGGCCTGTACCGGGACCCGGACCGTCTGTCTGAGCGCCTTACCACGGTGCGCCTGCTGCAGCGCCCCGAGACTGACATCCGGGCCCAGGCCGAAGCCCTGCTGCCCACCCTGCAACAGGCCCTGGCTCCCTGGCCGGTGACGGTGGCGGTGGAGCCTATGCTGAGCCAGATCGGCTCCGGCTCCCTGCCGGTGGATAGGTTGCCCTCGGCAGGCCTGGTGATCCGCCCCCAGGGCAAGCGCGCCGGCATCCTGCATACCCTGGAGGAGCGCCTGCGTAACCTGTCGGTGCCGGTCATCGGCCGTATCGCCGACGGCGCCCTGCGCCTCGATCTGCGCTGCCTGGAAGCCCGGGAGGCGGAGGAATTCGCCGGCCAGTGGCCGGGGATCGGCTTGCCGAAATGACGAGGCCCTCATGATCATCGGCACCGCCGGCCACATCGACCACGGCAAGACCACCCTGGTGAAGGCCCTCACCGGGGTGGATACGGATCGCCTGTCGGAGGAGAAGGCCCGGGGCATTACCCTGGACCTGGGCTACGCCTATACCGACGGCGGCCGGCTCGGCTACGTCGATGTGCCCGGCCACGAAAAGCTGGTGCATACCATGCTGGCCGGGGCCACCGGCATCGATTTCCTGCTCCTGGTGGTGGCTGCCGACGACGGCCCCATGCCCCAGACCCGGGAGCACCTGGCCATCGCCTCCCTGCTCGGGATACCCCGGGGCGCCGTGGCCCTGACCAAGACCGATGCGGTCAGTCCGGAACGCCTGGTCGTGGCCCGGGAGGAAGTGACCGCCCTGCTCGCCGGCTCTTCCCTGGCCGGGGCGCCGGTCTTCCCCGTGGCCGCCCAACGGGGGGAGGGCGTCGCCGCCCTGCACGAGCATCTGCTGGCCACGGCCCAGTCCGTGGACCTGGGCCTGGGCGAGCACCAAGCGCGGGGTGGTTTCCGCCTGGCCATCGACCGGGTGTTCAGCCTTACCGGCACGGGCCTGGTGGTCACCGGCACCGCTTTTTCCGGCCGCATCCAGGTCGGCGACACCGTGCAGGTGACGCCGCCGGGCCTCACCGCCCGGGTGCGCGGCCTGCATGTGCACAACCAGGCCGCCGAGTCCGGCCGGGCCGGCCAGCGCATCGCCATCAACCTGGCCGCCAAGCTGGACGGCAAGCTGGAAAAGTCAGATCTGGCCCGGGGCATGTGGATCGTCGCCCCCGGCCTGCATCGGCCGGTGCAGCGCTTCCACGCCGAGCTGCGGAGCCTGGAACCCCTACGCCACTGGCAGCCGGTGCACGTGCACCTGGGGGCGGCGGATGTCACCGGGCGCCTGGCCCTGCTCGAAGGCGATACCCTGGCGCCGGGGGAGACCCGGCTGGCCGAGATCATCCTCGACAAGCCCATCGGCGCCCTGGCCCTCGACCGCTTCATCCTGCGCGACCAGTCCGCCAGCCGCACCCTGGGCGGCGGCCGGGTCCTCGACATCTTCCCGCCGACGCGCCACAAGCGGGCGGCGGAGCATCTTGCCATGCTGCGCCTCCTGGCCGCCGAGGACCCCCTGCCGGCCCTGGAATTCGCCCTGGCCCAGGCTACCGCCGGGGTGGATCTGGACCGCTTCGGGGCCAACCGCAACCTGGCAGCCGACGGCGCCTGGTGGCAGCCCCTGGAATTGATCGTGGTGGAAAATGGCGGACGGGAAGGTGGACGAGAGGCGGGGCGGCAGGAGGCCCGGCGCACCGGCTTTACCGTTGCCGCCTGGCAGTCCCTGGCGGAGCGCCTGCTGGCGGCCCTGGCCGCCGAGCACGAACGGGCGCCGGACATGGTCGGCGTCGAACGGGACCGGCTGCGGCGCCTGACCCTGCCGACCCTGGGCCGCGCCGCTTTCGACCGCCTGGTGGCCGATCTCCTGGCCAGCGGTCGCCTTGCCCAGAGCGGCGGCTGGCTGCATCAGCCAGGGCACCGGGCTACTTTCGCCGATAGCGATGCCGCCCTGTGGCAGACCCTGGCCCCTCTGCTGGCGGCAGCGCCTTTCCAGCCGCCCCGGGTGCGGGATGTGGCGCGGGAGAGCGGGGTGGCGGAGGACACAGTGCGCCGCCTGATGCAGCGCCTGGCCCGGGTCGGGCGGGTCTATCCCGTCGCCCACGACCATTACTTCACCGCCGAGGCGGTGGCCAATCTGGCCGCCCAGGTGGATGCCCTGTGCCAGCGGGACGGCGCCGCCTGTGCCGCCGCCCTGCGCGATGCCATCGGCGGCGGCCGCAAGGTGGCCATTCATATTCTCGAGTTCTTCGATCGCGTCGGGTACACTCGGCGCGTTCGGGATACCCACCTGCGGCGCGAGCCTGGCTCGGTTCGGCAGTGGGTCTTGCCA
>DATEZY010000155.1:0-18900 GCA_035255085.1 Azospira sp. | reverse complement strand
GAGAAGGAAGTCTGGGCCTACCTGCTGGATAATGGCGTGCCCTACAACAAGCTCCACGACCAGTTCTACCCCAGCATCGGCTGCGCCCCCTGTACCCGCTCGGTCACCCCGGGCGAGGACATCCGCTCCGGCCGCTGGTGGTGGGAAAATCCGGAAACCAAGGAATGCGGGCTACACAAGAAGTAAGCAGCCATTCAGGCCCTACCGATTTCAGAAAAACGTCGCGACCCGGTACAAGAATATGACCTCATCGACCAAGCAAACCCTCTCCCACCTCGACTGGCTCGAGGCGGAGGCCATTCACATCATGCGTGAAGTGGCTGGCCAATGCGCCAACCCCGTGCTGCTCTTCTCCGGCGGCAAGGACTCCATCTGCATGCTGCGCATCGCCGAAAAGGCCTTCCGCCCCGGCCGCTTTCCCTTCCCCCTGATGCACATCGACACCGGCCACAACTACCAGGAAGTGGTGGCCTTCCGCGACAAGCGGGCCGCCGAACTGGGCGAGCGCCTCATCGTGCGCTCCGTGGAAGATTCCATGAAGCGCGGCACCGTGGTGCTGAAGCACGAGGGCGAATCCCGCAACAAGCACCAGTCCGTGACCCTGCTCGAAGCCATCGAGGAATTCGGCTTCGACTGCTGCATCGGCGGCGCCCGCCGGGACGAGGAAAAGGCCCGGGCCAAGGAACGCATCATGAGCTTCCGCGACGAGTTCGGCCAATGGGATCCGAAGAACCAGCGCCCCGAGTTGTGGAACCTCTACAACGCCCGGGCCCACAAGGGCGAGAACATCCGCGCCTTCCCCATTTCCAACTGGACGGAAATGGACGTGTGGCAGTACATCGAGCGCGAGGGCCTGGAACTGCCCTCCATCTACTTCGCCCACACTCGCAAGGTGGTGATGCGCCAGGGTGCCATCGTCCCGGTCAATGTGCCCCTGGTCTCCGGCGAGCTGACCAACCAGGCCAAGCCCGGCGAGGAAATCATCGATCTGCAGGTACGCTTCCGCACCGTGGGCGACATTTCCTGCACCGCCCCGGTGGAATCGGACGCCGACACGGTCGAAAAGATCGTGCTGGAAACCGCCACCACTACCATCACCGAACGGGGTGCCACCCGTCTGGACGACCAGACCTCCGAGGCCTCCATGGAACAGCGCAAGAAGGAAGGGTATTTCTGATGTCCGCCCCTGAGAAAATCGAACACATCGTGGAAGATCGCGGTCTGCTGCGCTTCCTCACCTGCGGCAGCGTGGATGACGGCAAGAGCACCCTGATCGGACGCCTACTGTTCGACACCAAGACCATCCTGGCCGACACCCTCTCCGCCATCGAGCGCACTTCCCAGAAGCGCGGCATGGAAGCGGTGGATCTGTCCCTGCTCACCGACGGCCTGCAGGCCGAGCGGGAACAGGGCATCACCATCGACGTGGCCTACCGTTACTTCAGCACCGGCACCCGCAAGTACATCATCGCCGACGCCCCGGGCCACGAGCAGTACACCCGCAACATGGTGACCGCCGCCTCCACCGCCAACCTGGCCATCATCCTGGTGGATGCACGCAAGGGCGTGCTGACCCAGACCCGGCGCCATTCCTACCTGGCCCACCTGGTGAACATTCCCCACCTGCTGGTGGCGGTGAACAAGATGGATCTGGTCAATTACGACCAGGCCGTGTTCGAGAAGATCAAGCTCGACTACCTGGCCTTCGCCGCCCAGCTGGGCATTAAGGACGTGCGCTTCATCCCCCTCTCCGCCCTTAACGGCGACATGGTGGTGGACCGTGGCGAATCCCTCTCCTGGTACGATGGCCCCACCCTGCTGGAAATCCTGGAAGCTGCCCCCGGCGCCCACAGCGAGCACACCGAATCCTTCCGCTTCCCGGTGCAGTTCGTCTGCCGCCCCCAGGATTCCGCCAACCCGGAACTGCACGACTACCGCGGTTTCATGGGCCGGGTCGAATCCGGCTCCCTGAACGTCGGCGAAGCCGTCACCGTGCTGCCTTCGGGCCGGGAAACCAAGGTCAAGGACATCCAGATCGGCGGCCAGAGCATCCCCACGGCCATCTCCGAACAATCCGTGACCCTGCTGCTGGAAGACGAGATCGACATCTCCCGCGGTGACATGATCGTGCGCAGTACCGACCAGCCCACGGTGGTCAAGCAGATCGACACCACCGTCTGCTGGCTGTCCGAAACGCCTCTGGACCGGGCCCGGACCTACCTGATCCGCCACACCACCCGGGAAGTGAAGGCCAAGGTTGCTGCCATCGACTATCGGGTGGATGTAAACAGCCTGGAACAGCAGGCGGTGGATAAGCTGCAGATGAACGACATCGCCCGCGTCAGCTTCAAGCTGGCCCAGCCCCTGTTCTGCGACCCCTATGCCGAGAACCGGGCCACCGGCGCCTTCATCATCATCGATGAGAGCACCAACAACACCGTCGGTGCCGGCATGATCGGTTGATCAACGAGCGGCAGAAAAAACAAAGGCCACCGCAAGGTGGCCTTTTTCGTGGACGCAGGAAAAACTCAGCCCCGCGCAGGATCACTCACCCCTCTCACTCCCTCTCGAAGAGGGCAATGGATTCCACATGGGAGGTGTGGGGGAACATATTCACCACGCCGGCTCCGCGGAAGCGGTAGCCCTTCTGATGCACCAGCACGGCCGCATCCCGGGCCAGGGTGGACGGATTGCAGGAGACGTAGACGATGCGTTGGGGAGCATCCTCGCCCAAGGATTTCACCAATTCGATGGCCCCTTCCCGCGGCGGGTCGATCAGCATCTTGTCGAAATAGCCCAGGGCCGCCAGGGATTCGGGCGTGCATTCGAAGAGGTTGGCAACACCGAAGGAGGTATTGGGCGACAAACCGTTGCATGCCGCATTCTGCTCCGCCCGCTGGGTCAATTCCTTTAGCCCTTCGATGCCCACCACCGTAGCGCCGCTGCGGGCGATGGGCAGGGTGAAGTTGCCCAGACCGCAAAACATGTCGGCAATGCGCTCGCCGGGCGCCGGGTCGAGCAGACGCATGGCTCGGCGCACCATGACGCCGTTGATGGCCGGATTGACCTGGGTGAATTCCGTTGGCGAGAAATGCATGACCAGGCCGAACTCCGGCAGCTCGTAGGTCAGGTCCGGCGCCTCCTTGGGATGGAAACGGTAGATGGAGTTGGGCCCCTTGGGTTGCAGGTAAAGCACCACGCCATGCCGGTCGACGAAAGCCCGCAGCTTTTCCTCATCGAGCTCGGTCAGGGGAGCCAGGATGCGCAGGACCAGAACGGTGCATTGGGCGCCGACGGCCACTTCCACCTGGGGCATGCGGTCCCGGATGGAAAGGCCGGTGAACAGTTCCCGCAGGGGCATGATCATGGCGGACACATGGGGCGGCAGAATGGCACAACTGCCCAGGTCGGCGATGAAGCTGCTCTTCTTTTCATGAAAGCCAACCAGCACGCCGTTCTTGCGCTCTACCATGCGCACCGCCAGGCGCGCCCGGTGCCGATAGCCCCAGGGCTGGCCAAAGATGGGGGAGTAATACTGTTCCGGCTTGATGCGCCCGATATGCCACAGATTGTCTTCCAGCACCCGCTGCTTCACCGCCACCTGGGCGGTAGGGTCCAGGTGCTGCATGCTGCAACCGCCGCACAGGTCGAAATGGGGACAACGGGGCTGCACTCGGGAGACGGAGGCCTTGATGACCCGGGTCACCTGGGCCAATTCATAGGTCGGCTTGGTGCGAAAGCTCTCGTATTCAACCTTTTCCCCGGGCAGGGCGCCTTCCACGAAGATGGTCTTGCCTTCCTGGCGCGTGATGCCGCGAGCGTCGTGATCCAGGGATTCGATAAGTCCAACCGGCATGTTGCGCCCTCGAAAAAGGCGCAATTCTATCAGCCGCCGGGTCGGGATTCATCCCGGGCGCCAGGGACCGTCTGCAAAGCCCCTTGCGCCTCCCGATGGAGGATTGCTAAGGTGGAAACACCGCTATCCGCCGAGCGGAGACAACCAACACGAAGCCAACACGAGGCCCGCCATGTCCGTCACCCTGCTCACTTCCCGTACCGACCTGGACTCGGCCGTGGATCAGGTACTCCCCCTGGCCCGGGAAAAGGTATGCATCTTTGACCGGGACCTGGCTCTATTCCGTCTGGAACAGCCGGCTCGGGTGGATATGCTGCGTACTTTTCTCGCTAGCGGCACCACCCACCGTCTTACGATCGTGCTCCAGGACCCGGAACCCTTCAAGCGTAGCAGTCCGCGCTTGACCGCCCTCCTCGCCCAGTTCGGCCACCGTTTTGAACTCCTGGCCAGCCCGGCCAGCCTGGATAAACTAAGCGATTCCCTGCTGCTGGTGGATGATCGGCATGGGGTGGTGCATTTCCATCGGGACCAGGCCCGAGGCAAGGTCATGCTCGATGCACCGGCGGAATGCGCTCCCTACCGCAAGCGTTTCGAGGCCATCCTGGCGGAGGGATGTACGCCCCAGGGAAGCACCACCCTCGGCCTCTGACATGCCGAACGAATGCTGCAATGCGGTCTACCTGTGTTTCTCAAAAAAAATGGTGCTATAATTTTGCGCTGGTTGGCCCCCCCTGGCCTTCCTCCTCAGGATTTTTTGGATTTGTAGTACTTCTTTATCGATAGGGATAAATAATGAAGCATTCTCTCCTCGTTGCTGCTCTGGTTGCTCTGGCTGTTTCCGCTTGTGGTAAGAAAGAAGAAGCCGCTGCCCCCGCTCCGGCTCCCGCTGCTGCCGCTCCCGCTGCCGCTCCTGCTGAAGCTGCCAAGCCCGCTGAAGCTGCTGCTCCTGCTGCTGCTCCCGCCGCTGAAGCTGCCAAGCCCGCTGAAGCCGCTGCTGCTCCCGCTGCTGAAGCTGCCAAGAAGTAAGTTTTACTTCTCAGCACGCGAAGAAGCCGACCGTCAGGTCGGCTTTTTTGTTTTTGTGCTCTTTCACGAGTCCGAAAAAACTCTCATCCCGTCTCGCACCGCGGCCCCATCGCCTCTGCCGCATCTCTCCTTTATCTACAGCGCCCCCGCTTCAGGCTAGGTGGCGCCAGTCGAACCCCGCTTCCTGATCCGCCACCCCGATCCATTCCGGATCGCAGTTCATCGCCTCGGCCAGGGCAGCCGTCGCAAGCGACGGGCGATTGTTTTCCTGGCTCAGATGAGCCGCCACCACATGCTGCAGCTTCCCCTGATGCAATTGTGCCAAGAGGCTGGCCGCCGTGGCATTGGCCAGATGGCCGTAGCGCCCGCCGACCCGCTGCTTGAGAAAGGTGGGATAACGGGATGCGGCCAGCAGTTCCGGATCATGATTGCATTCCAGCACCAGGCCGGCACAGTCGGCCAGTACCTCCAGCATATGGGCGGTAATGCTGCCGGCGTCGGTCAGCACACCGAGCTTGCGGGCGCCGTCGGCAAAGGTGAATTGCACCGGCTCCCGGGCATCGTGGGGTACCGGATAGGGCTGGATTTCCAGATCGCCCACGGCCATGGGCTCATGGCTGTCGAGAAAGCGGATATCCACTTCCTGGCGCACGTCCGCCGCCAAGGCCACCGCTGTGCCCCGGGTGAGCCATACCGGCAGGCGATGCTTCTTCGCCAGGCGCGCCACCCCGGCCAGGTGATCCGAATGCTCGTGGGTAACCAGCACCCCGCTAAGGTCGGCGGCCCCAAGCCCCAGCCGGTTCAGCCGGGCCTCGGTGGCCCGCAGGGAAAATCCGCAATCGAGCAGAACCCGGGTCCGCCCAGCTTCCACCACCAGGGCATTTCCACAACTACCGCTGCCGAGGGAGGCGAAACGCATGGGGATTTCCAGATTCCCGGAGGTCAAGAGAAGGCCGAATTCTCGGCTTTTTCCCTCCCCGGCGCCAGCCCGCCCCGAGAGACCTGAAAGGACGTGCCTCTCAGTGAAAATCCCGGCTGGCGGTAGGCAGGCGCCCGAGCAAGGGCGTCAGATCCACCAGGCGCTTGGCCAGCAGATGGGCCACCCCGTCCCGGGACTCCAATACCCCATAAACCCCCAGCAGCCGAGCGCCCAACAACTCCCGCCGCTGCTTCTCCACCAGCTCCGGGCGCACCACCACATTGACGTTGCCGGTCTCGTCTTCCAGGGTGACAAAGACAATGCCGCTGGCGGTGCCCGGGCGCTGCCGGTTGGTGATGATGCCAGCGGCCCGCATGAGCTTGCGATCCGGTGCCGCCCAGAGTTCGGCGGCGGTGACAAAACGCAGGGCGGCCAGTCGTGGCCGCAGCAGGGCCAGGGGATGGCGTCCCAGGGTCAGGCCCAGACTGGCGTAATCCGCCACCAGACTCTCCCCTTCCGTCGGCGGCGCCAGGGATACCACTGCCTCCGACATCGGCACGGTATCGAACAGATCCCCCTGGACCCGCACCGCAGCCACCTCCCAGGCCGCCTGGCGGCGATGACCACCACCGGAAGCGCCACCGGCCCCGGCCAGGGTACGCAGGGCATCCGCCGCCGCCAGGGTCTCCAGGTCGCGCCGCGATAGATTGGCGCGCCGGGCCAGGTCATCGATATCGGAAAAAGGCTGCAGGTCCCGTGCAGCCGCCAGCCGCTCCGCCCCTTCCCGGGAAAGACCGGCGATTTCCCGCAGCCCCAGGCGCACCGCCTGCTTACCTTCCGTTCTCGCTGCCGCCGGGGCAGGCTCCAGGGTGCCATCCCAGTAACTCGCCGTGGCGTCCGGCGGCAGCACGGCGACGCCGTGGCGCCGGGCGTCCTGGACCAGTTGGGAAGAAGAATAGAAGCCCATGGGATGGCTGTTGAGCAGGCCGCAGAGAAAGGCCGCCGGCTCGTGGCGCTTCAACCAGGCGGAGATGTAGACCAGCAGGGCAAAGCTGGCGGCGTGGGATTCGGGAAAACCGTATTCACCGAAGCCCTGGATCTGGGCAAAGATGCGGTGGGCGAAGGATTCCGGCAGATTCCGCTCACGCATGCCGGCGATGAGTTTCTCCTGGAAAGGCTCCAGGCCCCCCTTGCGCTTCCAGGCGGCCATGGCCCGGCGCAGCTGGTCCGCCTCGCCGGGTGTGAAGCCGGCGGCCACCACCGCCAGCTGCATCACCTGCTCCTGGAAAATGGGCACCCCGTAGGTGCGTGCCAGAACCGCATCCACGGCCGGAGAAATCTCCTCAATGGCCTCCTCGCCACTGCGGCGCTTGAGATAGGGATGGACCATGTCGCCCTGGATGGGCCCAGGCCGGACGATCGCCACCTCCACCACCAGGTCGTAGAACTGCCGCGGCTTGAGACGGGGCAGCATGGCCATCTGGGCCCGGGATTCCACCTGGAAGACGCCGACACTGTCGCCCCGGCAAAGCATGTCATAGACCGCCGGGTCCTCCCGGGGGATGTCCTGCATGGCAAAGGGGCGGCCCAGACGGACAGAAATGAGATCCAGGGTGCGGCGAATAGCCGAGAGCATGCCCAGGGCCAGCACATCCACCTTCATCAGGCCCAGGGCGTCGATGTCGTCCTTGTCCCACTGGATGACGCTGCGCTCCGCCATGGCGGCGTTCTCGATGGGCACCAGGCGGGACAGGGGGCCCTGGGAAATGACGAAGCCGCCCACGTGCTGGGTGAGGTGGCGGGGAAAACCCACCAGGGCCTCGCTCACCGCCAGCCACTTGGCCACCCGGGGACTCTCCGGATCCAGTCCCACCGAGCGCAGGCGCTCCGGCAACTGTTCCCGCTTGTCCCACCAGGCCAGGGTGCCGGCCAGGGCGTCGATCTGCTCCCGGCCAAAGCCCAGCACCCGGCCCGCATCCCGCAGCGCCCCCCGGGTGCGGTAGGTAATCAGGGCAGCGGCCAGGGCGGCCCGTTCCCGGCCGTATTTGGCGTAGATGTGCTGGATCACCTCCTCCCGCCGCTGATGCTCGAAATCCACGTCGATGTCCGGCGGCTCCCCCCGTTCCTTGGAGACGAAACGTTCGAACAGCAGTTCCGAATGGGCTGGGTCCACCTCGGTGATGCCGAGGGCGTAGCACACCGCCGAGTTGGCCGCCGACCCCCGGCCCTGGCAGAGAATGCCCTGGCTCCGGGCAAAGCGCACGATGTCGTACACGGTGAGGAAATAAGCCTCGTAGCCTAGTTCGGCGATGAGAGCGAGTTCGTGCTCGATGCGTGCCAGCACCTTGCCTGGCGTGCCCGCCGGATAGCGCCGCGCCAGTCCCGCCGCCACCTCGGCCCGCAGATAGGCCGCCGGGGTGAAGCCGTGGGGCACCACCTCCTCCGGGTATTCGTAGCGCAATTCCGCCAGGGAAAAATTACAGAGCTCAGCCACCGCCACGGATTCGGCCAGCAAGGCTGCCGGGTAGAGGCGGGAGAGGCGCACCCGGGTCCGTAGGTGGCGCTCCCCATTGGGGAACAGGGCATGGCCGGCGGCAAAGACGGTGGTCTTGAGGCGCAGGGCGGTGAGCACGTCCTGCAGGGGCCGCCGGCCCCGGGCATGCATATGCACGTCTCCCGTCGCCACCAGGGGCAAGCCGCAGGCCTCCCCCAGGGCTTCGAGTTGCTGCAGGCGTCCCCGGTCATCGGGCCCGGCATGGAGTTCCACGGTGATCCAGGCCCGCCCGGGAAAGCGCCGGGCCAGCCAGCGCCCGTCCTCCGCATCGGGTTCCGCCCCGGGAACCCACAAGGCCAGGCAGTCAGGCAGGGCACCGGTCGGCGCCAGGGCCTCCAGGTCGCCCCGGGTAAGATGGTACGCCCCCTTCTCCGCTCGCCGCCGGCCCAGGGTCACCAGGGCCGAGAGATTGCCGTAGCCGGCCCGGTTGCAGGCCAGCAGCACCAATTTCAGGCCGTCCGCCAGGGTCACTTCGGTGCCGTGGATGAGTTTGATCCCCGCTCCATTCGCTGTACTCGCCGCCTTGGCCGCCAGATGGGCACGGGCCGAGCCGGCGAAGGAGCACTCGTCGGTCAGGGCCAGGGCCCGGTAACCCAGCTCCTGGGCGCGCGCCACCAGTTCATCCGGATGGGAAGCGCCGCGCAGGAAGCTGAAATTGGAGAGGCAGTGGAGTTCGGCGTAGTCGGGAAGCATGGCGGGTAAGGTGAGGAAAAAGGATGACCAGCAGAGGCGCAACCGCCCCTTCCCTGGCGAGGAAAGGCGCGGCCGATCTCAATTCATTCCCGAGTCTCGCTGTTCTCCTTGTGCTCAATGCTCCCAGGCCCCTGTGCCCAGGCCTCAGGCGAAGCTGCCGTGGAGGAACCATCCGGCCTCGTCCCGGAATATCCACAGCCATTCCCCCTGGGGATTGCGGGCGACGAAATAATCGCGGCGCTGGTCACCGGTGATGCCCTCACCGCTGCGCTCGCCGTCATCCCACCAGCCGCTTTCGATACGCTCCGGCCCGGCCAGGAGACTTAGGGGACCGGCATGCCAGGGGCGCCCCTGGTGCTCATTGAGCGGCCGTGGGCAGGCCAGGAGCCAGAGAGGACGCGGCCCCTGGCCTGGCATAACAGCAGAGACGCTTCCTGCCTTGCTCTCCGCCATGGCCGGGCCGAGAAGCTTATCTAGCGTACATTCCAGCGTGCATTTGCGGGTCGCCCGCTCGGGCCGGTGGTCCGCCACGGCAGCCAGGCCATAGACCTTGTCCGGCCCCAAGCGGGCCCGCAGGCGTTCCACCACCACCGCCACCCGTTCCGGGTCAGCGCCCCCCTCCTCCGCCTGGCCCGGCAGCAGGCGATCTTCTCCCGGCAGATCACCGACTTCATCGGCCGTCAGGGTCAGGGCCTGGACCGGCGCCGCCAGGCTGAGGTTGCCCAGGCGTTCCCGCAGTACCCGCTCCAGGCGGGTACCGTCCCGGGTCTGGCCGGCAAAGCCCAGGACCAGAGCGGTGGGCGCTCGTCCTTCATGATCCAGGGCCAGGGTGCAGCGGGCAACGCCGGCACTACGGGCCGCCAGCCAGCCCTGCAGGCCCTCCAGCAGGCGCCGGGCGGCGAACAGCAGGGTGCTGGCATCCTCCACCCGGGCCGGCAGTTCCAGGCCCTGGCGGAAGGTCTCGGGGAAGGGAAAGCGAGGCCGGGGATCGGGCACCTCCCCCAGGGCCCGGGACAGGTCCAGGGCCAACTCCGGCCCCAGGCGCCGGGACAGGCCGGCCCGGGGCAAGGCCAGCAGGTCGTCCAGGCGCCGGGTGCCGAAATTTTCCAGGCGGCTACGGATACTCGCGGCCAGCTCCAGACAGTCCAGGGAGAGCGGCCCCAGGAATTCCGACAGCTCGGCCAGCTCGGTGCAGACGGGAATGCTCCGGGCTTGCAGCTGCCCCCCCTGGCTCGATGGCGGTGCTTCGTTTCCGACGGGGGAGTTGAAAGAACACCCGGAAAAACTCCCCGTTGCTGGAGTTCCCGTCCCCCGGCCGGGATCGGAATGCTCCGGGGGACCACCGGGTTCCATTACGGGGGCCCCATTGGCCAGCCAGCGGGCCGCCAGAGGCGTGGGGGCACAGGCAGCGGCCAGGGCATAGCCCTGCTCCGCCAGGCCACGGCAGGCCTGTTCCAGCAAAACATCCAGGCCACCGAAAAGGCGCAGGCAACCGCCGATTTCCAGCAACAGGCCGGCGGGCGGGTCCAGGCACACCTGGGGCGTGAAATTGCCGGCCCAGCAGGCCAGCCCTTCCAGGGCCCGGGCCTCCGCTACCGGGGAGCGCTCCACCACGGCCAGGGTCGGCGCCAGCCCCCAGGCCGAGGCCAGCCCCATGCCCGGCGCCACGCCGAGGGCCGCCGCCGCACCATCCACCGCCGCCACCTTGCCACCAGCCACCGCTGCCCGGGGCGGAGCCGAGGCGCTAGACGAGGGCGGGATTGGTGGCTGGACGGGAGGCAGCGCCAGAGCGTCCAGGGGCAGCCGGGGAAAACGCAGGGCGAGCCAGAGCACGGTCACGTTCCAGAAGACGCGCCACGGCCAGGCGTGGCAGCAATACCAGGGGCTGGGGCATAGCGCCGCCCCGGCGCTTGAGCAGGGAGAGTTGCAGTCCCTCCGGCCGGCTCTCCAGCGCCAGGCGCAGGGGCGCCGGGGAAGCTTCCCGGATCCGGGCCGGAGGGCGCACCACGAAGGCCGGCCCACCAAAGCCTTCGGCCGCCAGTTGTAGGCGGCGCAGGCCCCGGCTGTCGATCTCCGGCAACCAGGCCAGGAGGGCAGCGAAACCGCCCTCCCCCAAAGCCGTTTCGCAGGCCCAGGCCGCATCCTGGCCCCGGGCCTCGACAATGAGCAGCCGCGCCGGGGCTAGCCCTGCCGCGGCCCAGCCCGGGGCATGGAGGGGCTGGGGCGGCGCTACCAGCAGCACCCCGCCGGGAGCCGTCGCCAGGGCCGGGGCCAACAGCCCCGCCACCCCGGCCCCGGCATCGGCCAGGAATTCGCTCAGGGCCTGGCGCGGCCAGCCGCCCCCCGGCAGCTCCCGATCCAGTTCCGGGTAGCCGCTGGGCAGGCCGGGCACCACCGCCCGGGCCAGGGCATCGCCACGCCAGACATCGGGCCGGGCCAGGATATCGGCCAGGGAGTCGGCCAACGAATCTACTGGGGAGATGGCGGCCGGGGAGACGGGGAAAGCAAGGGCAGACATGAAGTTTGGGCCGGATCGGGTCCCTGCCAGGTCGCCAGGGGCGGCCAGCATAGAGGCTTGCATGGGAATTTTCAGGCGGGCCGGGTCAGCTCAGGCTGCCGGAAAAACCACCGCGGATGAGGCCCACGGCCACGCCTTCGATGGCGAAATCATCCCGTTCCGGATCCACCAAGATGGGAGAGAAATCCGGGTTTTCCGCCACCAGTTCGATGCGCCCCAGCTGACGCTTGAAGCGCTTCACCGTCACCTCGTCCGCCAGCCGGGCGACGACGATCTGGCCATCCCGCACCTGGGTGGTGCGATGCACCGCCAGAAGATCCCCATCCAGGATGCCGACGCCGAGCATGGACAGGCCCCGCACCTTGAGCAGGAAGTCGGCCCGGGGGGAGAACATTTCCGGCGCCACGGCATAGCGGCCCTGGATGTTTTCCACCGCCAGGATGGGGGAACCGGCGGCGACGCTGCCGACCAGGGGCAGGCCCAGCTGTTCCACCAGGCGAATGCCCCGGGCAGAGCCGGGTTCCAGGACGATGCTGCCTTTCTTGGCCAGGGCCTTGAGGTGATCTTCCGCTGCATTGGCCGAGGCGAAATCGAAGGCCCGGGCGATCTCGGCCCGGGTAGGCGGCGCGCCCAGGGTTTCTAAATGACTACGGATAAAGTCGAGAATTTCTTGTTGGCGGGGCGTAAGCTTGATCATGTGGCGGCCTCCAAAACGCGCTTAACTGTATTTTTATACAGTAACTGTTGTATTGGCAAGGTCTGTTTTCCCACATTGCCGCTTTTCCTACCTCCCCCCTCTCGCCTCCTCGGCGCACCGGGCCGGTGCAAAGCTGGTGTTTTTTGTAGGCAGATCAAGGACAAACTGCTTGGCAGGCAGGAGAATATTCAACAAAAACAAGGTGTGGTGCGGTTTGTGCTCTACAACAATCAGGGAGTAAAAATTGTTTGGAGAAACGCCATGGATACCTCACGTTGGACCAACTTCTTCGGTACCGGGGCCCTGGTCATGCCTCCCCTCCTCGGTTTTGGTACTGATTCACTGGACAGCTTCGCCCTCGCCGAATTGGTGACGCTGTTGTTGCTGCTGCTGGCTGCCGCCTGGGAACAAAACGCCCGGGAAGCAGCGGATTCGGACAACGACGGCGAAGGCTGACAATGAGCCCGCCACCTCCCCCAGGCGCTGCCAGGAAGGGGCGTTTGGGTTGTGAGCGAGGCCGTCTGGCCATGCCGCTGGACAGCGCTTGGACTGCCCGCAGGCCGCTCTCACGCCGGTAGAGAAGCCGCCACCAGGGGCGCTACCCCGGTCTCCAGGTAGCTTTGACAGCGGGCGATGTATTCCCGGGTGCTCTTGGGCATGGGGGTACGGGCCCGGGCAATGTAGAACACCAGATCCCGACCACCCCGCAGCAAATGCAGGCCGTCGGAAACGCTGTGCAGCGACGACTTGCCCCCATGATGGCGCCCCTTCGCTCCGGCTTCCGCCTTCTTGCCCGGAGTGAAATTGGCCAGGCGTTCGCCGGCAGTCACCAGTTCGGCCCAGATATCGAAAATTTCCGGATCGGTGCGCAAGGTTTCCGTCTTCACCTTGGCCGCCGCGGCAAAACTCCGGATGGGGCCGATGGCTCCGGCAAACAAGGGAATGGCACCGAAGGTCGCCACCATGGCATCGGCAATGCGGTCGATGTCCCGCAGGGTCTGGCCGATCTTGATATAGCGGCCTTCGTAGAAGTCTTCCACGGGAATGGAGAAGGCGCGGAAAGGCTCGCCCCACAGTTCGTCGATGCCTTCCTCGCCGCTGCGGTGCAGGACGAAATGCCCCAACTCCATGGCCTCCATCAGGCACTGGCCGCATTCGCGCATCAGGGCATCATCGCTGCTCACCTCAATGCCCTCGGCCTGCAGTTCCACCAGCTTGCGGAAAATGTCCGTGGCCCGGTTGAACAGGGCGCCGGCCAGCATGGCCGCCTTCACCCGTTTGCGCCCCGGATCGCTCTCCGCCGCGTAGCTGGCCCGGGCTTCCCCCAGCCGATGGCCGGGGATATTGAGGCCATGCTCGGTGTGGTTGAAGAGGCGCCGGGTCAAAGCTTCGATCAGGCGCTTCTTGGCATCCAGGGAATCGGCGGGTACCGGATAGGTCTTGATCCAGTAGCCATCGTAAAACACCCGCTCCTGGCCATCGATGATGCGGCGCGTCCCGTCCGCGGGGGCTTCTCCCTGGAATTGTGGAATATCGAGGTGATGTACGGTATTCATGGTCCCGGGCTCCTCTGATAATGGTTTCCAGGACTAAAGCAAAAGTCGTGCAGCCTCCCTCTATGGGGGGCTTTTCCCTGATTCGACTCCTCAATTTCCCAACTTTTTGCCGCCTCCCCTGATAGGGAGCATCCTTTTGAGGCATGTTTTGCCGCCATGGCGTTCCCTGCGCCAAAAGGAGGCCGCGAGGGGCTGCGGAGCAGCGCTTAATCCAATCAGGGATGTCTAAATTGGACAGGAAGCGCCCCCCGCAGGTTCGTCACCGACCGGGCAGGCGTATCATCGCCCCTTTCCGTTCCACCCGTAGTGAAAGAAGCCTTCATGAAGACCGAAACGCCCCAGACCATCTACCTCAAGGACTACACCCCGCCGGCCTACCTGGTGGAAACGGTGGATCTGGATGTGGATATCCATCCTGGCTGCACCACGGTGACAGCCACCCTGGCCTGCCGCCGCAACCCGGCCGCTGCGGCCAACCAGCCCCTGGTGCTGGACGGGGAGGAGCTGGAAACCGTTTCCGTGGCCATCGATGGTCGGCTGCTGAACACCTCCGAATACGCCCTGGAAGCCGAAACCCTGACTATTGCCACCGTCCCCGAGCAGTTCACCCTGCAGACCGTGGTGCGCATCAACCCGGACGCCAACACCCGCCTCTCCGGCCTCTATCGCTCCAAGGACGGCTATTTCACCCAGTGCGAGGCCCAGGGCTTCCGCCGCATCACCTGGTTCCAGGACCGGCCCGACGTGATGGCCACCTTCACCGTCACCCTGCACGCCGACAAGGAGGTCCTGCCGGTGCTATTGGCCAACGGCAACCCCATGGCCAGCGGCGACGAAGCTAATGGCCGTCATTGGGCCCGCTGGCAAGACCCCTTCAAGAAGCCCTGTTACCTCTTTGCCGTCGTCGCCGGCAAGCTGGACGTGCTCAAGGACACCTTCACCACCGCCAGCGGCCGTACGGTGCAGCTGGCCATCTACGTGGAGCCGGGCAAGCTGGACCAGTGCCCCCACGCCATGCTGGCCCTGAAGAAATCCATGGCCTGGGACGAGCAGCGCTTCGGCCTGGAGTGCGACCTGGACCACTACATGATCGTGGCCGTGGGCGACTTCAACATGGGGGCCATGGAGAACAAGGGCCTCAATATTTTCAACACCAAATACGTGCTGGCCCGGGCCGACGTGGCCACTGACGTGGATTTCGAGAACATCGACCGGGTGGTGGCCCACGAGTATTTCCACAACTGGACCGGCAACCGAGTCACCTGCCGCGACTGGTTCCAGCTTTCCCTCAAGGAGGGCCTCACCGTCTTCCGCGACCAGGAATTCGGCGCCGACCTGCACAACCCCACCACCGCCCGCATCCGCGAGGTGCGCGGCCTGCGCGCTGCTCAGTTCCCCGAGGATGCCGGCCCCATGGCCCATCCGGTGCGCCCGGCCTCCTATATGGAGATCAACAACTTCTACACCGCCACGGTCTATGAAAAGGGCGCCGAGGTGGTGCGCATGATCCAGACCCTGATCGGCCGCGACGGTTTCAGAAAGGGCATGGACGAATACTTCCGCCGCCACGACGGCCAGGCGGTGACCTGCGATGATTTCGTCGCCGCCATGGCCGCCGCCTCGGGTTTCGATTTCACTCAGTTCATGCGCTGGTACAGCCAGCCCGGCACGCCCCAGATCAAGGCCGAGGCTAGCTACGATGCCGCCGCCCGGCGTTACACCTTGAGCTTCACCCAGAGCAACCCGAAAGCTGCCGACGATGCGCCTTACCTGATCCCCATCCGGGTCGCCCTGTTCGACCGCCAGGGTCAGGAGCTAGCAGGCCACAGCCGCACCCTGCTACTCACCAACACCACCCAGCGCTTCACCTTCGAGGGCGTCGCAGAAGCCCCCGTGCCCTCCCTGCTGCGGGACTTCTCCGCCCCGGTGGTGCTGGACTTTGCCTACAGCGACGCCGACCTGACCCTGCTGCTGGCCCACGACAGCGATCCCTTCAACGCCTGGGAAGCGGGCCAGCGCCTGGCCTCCCGCCTGATCCTGGAGGCCACTGCCGCCATCGCCGCCGGCCAGGCGCCGGCCGTGCCGGAAGGCTTCATTGCCGCCGCTCGCCGCCTGCTCAGCAGCCATGAAGATGCCGGCGCCGCCTTCGTCGCCGAGGCCCTGACCCTGCCCGGCGAGGCCACCCTGGCGGAGATGCTCGACGAGGTGAATCCGGAAGCCCTGCACGCCGCCCGCAACCATCTGCGCCAGTCCCTGGCCGAGGGTCTGCGGACCGAGCTGGCCGCCGTCTATGCCGCACTGGCTCCCAGCGGCCCCTACCAGCCCACGGCGGAAGATGCCGGCCACCGCGCCCTGCGTAACCTGTGCCTGTCCTACCTGCTGGAACTGAGCAGTGAAGACTTGCGCCAGCAGGCCTGGCAGCAATACCAGCAGGCCGACAACATGACCGACCAGTTCGCCGCCCTGGCGGCCCTGGCCAATTTCCTGGGCAACTGCCCCGAGCGGGAAGCGGCCCTGGCCGACTTCTACCAGCGCTGGCAGCACGAAGCCCTGGTGGTGGATAAATGGCTGGCGGTCCAGGCCGGCAGCCGCCTGCCGGACACCCTGGAAACTGTGCGCCGTCTCACCGCCCACCCGGCCTTCGACCTCGGCAACCCGAACAAGGTCTATGCCCTGCTGCGCACCTTCGGCGCCAATCTGGTGCGCTTCCACGCCGCCGACGGCGCCGGCTACCGTTTCTTCGCCGAGCAGATCAAGGCCCTGGATGCCCGCAATCCCCAGGTCGCCTCGCGCCTGGCCCGCTGCTTCGACCGCTGGAAGAAGTTCGATGCCGGCCGCCAGGCCCACAGCCGCACCGCCCTGGAAAGCCTGCGGGACCACTCTGGGCTGTCCCGGGACGTGTTCGAGATCGTGACCCGGGCCTTGGGATAAGGCATGTTCAGATTCTTGGCCGGGCGGCTGGAAGCGCCCGGCCAAGGCTTTAAATTCGGGAAAGCTAGGCTGCGGCCCAAATAGGCCGAAGGGGAAAGACGGCGCAGCGACGCCTCAGGGTGGAACGCGGCGGCAGAATCAGGCTAGAACTTGAGCGCCCCGCTCAGGGAGGCGACTTCCTCGGCGGCTTCAGCAAGGATACTGCTCAAGGTTTCCTCACCGATGGCCATGTCGATGCTGGCGGCGCTGCCCAGCCCGCCGGCGTCGAGTCGATGTAGGGGTGAGGCGACGGGAGAGAGCTGCTCGGCGAGCAGCAGGGTATCGCCAAGGCTCAGGGGTGGAATGGCAAGAAAACCATCCCAGTAGACCTCCACCGCCGCCTGCACCGGTTCCGGCACCTCCAGCACCTGGAGCACGGCCCGGCCCACCAGGGCTTCGCCGGCATCCATCCAGTCGATGCAATCGCCGTCGAACACCCCGGGGAAATCCTTGGCCCGGGAGAGCAGATAGAAACCGCCGACCTCGTGCACGATGCCGGCGAACAGGGCCGTCTCGGGATCGACCCGGGTCACCCGCCGGGCAATGACATGGGCCAGGGAGGCGACGTGGGCGGTGTGCTCCCACAGCTGGGCCGCCAATTCCTGATAGGGTTTTTCCACCGGATTGCCCGCCAGTTGGCGGGTCACCAGGGCAGTAGCAAGGGAACGGATGGTGCGAAAACCGAGGCGCGCCACCGCAGTGCGCACGTCGGTGATTTCCCGGCCGGCACGATTGAAGGCCACCGAATTGGCCATGGCCACCACCCGGGCTGCCAGCAGCGGTTCCGCCTGCACCAGCTTCACCGCCGTCTCGATATGGCAATCTGGGTCATCCAGGGCCTGGCGGACCTGCATCGCCACCCGGGCACTGGTCGGGAATGCCAACTCGCCCTGGGCCACATCGGCGGCAATGGAGGTAAAGGCTGTGCGCTTGTCCATAGCGACCCATCATACCCGAGGGAATTGCCCCCTCCTAGCCAGATGCCGGAGGGTCACCAGCCTCAATTTGCCGGCCGGGTGCCGCGCAGTCCGGGAGCCAGGGCCACGATGGCCAGCAGCAGGGCCAGGGGCATTGCGGCAATGAAACCGAACCATTTGAACCCCAGGGCGCCCATGACCCCGCCAGAGAAGAAGGCCAGGATCAGCGTCAGGTGGATGCGCAGCCGCTGGCGGTTGGCCACCACGGCCCCCTGGGTGGCGCTGGTGGCCGTGCGGTTCCAGTAGAAGAGCTTGCCGACCTCGATCCCCAGGTCGGTGAGCAGGCCGGTGACGTGGGTAGTACGAATTTCAGCCCGGGAAATCTTGGTGATCAGGGCATTCTGCAGGCCCATGGTGAAGCACAGCAGGACCACGGTCTGCGATACGGTAACCAGGGTATGGTGCTGCAGCACGCCCCCGGACCAGCCGAAGATAAGGATAAGGACCGCCTCAATCAGCAGGGGCCGGGCAAAGAGGTTGGCGTAGCCCCGGCGCTGCCCGTAATTGACCAGCACTGCGGTCAAGCCGGCGCCACCAATAAAGGCCAGCAGGGACACCAGGGAGACCGTCACCAGATAGGCATTGCCGAGAACCAGATTGTCCGCGGCCGCCGACAGGATGCCGGTCATGTGGGAGGTGTATTGCCCGACGGCGAGGAAACCGCCAGCGTTGAGGGAGCCGGCGACGAAGGCCAGGACAACGCCCAGGTGCTTGTTGGCGCGGGGGGTTCGGGTGATCGCCGTCAGGGCGGAGAGGTAGGCAAGGGCCATGGGGATTCGCTTTAGCGGGATTGAGCGGTACGGGCTGGGAGAGGATCAGGGCCGGTGACGGGGTAGATCACACCAGCACCTGCCGCGTCTCGGAAAAGAAAGCGAAAACCTGCTGCTCGATCCGGGGAGAAACAGGCTCCTCTGGAGCGCAGCCATTGGGGCAGGCCAGGCGGGGCGTGGTACCAAACAACCGGCAGATCAGGGGGCGTTCGTCGTACACCTGGCAGCCGCCGGGGCCCAGATAGACACAATCCAGCCTGGCCAGGGCGGCATCGTGCTCCGCCTCGCTCTTTTCCGGCAGCCAGGCAGCCTCTTCGCTGGAGGCGGTGACCGGACCGCAGCAATCATGGCAGCCCGGCTTGCA
>DATEZY010000154.1:0-13669 GCA_035255085.1 Azospira sp. | reverse complement strand
ATGAAGTTGAGCAGCGGCAGGCGGAAGATGCGGTGGTCCATGACGAAGCGGATCGGCCGGTGGCAAGCGGCGGCAATCACCAGGGCGTCGACGTAGCTGACGTGGTTGCACACCAGCAGGGCCGGGCCATCGTCGGGAATGTGCTCCAGGCCTTCGCTCTTCAGCCGGTACACGGTATGGATCAGCAGCCACACCAGGAAGCGCTGCAGGAATTCCGGCACCAGGGTGTAGATGTAGATCGCCACCAGGGCATTGAGCAGGGCGGCGATGAGGAACAGGTGGGGGATGGAAATGCCCGTACCCAGCAGGGCCGCGGCCCCCAGGGCGCCGGCCACCATGAACAGGGCGTTGAGGATGTTGTTGGCGGCGATGATGCGGGCCCGATGGCCGGGAGCGCTGCGCAGCTGCACCAGGGCGTAGAGGGGGACGATGAAGAAGCCGCCGAAGACGCCCAGCATGAACAGGGCCAGCAGCACCCGCGGCATGCCCGGGGCAGCCAGCAGGTCGAACAGGGCCAGGGGCGCGCCGGCCGGCGGCAGCAGGGGCGAGGCAAAGGCCACGTCCAGGCCGAACAGGGTGAGGCCGATGGAGCCGAAGGGCACCAGGCCGATTTCCACCTGCTTGGCCGAGAGGCGTTCGCAGAGCAAGGAGCCGAGGCCGATTCCGACGGTGAAGGTGGCCAGGAGCAGGGTCACCGCCGACTCGCCGCCGCCCAGCACGTTCTTGGCATAGGCGGGGAACTGGGCCAGGAACAGGGCGCCGTAGAGCCAGAACCAGGAGATGCCGAGGATGGAGAGGAAGACGGTGCGGTTTTCCCGGGCGAAACCGACGTTGCGCCAGGTTTCGGTGAAGGGATTGGGGTTGATCACCAGGCCCGGCTCCGGCGCCGGCGCCGGGGGAATGCCGCGGCTGGCGAGATAGCCCGCCGCGGCCACCGCCAGGCCGGCGAAGGCGACCCAGGCCGGATGCCCGCCGGCCCCGGCGAGCAGGCCGCCGGCCAGGGTGCCGATGAGGATGGCGACGAAGGTGCCCGCCTCCACCAGGGCGTTGCCCCCCACCAGTTCGTCCTCGTGCAGGTGCTGGGGCAGGAGGGCGTACTTCACCGGCCCGAACAGGGTGGAGTGGCACCCCAGTAGGAACAGGGCGGCGAGCAACACCGCCAGGCTGTGCAGGACAAAGCCGGCGGCTGCCACCGCCATGATCACCATCTCCAGCACCTTCACCAGGCGGGACAGGCGGGCCTTGTCGTACTTGTCGGCCAGCTGGCCGGCGGTGGCGGAGAAGAGGAAGAAGGGCAGGATGAAAATGCCCGCCGCCAGGTTGGCCAGGATGCCCGGATCGAGCGTCGTCCAGCTCGCCGCCTGGAAGGTAAGCAGCACCACCAGGGCGTTCTTGAACAGGTTGTCGTTGAAGGCCCCGAGGAACTGGGTGCAGAAGAAGGGCAGGAAACGGCGTTCCTGCAGCAGCTTGAATTGTCCGCTCATGCGGCCTCCGCCATTTTTTTCAGGCTAACGTAGTCGGTCTTGCCGGTGCCGAGCAGGGGCAAGGCATCGATGATAACGATCTTGCGCGGCACCGCCAGTTCCGGCGTACCGTTGTCCTTGGCCGCAGCCAGCAGGCGCTCCCGGGTCAGTTCCCGGTCGGTGGTGAAGAGCACCAGGGCCTCGCCCTTGGCCGGGTCGGGCTGGCTGGAGGCGCCGTGGGCGGCGTTGGGGGAAGCGGCGACGGCGAGCTTCTCCACCACCTCCAGGGACACCATCTCCCCGGCCACCTTGGCGAAGCGCTTGACCCGGCCGACGATGCGCAGGAAGCCGTCCTCGTCGATATTGACCACGTCGCCGGTGTCGTACCAGCCGGGTCCGGCGTCGGAATGGGGCGGCTCGATCACCCCCGGGTGGTCGTAGCGGTAGTAGCCGGACATGAGGTTAGGGCCGCTGACGTGCAGGATGCCGCCGTTGTCGATGCCCGGCACGGGCATGAGCTTGGCGTGGATGGCTGGCAGCAGCTGGCCCACGGTGCCGGTGCGGTAGGCCATGGGGGTATTCACGGCCAGCACCGGAGCGGTCTCGGTGGCGCCGTAGCCTTCGAAAATGCGGATGCCGAATTTCTCGAACCACAGGGCACGCACCGGCTCGGCCAGCTTTTCCGCCCCGGCGACGACGTAGCGCAGGCGGTAGAAGTCGTAGGGATGGGCGAACTTGGCGTAGTTGCCGAGGAAGGTGCTGGTGCCGAAGAGCACGGTGCAGCTGCGGTCGTAGGCCAGCTCCGGGATCACCCGGTAGTGCAGGGGCGAGGGGTAGAGGAACAGGTTGGCGCCAGTGAGCACCGGCAGCAGGGTGCCGGCGGTGAGGCCGAAGGAGTGGAAAATGGGCAGGGCGTTGAGCACCTTGTCTTCCACCGAGAAGTCGATGCTGGCGCGGATCTGGGCGATGTTGGAGAGGATCGCCCGGTGGGACAGCACCACGCCCTTGGGCTTGCCTTCAGAACCGGAGGTGAACAGCACCACCGCCGCATCCTCCGGCGCGGCCGGCTGGGCAACGCTGCGCGGGAACCACAGGGCATAGGCCATCAGCCACAGCTTGTCGCCCAGGCTCACCTGTTCCTTGAGGTCTTCCAGATAGAGTAGGCGCACGCCCTGCAGGGCCGTCACCTTGTCGGTGAGCTTGCCGGCCTCGAGGAACTGGCGGGAAGTGACGACGGTACGGATGGCGGCGGCGGTGCAGGCGGCCTGCATGCCCTCGGTACCGGCGCTGTAGTTGAGCATGGCCGGCACCCGGCGGAAGGCGGTGAGCCCCAGGAGCAGGCCCAGGGTCGGGGCCAGGTTGGGCAGGAGCAGGCCGACCCGCTCCCCCTCCCCCGTTTGCCGGGCCACCAGGCGGCCCAGCATCAGGGTCATTTTCAGCAGGTCGTTGTAGGAATACTCGATCTGCTTCACGTCCTCCAGCAGGCGGCGGCGCCGGCCGAAGATTTCCGCCGCCTCGCACAGGGACTCGTAGAGGGTCTGCTTCGGCTGGGAGGCGAACAGCATCTCCTGCATCACCCGGCGCATGGCTTCCCCCGCCTTGCGCCGGCGCAGCTTGGCGGTGGCGGCCTCGGGCATGGGAATGACTGTGGCCGGCAGGATGGAAAGGCTGATGCGGGGAAAGAGGCGCTTCGGATACTTGCCCGAGACCCGGGAGAAGTAGCTGCGGGCGGCACCGTCCAGGCGCACCGGGACGATGGTGGCACCGGTCTTGGCGGCGACGAAGGCGGGGCCATCGTACACCTTCATCAGGCTGCCGGTGAGGGTGATGCGTCCTTCCGGGAAAATCACCACCGGCCGGCCGGTATCCAGCAGCTTGATGACCTTCTTCATGGCCATGGGGCTGGTGGGATCCACCGCCAGGTAATCGGTGAGGGAAAGGATGAGGCGGAAGTACCAGGAGCGGGCCACCCCGGTATGCACCACGAACACCGGGTTGATGGGCAGGAACAGGCCCAGCAGCAGGCCGTCGAGGAAGGACTCGTGGTTGGCGACAATGAGCAGCTTGCCGCCCTGGAACGGCGCCGGATCGCCGGACAGGCGCACCCGGAAGAGCATCTTGGCAAGCAGGCGGAGCACGGCGCGGATCAGGGTCTTCAACATGTTCATCTCCCTCGGGGCGGCAACTATACCATTCCGTTCAAATAACCAAATAACTACGCATTTCGATATTTAAGCCGCAACAAAAGCCCTCAGGCCTCGTCGCGGACATACTCCAGCACATTGCCCAGGACTTCTTCCAGGAAAGGCTTGTTGATCCAGAAATACACTTCCTTGCCCACCTTCTCCGACAGCAGCACCTCGGCTTCCCGCAGCAGCTTGAGGTGGTGGGACACGGTGGAGCGGGTCAGGGTGGACACCTCGGCGATCTGGCCGACGTTGAGCCGCTCGCCGCGCTCGAACAGCAGCAGGATGCGCTGCCGGTGCTCGTCCCCCAGGGCGGTAAAGACCTTGGACATGGATTTCCACTGGGCGGGAATGGCGCGGGTGTAGTCGAATTTCATATCGACAATCTTAGTTATATCGTTTTATCCTGTCAAGCATGCTAAATACCCCGTGAACATAGCGCGCCCGTCCAGGAGTGCCCAATGGACTAGCAAAGCCGACGCCAATTTCGGTCGGCCATCACCGTCGCCGGCTAGGCTGCCCCCAAGGCTCAGGCCCTGAGCCGCATCAGACCCAAGGGGAACGGCATGGCCCAACTGGCAGATATGACCCACCTGGCCCAGCTGAAAATGCTGGCCCGGCAATCGCTCCCGCTCAACTGGCAGACCCTGGCCAAGCTCGCCGCCCGGGCCTACGTCTCCGGCCCGGAACTGGGCGACGCCATGGCGACGGCGCAGCGCCTCTCCCGCCAGGGGCTGGAAAGCACCGTCTGCTACTGGAATGTGGGGCAGGACAGCCCCGGCGCCATTGCCGATGCCTGCATCGCCGCCCTCGGGGCGGCCCGGGGCGAGCCCGACACCACCTGCGTTGGCGTCAAGCTCGCTCCCATGCGCTTCGACCAGGGCTTGCTGCACCAGATTCTGGATGCGGCCAACGGCAGCGGCAAACTGATCCACTTCGACGCCCATGGCCCGGAGACTGCCGAACCGACCTTCCGCGCCATCGAGCAGGCCCGGGGGCGCTACCCCCATCTCGGCTGCACCCTGCCCGGCCGTTGGCAACGTAGCCTGAGCGACGCCGAACGGGCGGCGGAACTGGGCTTGCACGTGCGGGTAGTGAAGGGGCAATGGCCGGAACAGCCGGAGCGGGACGACGGGGATCCGCGGGCCGGCTATCTCAAGGTGGTCGATCGCCTGGCGGGCCGGGTCGGTTCCGTGGCGGTGGCCACCCATGATGTGGCACTGGGGCAGGAATGCCTCACCCGCCTGCGCCGGGCAGGTACGGAGGCCATGCTGGAACTGCTCTACGGCCTGCCGATGAAAGCCTCGCTGAACATGGCCCGGGCGCAGGGGGTGCCGGTGCGGGTGTATGTGCCCTTCGGCTATGGCTGCCTGCCCTACTGCCTCTCCCAGGTACGCAGGAATCCCCGCATCCTGTGGTGGATCCTGCGCGATGCCGTGGCCGGCGGCGCCCTGCCCTCCCCGGCGGCGCCTGGCCGGGAGCGTCCCAAGGCTGCCGAGTAACCATCAGCAGTAGCTGGCCGCGCGGCTGGCCGCACTCAGGCGCCGGAGAAAAGCTCAGTCGGCAGTGCTACCGCCATGGGTCGCCTCGAAACGCTGGGCCAGCTCCTGGCGCAGTTGGCGGCGGATGGTGGCAGCGGCATGGCGGCGCTTTTCGTCCGGGCTGAAAGGGCGCAGGGGCGGCACCGGAGTCGGCTTGCCGTCGTCGCCCACCGCCACCATGGTGAAGAAGCAGCTGTTGGCGTGGCGCACTTCCTGGGTGCGGATGTTCTCGGTCACCACCTTGATGCCCACCTCCATGGAGGAGTTGCCGGTGTGATTGACGCTGGCCAGGAAGGTCACCAGTTCCCCCACGTGGATGGGCTGGCGGAACATCACCTGGTCCACCGACAGGGTCACCACGTAGGCCCCGGCGTAGCGGCTGGCGCAGGCATAGGCCACCTGGTCGAGGAGCTTGAGGATGGCGCCGCCGTGGACCTTGCCGCTGAAATTGGCCATGTCGGGGGTCATCAACACGGTCATCGACAATTGGTGCGGGGGCAGGTTCATGGCAGGCTCATTGGGCAGGAAAAAGACTGAAGGTCCTTATTCTACGCGCCCCAACGGCATGGTGCGGGCCTCTTGCCCTCAGGCATCCGCCCCGTAGCGGCAACTGCGCTTGCGGCCCGCGGCCTTGGCCTGGTACATGGCCGTATCCGCATGTTCGAGCAGGGTTTCCCCATCCCCCCGGTCGCCGCTATCCCCCGGGAACAGGGTATAGCCGATGCTGGCGGATATGCACTCCCGGGCCCCCTGTCCCACGGCGATGGGTTCGTTGAGGACCGCGGCGACCCGGGCCAGGGTTTGCTCACATTCGGACACCTGGGCCAGGTCGAGGAGCAGAAGGACGAACTCGTCGCCCCCCAGACGCGCCACCGTATCCCCTTCCCGCACCGCCCGCTTCAGGCGATCGGCCACCTCCACCAGCAGCCGGTCGCCGGCGGCGTGGCCGTAGCGGTCATTGACTGCCTTGAAGCCGTCCAGGTCCAGGTAGCACACCGCCAACTGGCGGCCGGCCCGGCGCGCATGGGCCAGGGCCTGGCGCAGGCGGTCCTGGAACAGCAGGCGGTTGGGCAGGCCGGTCAGGACGTCGCTGTAGGCCAGGTGCCGCAGGGTGCTTTCCCGGGCCTTCAGCTCGGAAATGTCGGAAAAGATGCCCACATAGTGGCTGACCCGGCCATCGTGGCCGCGCACGGCGGAAATGGTGAGCAGCTCCGGGTAGATTTCCCCGCCCTTGCGCCGGTTCCAGATCTCTCCCTGCCAAGTCCCCTGGTCGCGGATGGCGGCCCACATGGCAGCGTAGAACTCGGGCTCGTGGTGGCCGGACTTGAGCATGCTCGGCGGCTGCCCCAGCACTTCCTCCCGGGCATAGCCGGTGAGCTTGGCAAAGGTCGGATTGACGTCCACGATCCGGCCCTCGGCATCGGTGATGACGATGCCTTCGTTGGCATGGGCAAAGACGCTGGCCGCCAGCTGCAGCTGCTCCTCGATGCGCTTGCGGGCGGTAATGTCCTGCAGGCTGAACTGGAGCAGGTCCCGGCCCCCATGATGGAAGCGCATGAGATGGACTTCCCCGTCCCACAGGCTGCCGTCGGGGCGGCGGTGGCGCCACTCGAAGCGCAGCACGCCGCTCTCCCGGGCCTGCTCGATGCAGCGGCGGGCTGATTCCGCCGACGGGGAGCCGTCGTACTGGCTGGGGGCCGACACATCGATCACCGCCAGGCCGAGCACCGCTTCCCGGTTCTCCCGTCCGTAGATCCGGGCGGCGGCGGCGTTGCAGTCGATGAAGCGGCCGCTGGCCGGGTCCAGCACCACCAGGGGCTGATGGGAGGCGGCGAAGAGGAGCTTATTGTAGGACTCGCTCTCGCGCAGGGCCATTTCCGACTGGCGCCGGGCGGTGACATCGGAGGCAAAGTTGAGGCTGGCCGGCGCCCCCTCCCAGTCGATGCGCACGGCGTTCACCGACAGCCAACGCTCCACGCCGTCGGTCGAAACGAAACGAAAATCCCTGACGCTGTTGGAGATTTCGCCGCTGGAAAGCTGGCGGTGGTGCTCCCGCACCTCGGCCGCCTCGCTTTCGGTGGCCATCAGGGTATGGATTTCCCGCCCGAGCAGTTCGGCCACGGGAATGCCGGAGAGGGTGGCGCACATGTGGTTGGCCAGGCGGATGCGGCCGCCCTGGACCACATAGATGGCCTCGCGGGCATGCTCAAAGCACAACTGGTATTGCTGTTCCTGCGTCGCGGCCATACCGCCCCCAAGCGGCATCGCTGCCGCCCCCTCAGTTCTTGTTCCGGCAATGATATCGCGCCGCCGGTATTCCGTACGGGCATTTCCGAACATTCACCACCCCATCGACTCCCGGCAGCGCGGCAAGGGGAAGGTGCGACAGAGGCTCAACGCCCCCGGGACTTTGGCCCCGGCTTTCGCCCCCCGGGACCCGCCGCTTTGCCCGCCGGGGCGGAACCGCGCCGCCCGCCGGCAGACCCGGCCCGGCCCCGTCCGGGGGCGGCAGGCGTCTTGGCGCTGGCGGCCAGGGCCTGGGCCCGGAGCGCTTTTTTCGGCTTTTTCGGCTTCTTCATCACCTGGCCAGCGGGGCCGGTTTCGGGCACCCGGTGGTCCGGCTCGAAGCCGTATTGCTCGATGCGCGACAGGGGATGGCCGATCAGCACCTCAATGGCGCCGAGCAGATTCACCTCGTCGGCGCAGACCAGGGACACGGCTTCGCCGCTGGCCCCGGCCCGGGCGGTGCGGCCGATGCGGTGCACGTAATCCTCGGCGACGATGGGCAGGTCGAAATTGACCACCCGGGGCAGGTCGTCGATATCCAGGCCCCGGGAAGCCACATCGGTGGCCACCAGCACCCGCGCCTCGCCGGCCTTGAAGCTTTCCAGGGCGCGCAGGCGCGCCGGCTGAGGCTTGTCGCCGTGAATCGAGTCGGCGGCGATGCCCTTGGCAGCCAGGGTGCTCACCAGCTCCTCCACCCCCTTGCGCGTCTTGACGAACACCAGCACCTGGTCCCACTTCTTGTTCTTGTAGAGGTGGCAGAACAGGGCCGACTTGCGCTTCTTGTCCACCGGCACCACCCACTGCTTGATGCCCTTGGCGGTAGCGTTGGGCCGGGCCGTTTCGATGCACAGGGGCTTCTTCAGCAACTGGTTGGCCATGCCGCGAATGGCGTCGGAGAAGGTGGCGGAGAAAAGGAGGGTCTGGCGCTGCTTCGGCAGCAGGCCAAACAGGGCGTTTAGCTCCCGGGCGAAGCCCAGGTCCAGCATGCGGTCCGCCTCGTCCAGCACCAGGGTGCGCACCTGGCCGAACTGCACCGCGTTCTGCCGGTGCAGGTCCAGGAGCCGACCCGGGGTGGCCACCAGGATGTCGATGCCCTTGCGCAGCTTCATCATCTGGGGATTGATGCTCACCCCGCCATAGACGGCATAGACCCGCAGGGGCAGGAACTGGCCGTAGCGATGGAAGCTGTCGGACACCTGCTGGGCCAGTTCCCGGGTCGGCACCAGCACCAGGGCGCGCACACTGTTGGAGGCGGTAGGCTCCGGGTCCTCGGCCAGGCGCTGCAGCAGCGGCAGGGCAAAGCCGGCGGTCTTGCCGGTGCCGGTCTGGGCCGCCGCCATCAGGTCCTTACCCTCCAGCACGGCAGGAATGGCCTGGGTCTGCACCGGCGTCGGCGTCTTGTAATCGAGGGCGTCGAGGGCTTGCAGCAGGGGCAGGGAAAGGCCGAGGGCGGGGAAAGTCATGGGCGCGGAAGGAAGGGCGGCAAAGGGTGCAGTTTACCCTGAGCGGAGAGGCAAAGCTGCAGGCAACGCTTGGCAAAAGGGAATCTGGGATAGACTTAACCACAGCCGCAACAATGACATACTGCTAACCTGCCAAGTTGATAGGCAACCGGTACGGATACGTCGTAGATCCGCTTGGAAAACGGGAATTCGATTCGTTATGAGCGCCAAATATGCCAACAATACGTAGCCACCTACAGCGGCTCATCGGCGGAATGGTGCTCGTTTCTGGCATCGCCGGCGCGACCGGAAGCTATCTGCTGCTGAGCTGGCTTGCCGACGACGAGGTAAGGCAAAACGCCCAGGAGATGGCTAGGCAAGCCGAACTTGAACTGGATCGCCTGCTACTGCCGCCGACTTCACTGCTCAATCTACTTTCCAACGTCCCCGACCTGAAAACGGGACGTTTGAGCGACTGGATCGTGCGCTTGCCGGCACAAGGCTCCTTGCTGCGCGCCAACACGATGCTGGAAAGCGTCTTTGTTGGCGGGGCCAACGGCGAGTATCTGAATCTGCGCGAGATAAAGAGCCAGTACGATAGGGAAAGATTCTCCGTCGATAACCGCGTGGTCTGGCTCGTGCAGGCGCAACGCACCCCGGACATGCATGAAGACGAACAACTGCGGCTGGGGCTGGATGACAAGTTCAAGGTGCTGAGCCGGCGTACGGAGGCATCGGCCAAGGACTATGACCCGAGGGCTCGCTCCTGGTACAAGGAGGCCATTGGCGCCGGGCATGTCATCCGGACAGACCCCTACATGTTCTACAGCTCGGGGCGAAAGGGCATTACGCTGGCCCGGGACATGGGAAACGGTTTTGTCGTGGCCATGGACATCAATTTGGAGTCCCTGAGCCCGAATCTCAAGCGCCTTGCCCAAAAGTGGTCGGCCCGTTTCTGGCTGCTCGACCATGACAAACAGCTTATCGCCAGCGATCAACCCGAGGCTGACAAGGACCCGATGGCCTCCACTGCATTGAATGGCTCGGCTCTGCGCGACTCCCATGGCGGAGGATGGATCAAGGATGCAACAGGCGACTCCTGGTGGCTGGGCAGTGCCCGCGTTCACGTGGATGAACGCGATGACATGGAATTGCGCTACGCCATTCCGAGTTCGGTGATATTGGGCAAAGCGGAGCGGGTGCGCGACCTGCTGCTCGCCATCACCGCATTGACACTGCTGATCATGCTCTATGTCGCCAGGAAGAGCGCCCGGCGATTTTCGCAACCGTTGCAGGAAATAACCGAGCAGGCCGAGGCGTTTGTCAAATTCGATTTTTCTACCAGAAGAACGATTCCATCGCGGCTTCACGAGATTGAAATCGTGTCAGACAGTTTTGACCAGATGCGCAACACGATCGATCGTTTCATGAGCTTCCTGAATCAGATCGCCCGTGAAACCGACCTGGAAAAGCTGCTCCCCACATTGCTCGACATCTTCGCCAAGATCGTCAAATCGGAGGGCGCTTGCCTCTATCTAGCCGAGGGAGAGGGCTGGATAAGCAAGGCGCAGGACGGCGAACTGGATGCCGCTCCGCTCCTGGCGATATGGTTGAAGGAGGCAAGCAGCCAGCCCCAGCACCTCCGGGCAAGCACAGAGACAGGACAAGCTGCGACGTGTATCCCGCTCATCGGACATCGCGGCCAAGTCCTTGGCGTCATGTTGTTTTCCCGCTCCGAGCCATTCTCCGACACCCATGAACAGTTCGCCCTGGCGTTATCTGGCTTCGCGGCCCTGGTAGTTGAATCGAGAGAATTGCTCGCCTCCCAGAAGCAGCTCTTCCAATCCTTCATTAAGTTGATCGCAGATGCTGTGGATGCCAAGAGCCCTCATACGGGCGGGCATTGTCACCGGGTTCCCGTGCTGACGGAGTGGCTGGTCGAACTTGCCAGCGAGAGCGATGCGCCGGGCGTCGAAACGTTCAGGCTCGACGCCGACCTGCGCGAGGCAGTTCATATCGGGGCCTGGCTCCATGATTGCGGCAAGGTCGCCACGCCTGAATACGTCATGGACAAGGCGACCAAGCTGGAAGCGCTGTATAACCGGATTCACGAGATAAGAATGCGCTTCGAGGTGTGCAAACTCGAGGCGGCACAGGCGCAATGGCAGCAGGCTTATCCCCAGGGACTTCCGGCCGAACGACTAGCTTTGCTGAGACAGCAATGCGAGGAGATCGATGCCGACTTTTCCTTCGTTGCGGCCTGCAACCACGGATATTCCAGGATGACGGAGGAAGCCACCGCTCGCTTGCATGAGATTTCGCTGCGGCAATGGACGCGCACCATCGATGACACCCTTGGACTATCCCTCGAAGAACTTTCCCGCCGCAGCGACTTGATCTCCAGCGCGCTTCCCGTGAAGGAACGGGTCCTGTTCGACAAGCAGGAACACATGATTGCCAGACCGGCAGGCCAGGCCTATGAAAAGGACAACCCCTGGGGATTCAATATGGAGATTCCCGAACTGCTCTATGACTATGGGGAAATCAAGAACCTGACTACGCCCAGGGGAACCCTGACGGCCGAGGAGCGTTACAAGATCAACGAGCACATGGTGCTGACGATAAAGATGCTGGAGTCATTGCCATTCCCGAGGCACCTGCGCATGGTTCCGGAAATCGCCGGAAACCACCATGAACGTATCGACGGTCACGGCTATCCCCGTGCGCTCAAGGCCGGCGAACTGAGCATACCGGCAAGAATGATGGCCATCGCCGATGTGTTCGAGGCCTTGACCGCCTGTGACAGGCCGTACAAATCAGGACACACCCTCGTCCAAGCCCTCGAAATCATGGCCGAAATGGTGCGCAATGGGCACCTGGATTCGAACCTGTTTGCGCTCTTCCGAACCTCGGAAGTACCGATGCGTTACGCAAAGACTTTTCTGGAAGCCTGGCAATACCAGCAGCCGGCAGGAAATTCTTAGCCGCTATCCGAGACGGCTACCGGACAGCTCCATCGACGGGAAGGCTCACGCCTTCAGCAGCTCCTCCCGGCTCCCCAGCCAGCGCTTGAGGTGGCGCTCCACCAGGTCCGGACGCTCGGCCAGCAGGTGCTCGGAGAGATCCCGGGCGTGCTCCATCAGGTCCGTGTCCATTTCCAGGTCGGCGTAGCGCAGCAGGGGCACGCCGCTCTGGCGGCTGCCGACGAATTCGCCGGGACCGCGCAGCTGTAAATCCTGGCGGGCGATTTCGAAGCCGTCGGTGTTCTCGTAGATGATTTTCAGCCGGGCCCGGGCGATCTCCCCCAGGGGACCGGCGTAGAGCAGCACGCACACCGATTCGTGGGCGCCCCGCCCGACCCGGCCCCGCAGCTGGTGCAGCTGGGAAAGGCCAAAGCGTTCGGCATGTTCGATCACCATCAGGCTGGCGTTGGGCACATCCACCCCCACCTCGATCACCGTAGTGGCCACCAGCACCTGGATTTCCCCGGCGGCGAAGGCGGCCATGGTGGCGGCCTTCTCGTCCGCCTTGAGGCGGCCATGCACCAGGCCGACGTTGAGTTCCGGCAGTTCCTCGGCCAGGGCGGCGTGGGTGTCCAGGGCGGTCTGCAACTGCAGGGTTTCCGATTCCTCGATCAGGGGGCAGACCCAGTAGGCCTGCCGCCCCTGGGCGACGGCGGCGCGCACTCCGGCCACCACCTCGTCGCGGCGGGCCTCGGAGAACAGCTTGGTGCGGATGGGGGTGCGCCCCGGCGGCAGTTCGTCCAGCACCGACACGTCCAGGTCGGCGTAGTAGCTCATGGCCAGGGTGCGGGGGATGGGGGTGGCGGACATCATCAGCTGGTGCGGCGTGCCGGCGGTGCCCTTCTTGCGCAGCTCCAGGCGCTGGGCGACGCCGAAGCGGTGCTGTTCATCCACGATGGCCAGGCCCAGGCGGGCGAAATCCACCCCTTCCTGGATCAGGGCGTGGGTACCCACCACCAGCTGGGCGCCGGCGGCGGTCTGGGCCAGCATTTCCTTCTTGCGCGACTTCTTCAGGCTGCCGGAGAGCCAGGCCACGGACACCCCCAGGGGTTCGAACCAGGCAGCCAGCTTCTTGTAATGCTGCTCGGCGAGGATTTCCGTCGGTGCCATGAAGGCCGCCTGCCAGCCGCTCTCGATGGCCTGGCAGGCCGCCAGGGCAGCGACGATGGTCTTGCCGCTGCCCACGTCGCCCTGCAATAGGCGCTGCATGGGGTGGCCCTGGGCCAGGTCGGCGGCGATCTCCGCCTGCACCCGGGCCTGGGCGCCGGTAAGGCCGAAGGGCAGGCTGGCCAGGAGCTGCCGGGCCAGCTGCCCGGGGGCGGCCAGGGGCGGGGCACCCTTCTCCCGCCGCGCCCGGTAGGCCCGGCGCAGAGAGAGTTGCTGGGCCAGCAGTTCGTCGAACTTGATGCGGCGCCAGGCCGGGTGCTGGCGCTCCTGCAGGGGAAAGACCGGGATGCCCGGGGGCGGCGCGTGCAGCAGGCGCACCGCGTCGGCGAAGGGCAGCAGGGCCTGGCGGTGGCGCACGCCCTCTTCCAGGGTGTCGGAGAGGTCGGCCTCGGCCAGGGCCCGGGTGATGAGCTTGCGCAGGGCCGACTGGGCCAGGCCGGCGGTGGTGGGATAGACCGGCGTCAGGGACTGGGGCAGTTCCGCCCCCTCCCCCACGCTCTTGTAGCGGGGATGGACCATCTCCGGGCCGAAGAAGCCGTTGCGGATTTCACCGAACACCCG
>DATEZY010000153.1:0-11841 GCA_035255085.1 Azospira sp. | reverse complement strand
GCCAGCTTGATGGTGGCCGGGTCCTTCATGGTGAGGAACCACATGGTGGCGGCCTTGCCCGGGTCCAGCTTCTTCTTGCCCTGCTTGCGCAGGAAGTTGCGCATGGCCACCGAGACGTCGCCGAAGTCGATATCCACCGGGCAGGGCTTGACGCAGCGGTGGCACACCGTGCAGTGGTCGGCCACGTCGTTGAATTCGTCGAAGTGCTGCAGGGAGATGCCGCGGCGGGTCTGCTCCTCGTAGAGGAAGGCCTCGATCAGCAGGGAGGTGCCGAGGATCTTGTTGCGCGGGCTGTAGAGCAGGTTGGCCCGGGGCACGTGGGTGGAGCACACCGGCTTGCACTTGCCGCAGCGCAGGCAGTCCTTGATGGAGTCGGCGATCTTGCCGATCTCGGACTGCTCCATGATCAGGGACTCGGCCCCGAGCAGGGAGAAGGACGGCGTGTAGGCGTTGTGCAGGTCGCCGCCGGGCATCAGCTTGCCCTTGTTGAAGCGGCCTTCCGGATCCACCTTCGCCTTGTAGGCGCGGAAGGGGCCGATCTCTTCTTCCGTCAGGAATTCTAGCTTGGTGATGCCGATGCCGTGCTCGCCGGAGATGACGCCGTCCAGCGAACGGGCCAGGTGCATGATGCGCTCCACCGCCCGGTTGGCGGTCTGCAACATCTCGTAGTGATCCGAATTCACCGGGATGTTGGTGTGCACGTTGCCGTCGCCGGCGTGCATGTGCAGGGCCACGAAGACGCGGCCGCGCAGCACGGACTTTTGCACTGCTTCCATCTTCTCCGACAGGGGCCTGTAGGTGGCGCCGTTGAAGATGTTGTCCAGGGGTTCCTTCAGTTCCTTCTTCCAGGAGGCGCGCACGGAGTAATCCTGCAGGCGGTGGAAGAGGCTGGGATTGGCCGCCCGGTTGGTCAGCTCGCCGGCAACCACGCCGAATTCGGCGAAACGTTGTTCGGCCTGGGCCAGGGGCAGGTCCAGGTTGTCCAGCAGCCACTGCCAGCGGGCGCGCACGTCGGCCACATGCTCCAGGGCCCGCTCGCGGCGATCCTCGATGAGCACGTCCTTGTCCAGCTTGGTGTCGGCGCTGTACACCGGCAGGTCGCCCTTGAAGAATTCCGTCAGGGCGTCGCACAGGTCCAGCTTGTTTTGCAGGGACAGTTCGATATTAATGCGCTCGATGCCGTCGCAGTAGTCGCCCATGCGCGGCAGGGGGATCACCACGTCCTCATTCACCTTGAAGGCGTTGGTGTGCTTGGAGATGGCGGCGGTGCGGGAACGGTCCAGCCAGAATTTCTTGCGGGTTTCCGGGGTGATGGCGATGAAGCCTTCGGCGCCGCGCACGTTGGTCATCTTGACCACGTCGGAGGCGGCCTGCATGACAGCATTTTCGTCGTGGCCGACGATGTCGCCGATCAGTACCATCTTCGGCCGGCCATGGCGCTTGGCCTTGGTGGCGTAGCCGACGGCCTTCACATAGCGTTCGTCCAGGTGCTCCAGGCCGGCCAGTTGCACGCCGGCCAGGTTGCCGGCACCACCCGGCTTGAAGTAGTCGGTGATCTCGACGATGGAGGGCACGGCCTCCCGCACCTGGCCGAAGAATTCCAGGCAGACGGTGCGGGTGACCGGGGGCATCTTGTGCAGCACCCAGCGGGCGGCGACGATGATGCCGTCGGTGCCTTCCTTCTGCACCCCGGGCACGCCGCCGAGGAACTTGTCGGTCACGTCCTTGCCCAGGCCGGTCTTGCGGCAGGCGGCACCGGGCAGGGCCAGCACTTCCTCGGAGAGCAGCTTGTAGCTCTTGGCGTCGAAACGCTTTAAGCGGAATTCCACCTTCTCCTGCTCGTGGATCTTGCCGTAGTTGTGGTTGAGGCGTTCCACCTCCAGCCAGTTGCCGTCCGGGGTGACCATCTTCCACCAGGCCAGGTTGTCCAGGGCAGTGCCCCACAGCACGGCCTTCTTGCCGCCGGCGTTCATGGCGATGTTGCCGCCGATGCAGGAGGCGCTGGCCGAAGTGGGGTCCACGGCGAAGACGCGGCCGGCGGCCGAGGCGGCTTCGGAGACGCGATCGGTGACCACGCCGACGCTGGTGCGAATGGTGGCGTAAGGCTCAGTGTGGCCGGGCAGGACGATCTCTTCCACCGGGCCGATATCGATCAGCTTCTCGGTGTTGATCACCACGGACAGGGGCGACAGGGGCACGGCGCCGCCGGTGTAGCCGGTGCCGCCCCCCCGCGGGATGATGGTCAGGCCCAGTTCGATACAGCCGCGCACCAGGGGGCCGATTTCTTCTTCCGTATCCGGGTAGAGGACGACGAAGGGATATTCGACGCGCCAGTCGGTGGCATCGGTCACATGGGAGACCCGGGCCAGGCCGTCGAAGGCCACGTTGTCCTTGCGGGTGTGGCGGGTCAGGGCCTTGAGCACCTTCTTGCGCAGCATGAGGGTGTCCACGAAGCGCTGCTCGAAACGGTCCACGGCCTGGTGAGCGGCCTCTACCAGCTGGGCCACCTTGCGGCTGCGCTCCGGATCTTCCCCGGCGGATTCGCTGCGGCGCTTGTCCACTTCCGCCAGGCGATGGTGCAGGGCCTGCACCAGGGCCTCGCGGCGGCCAGGGTTGGCCAGCAGGTCGTCTTCCAGGTAGGGGTTGCGCTGCACCACCCAGATATCCCCCAATACCTCGTAGAGCATGCGGGCGGAACGGCCAGTGACCCGCTCGGCGCGGAGTTCATCCAGCACCTGCCACATGTCCTCGCCCAGGAGGCGGATGACGATCTCCCGGTCGGAGAAGGAGGTGTAGTTGTAGGGGATTTCGCGCAGACGTGCTGTCATTGGAGATGTCTCTTGCGGCGCGGGCCGCACTGGCAAAGCGTGAATTTTAGCGTATCGCGGTGCAACAGGGAGAACCCAGGGGGATGGCTAAAACCATGCGGAGCATGAGGTTAAGGGCTTGGAGGCTAGTGCCAAGGTCGTTCCGGGGTGCTGCGGTGCCTGTCGCCAGCCCTGTGTCGCCTAGGTCCGGACCTGTTAGACTGCCTATGACCTAAGGGATATCGGGACATGAAAATTTTCTACAAAAAATCCGGGCAGGCCCTCTGGCAAAGCCTGGTTCTGGTCATGCTTCTGCTGGCCGGCTTTCCCGCCCTGGCCCAGGAGCAGGCCCCGCTACGCTTTGGCATCCTGCCCTTCAACAGCACCCTGGCGCTGATAAAGACCCATCAACCCCTGCGTCAGTTCCTTCAGGCTCGTCTGGGGCAGCCGGTGGAGATTTTCACCGCCCCGGATTACCCGACCTTTTTGCGTGAGCAGCTCCAGGGCAACTACGACCTGATGATCACCGCCCCCCATTTCGCCCTCATGGCCCTGGACAAGGGCTATGTCCCCCTCTACCACTACCAGGCCCGCCTGGAACCGATCATGGTGGTGCGCAAGGAGGACCCGGCCACCGATCCCAAGGGGTTGCAGGGACGGCGCATCGCCATGGCCAACCGGGTCGCCTTTGCTTCCATCGCCGGTCTGAAATGGCTGGGCGACAAGGGCATGAAGCCAGGGCAGGATTTCACCATCCTGGACAAGCCGACCCACGGGGCGGCCATCGCCGCCGTGGCGGTAGGCGATGCGGATGGCGCCATCACCACCACTACCCTGCTCGGCCAGGTACCGGGAGACATCCGCCAGCGCCTGCGCTACTTCTCCTCCGGCATCCGCCTGCCCCACGTGGTGACCATGGCCCATAAGCGCCTGGGGGATGGCGAAATCCGCCGTATCAAGGAGGCCCTTCTGGCCTTTGCCGCCGCACCCGAGGGCCAGGCCTTCTTCAAGGAAACCGCCTACATCGGATTCGAGGAACTGAGCCCGGATGAATTGGCGACCTTCAAGCCCTATTTGGCCCCCCTCAAGCAGTTGATGGACCAGAGCCACTCCCAATGATCCGCGTCCCCTTCCTCCGCTCCCTGCGTACCAAGCTGCTGCTGGCCAGCCTGCTGATCGAGGCCACCATGCTGGCGCTGCTGGTGGGCAATGGCATGCGCCTGATCGAGCAGCAGCTGGAACAGCAACTGGAAGTGCGGGTGCAGGCCATCGAGCTGGCCTACAAGACGGCGGTGGCCGTGCCCCTGGCCGCCCGGGACTACGCCACCCTGCGTGACATTATTGATGGCTGGCGCAAATCCGCGGATGTGACCTATCTAGTGGTCACTGATCCCCGGCTGCAGATCCTCGCCGCCTCCGGCTGGAAGCAGACCGGCCCCTTGCCTTCTCCTTCCAAGGAATTCGTCGGCGGCGGCGTCTATCACGTCGCCTTCAATGTGGAATTGCAGGGCCAGGTCTATGGCGCGGTGCATTACGGCTTGTCCACGTCCTACATCGAGGCGGCCAAGCGCGCCCTGTTCCAGCAGGGGGCCCTGATCGCCCTGCTGGAGTTGAGCCTGAGCATTGTCATGCTGCTGGGTACCGGCTACTGGCTGACCCGGCACCTGGTCAATCTGGCCGAGGCCAGTGCCCGGGTGGCGGAGGGGGACTTCAGCGTACGTCTCGAATACCAGACCCGGGACGAGGTGGGCCTGCTGGCCCACAGTTTCAACGCCATGACCGATGCGGTACGCCAGCGCATTGCCGAACTGAGCGAGAGCGAGCAGCGCTTCCGCGCCATCGCCGACCACACCTACGCCTGGGAAAACTGGTTCGGCCCCGATGGCCAGCTACGCTGGGTCAATCCGGCAGTCGAGCGCCTGACCGGCTACAAGCCGCGGGAATGCCTGGCCCTGCGGGACTTCCCCATGCCCCTGGTGTTCCCGGATGACCAGGATCTGGTACGCCAGCAGCATCAGCAGGCCCTGGCCGGCCAGACCGGGCAGGATCTGGAATTCCGGGTGCAATGCAAGGACGGCAAGGTGATCTGGGTGGCCATGTCCTGGCAGCCCATTTTCGCCGACGACGGCGCCAGCCTGGGCTACCGCTCCAGCCTGCGGGACATCACGGTGCAGCACTTCGTCACCGAGGAACTGGCCTTTCACGCCTCCCACGATCCTCTCACCGGTCTCTATAACCGGCGCGCCTTCGAGAAGCACCTCACCCGCTCCCTGGAGGAGGCGACCCGCTTGGGGGAGCAGGTGATCCTGGTCTACATCGACCTGGACCAGTTCAAGGCGGTGAACGATGCCTGCGGTCACTCCGCCGGCGACAGCCTGTTGCAGCACCTGGCCCACGTCATGCAGGCCAAGTTTTCCTTCGGCTACCTGGCCCGCCTGGGGGGCGACGAATTCGGCCTGATCATGCGCGGTGTGCTTCTGGATGAGGCGGTGCGCCGCTCCCAGCACATCATCGACGACATCCGGGCCATGCCCTTCGCTTGGGAGGGAAAAATCTTCCGCCTCGGCGCCAGCATCGGCATCGTCGAGTCCTCCGCCGATCTCAATACCATCACCGACCTGCTCATCGCTGCCGATACCGCTTGCTATGCCGCCAAGGAGCGGGGCCGCAACCGGGTCCAGGTGTTCGTGCCGACGGATGATTACTTCCGGGCGCGGCAGGCGGAGTTCATGTCCCTGCCCCAGATTTCAGCCGCCCTGGAACAGGGGCGCTTTGTCCTCTACCACCAGCGCTACCAGTCATTGCACCCGGGGCGAAGGAATCACATCGAGGTGCTGGTACGCATGGTCGGCGAGGACGGCAAGATCATCGCCCCGGCCTACTTCATTCCGGCGGCCGAGCGCTACAACATGATGCCCTTCATCGACCGTTGGGTGATCGAGCATACCTGCCAGCTGATGGCTCGTTGGGTGGCCGCGGGAGCCACTGACCTGCCCAAAGTGGCGCTCAACCTCTCCGGCGCCACCCTGGCGGACGACGAACTGCCGACCTTCATCCGCGATACCTTCGCCAGGTATGGCACCGACCCGGCCCACATCAGCTTCGAGATCACCGAGAGCTGCGCCATTTCCCAGCTCGACCGGGCCTTCGAGTTCATCGACTTCGCCCATGGCCTTGGTTGCACCCTGGCACTGGACGATTTCGGCAGCGGCCTCTCCTCCTTCGGCTACCTGAAACAATTCAAGGTGGATTACCTCAAGATCGACGGCATGTTCGTCAAGCAGGCGGATCAGGATGCCGCCGACCGGGCGGTGGTGGAATCCATGGTGCGGGTGGCCCAGGTGCATGGCCTGGCCACCATTGCCGAATTTGTCAGCAGTGAGGCGGTGCTGGAGGTGGTGCGGGACCTGGGGGTGGATTATGCCCAGGGCTATGCCGTCCACGTGCCTTCGCCCCTGCTCGAAACGCCGCCCCAATTCCTTCCGGCCTGAGGCTCTCCGCCTCTTCCTAAAGCAGCGCGCCCTGGGCGACCAGCCAGTAGCGGGCGAATTTCCCTACTCCCATGAAGACGGTGGCTGCCAGCCAGTTGAGGCGCAGCCAGCCCGCCGCCAGGCACAGGGCGTCACCCACCAGGGGCGCCCAGGCCAGCAGCAGCGCCGGACTACCCCAGCGCTGAATCCACTGCACCTGCTTGAGCTGCGCCACCTTTTCCGGTTCCGGCAGCCAGCGGCCGCAGGCATAGGAAGTCAATCCCCCCAGGGTGTTGCCCAGGGTCGCTAGACCCAGGGCCGGCCACATTTCCCCCGGATGCAGGGCGAGAAAGCCGAACAGCACCACCTCCGAGCCGCCGGGCAGCAGGGTGGCGGCAAGAAAGCTGGAGAGAAAGAGACCGCCGAGGCCGGTGGCGGGGGCGGCAAGCCAGTCGAGCATGGGCAAGAAGATTCAGTTCCAGTTGAATGTTGGCGGGGCGGGGCGGGGCGGGGCGGGGCGCTAGCCGCCGGCGTATCGCTTGTGTCGGCTCATTATCGCTCATGGCACCGGCGTTGCCGCCCTAGGTAGCACCTGCAGTTTGTCCTTGCCCACACCAATCGCATCCTGCCGGCGCCGCCCAACATCAATGCTTGTTGAATATTCTCTGCTTGGGCTGCATTCCTTTCTATGTAGACTTCGTTGCGCTTCCGTCTATGCATAAAGCATTTACTGAAATGACTTTGTCGTTTTTTGCCGCCGCGGCGACGACTGGCTGTTGCCTCTGTTCCAACCATCCGATTGCTGTCTCTTTGTTCCCATGGATACCAAAAAATCCTCATCGTTCCGTTTGCATTTGCGGCCAATCAAGCCGAGCGATCAGGATTTCCTGCTCCGAGTCTATGCCTCGACCCGGGAGCAGGACCGAGCATTGGCCGGCTGGAGCGAGCCCGAGTGGTTGCAGTTTCTCCAGCAACAGTTCGATTTTCAGCACGAGCAGTACACGCGGAACTACGCCAACCGCACCTTCGATCTCGTCCTGGTGGATGACCAGCCGGCTGGCCGCCTGTACGTAAATCGGCAGGGTAGTGAGATCCGCGTTGTCGATATCGCCCTGCTACCAAATTTTCGCCGCCAGGGTATCGGTGGCGGACTGCTGCGACGCCTGTTGCAGGAATCCGATGGCAGCGGCAACTACCTTGGTCTGCATGTGGAGCGAAACAACCCCATCCTGGATTTCTACCAGCAACTTGGATTCTCCACGGTAGCGGATCGTGGCGTCTATCTCTATATGGTTCGCCAACCCTCTCCTGGTGGCGTCACTGGGGCCGCAACGTGATCAGCCGAGTATTTCGTGCGATGGATTTCCAGCCTCTCATCGCTAGCCAGTTCCTCGTCGCACCGTCCATTGGTGGGGCACCGGTCCCCCTCTTCCTGGAATCGGTTACAGATACCAGCACGGCAACCAGGGAGAGTTTCTCCCTCATTTTTTCAGGGGCAGAGCTATCCCCTCTTAGCCACGATACCCATGGCGTAAGCCATCCCACCCTTGGGCAGTTTTTCCTGTTTCTCGGCCCCGTCCAGGGGGGGCGGTCCGGGCATATTTGCTACCAGGCACTTTTTAGCCGCTTGAAATAACTCTCGATGATGGAGGCTCCATGGACGGTTTTATAGGTGAAATCCGCATGTTCGCGGGGAATTACGCTCCCCAGAACTGGGCACTGTGCGATGGCAGCCAGTTGCCGATATCCGGCAATGAGGCTCTGTTTTCCCTTATTGGGACTACCTACGGCGGTAATGGTGTTAGCACCTTTGCTTTGCCCGATCTGCGCGGTCGCATCCCTATTTGCCAGGGTCAAGGCAACGGCTTGACGCCAAGGCCTTTGGGGCAGGCCGTCGGGACGGAAGGTGTTGCGCTGAGCCAGGCAGAAATGCCGAATCACACCCATACCCTGAATGCAGGTGCCCAGGCCTCGGCTCCAGCACCCCAGGGAAATCTGCCAGGAACTACCTCTTTCAATCTTTATGCGCCGGCGGTGACGACGCCAGCCACGTTTGCTGGCAATGCCATTTCCAACGCCGGCAATGGTGCGCCCCATAACAACGTGATGCCAAGCCTCTGCATCAATTTCATCATCATGCTGGTCGGAACCTATCCGACCTGGAACTGAAGGAGAGCGAGTGATGGATCCCTTTATTGGCGAAATCCGGGCCTTCGGCTTCGGCAACATTCCGAGGGGCTGGGCCCTCTGCGACGGCAGCCTGCTTTCTATACAACAGAACGCAGCCCTTTTTTCCTTGCTGGGTACGGTTTATGGCGGCAACGGCACCAGTACCTTTGCCTTACCCGATCTGCGTGGCCGCGTGCCCCTGGGGATGGGGGTAGGGCCCGATGGACAGCCTCACAACGTCGGGCAGGCTGGCGGCAAGGAAGGTGAGATGCTGACCCAGGCCCAGATGCCTCCGCACAACCATGTGTTGACCTGTAATTCCGGGGATGAGGCAAGCAACGCACCCGCCGGTTCTATCCCCGCATTCGCATCCTCCTCGAGCTATACGCCTCTGCCTGGCGGGGCCACTCTTGCCGCAGGTGCCTTGGCCGCCAGCGGCGGTTCTTCCCCCCACAACAACATGCAGCCATCCCTGACGGTGAACCTCTGCATTGCTGTGCAGGGCCTTTACCCCTCCCGTCCCTGAGCGCCCAAGGAGCTTCCATGTCTGATCCCTTCTACGGCGAAATTCGTCCGTTTGCCTTCAATTTTGCCCCGGTTAACTGGGCTATTTGCAGCGGGCAGAGCATGTCCATCCCGCAGAACCAGGTCCTGTATACGGTGATCGGTACCCGCTACGGCGGTGATGGCCAGACTTATTTCAAGCTGCCCAATCTTCAGGGGCGCGTTCCTATGGGTAACGGAACGGGGCCGGGACTGAGCCCCAGGACCCTGGGTGAAGTTACCGGAAGCATGAGTGAGAGCCTGCTCCAGTCCCAACTGCCGCCCCATAGTCATGCACTCAATGTTCAGGACGGCAATGCCACGGTAGCCGATCCAGCCAACGCCTATTGGGCTAAGGGTCTGATCCCCGGTTCCCGGCCGACCCTGGTCAAGACCTATACCAACCAAGCTGCCAATTCGACCATGGCCTCTGGTTTGGTGGGTAACGCCGGGGCCGGGCAGGCCCATGGCAATGCTCAGCCTTATCTGACGCTAAATCTGTGCATATGCCTTGAGGGCGATTACCCGACACCGGCCTGAAGTCGGTCTGAATCGGTCGTCGCCGGGGCTTGGTCTGAGCCGGCGGCGACCTTTGCTTTCTTTTGATTAGTTAACCTGCCTTGATGTTGTTGGGAGAACCCCCCGTGTTGTACTACCTGTCTCCGGCTTTGCGCCTAATGAGAATATTGTTGGTGTTGGCCTTTTCCTGGTGCTGGATGGGCCAGGCCCAGGCCGCCGTGACGGGGGGGGTGCTGACGTTCGGTACCAATTCAGGGTTGGATGCCACCCCTGTTCCCAATATGAACGGCCTGGATTTTCAGCAAAACGGTGGTTGGATGTACATGTCGTCGTCTTCAGGGGGGACTCCGACTGCCGATGGTAGTTACATCCTGACTCAAACTGCCGGTCAGCCACTTAACCCGGGAAAAATCGGGGTACTAAATGCTGGCGATCGCTTCAATGTCAGTTCCGTAGCGGCAACAATGGGAAGTCCTAATGCGTACGTGAAAGTCACCGGCTATCGGGGCGGGACTCCTGTTGTTAGCCAAAACTTAACAATGTCTGCGCCCGATGTCTTCACCACCTATGCCCTGACCGGCTTTACCAATATCGACACGATTGGTTTCGAAGGTAGTTCTGATTGGAACTGGGGCATCGACACTCTGGTCGTCGCGCCCTATATCGGCGTTTCCCCGGCGGGCCCCACCCTTACGGCAGGCGCTGTCGGTACTGCCTATAGCCAGACCTTCACCGGCAGTGGTGGTACCTCTTACACCTATGCCGTGACGAGCGGCGCCCTGCCTGCGGGGCTTAGCCTTAATAGCAGTACGGGCGTGCTGTCCGGCACGCCGACCACTGCCGGTACTGCCAATTTCACCATTACGGCCACCGATGCCTCCTCCTATACCGGCAGCACTGCCTACAGCCTGACGATAGCGCCCAATATCACGCTTAGTCCGGTGGGTGTCACCTTGCCTGCGGCCACCGTGGGTACGGCCTATAGCCAGTCATTTACCGCCAGTGCCGGTACCGCTCCCTATTCCTACGGCATTTCTGCCGGCGCCCTGCCGGCCGGCCTCAGCTTGAGTTCTACTGGTCTGCTGAGTGGCATCCCGAGCGCCGGTGGTACCTTCAATTTCACCGTGACGGCCACTGACGCAAGCAGTGCCACTGGCAGCAAGGCCTATTCCCTAACAGTGGGGGCGCCGAGCATCGTTTTTTCCCCGTCCACCCTTACTGCGGGTAGCGTCGGGGTGGCTTACAGCCAGACCGTCAGCGCCAGCGGCGGTACTGCACCCTATGGCAGTTTTGCCCTCCAGTCCGGTGCCCTGCCGGCTGGTTTGAGCCTCAATAGCAGCGGCACTATTTCCGGTACGCCGACAGCCGCGGGAACCTTTACCTTCACCGTGCGAGCGACCGATAGCAGCACCGGCAACGGTCCGTATACCGGAACCAGCAGCACCATCTCCCTGACCATCGGGGCGCCCAGCCTGGCCTTCTCGCCGTCAACGCTCACTGCCGCTACCGTTGGTGCCGCCTATAGTCAAACCATCAGCGTTACGGGCGGCACCGCACCCTACGGCAATTTCTCCCTGGCCTCCGGTAGCTTGCCTTTAGGTTTGAGCCTCAATTCGTCCGGAACCGTGAGCGGCACACCTACGCAAGGCGGAACTTTTACCTTTACCGTCCAGGCCACGGACAGCAGCACCGGCACTGGAGCTCCCTTCTCCGGCACCAGCACAACCCTTTCACTTACCGTGGCGCCGCCGACCATTAGCATGGTGCCGGCTTCCTTGCCTGCGGTTGGCTACGGTACGGCCTATAGCCAGACCATCAGTGCCAGCGGCGGTACCGCGCCCTACACTTTCAGTATTAGCGGGGGAACTCTGCCGACGGGCCTCAGCCTTTCCAGTGGGGGTGTTCTGTCTGGCAGCACGACCCAGTCCGGGTCCTACCCGATTACGGTGACCGCCACTGACAGCAGTGCCACGCCTTATTCCAAGAACACCGCCTATACCCTGACCGTCAATCCCCAGATGCCGGTTGCCGGCAATGTCAGTGCCACGGTGGTCTACAACACGGCGACACCGATCACCCTCAATCTGAGCGGAGGAACGGCCACGAGCGTGGCGGTGGCGACTGGGGCAAGCAATGGCACGGCGACGGCCAGCGGCACCAGCATCACCTATACACCGACCACCGGCTATTCTGGCAGCGACAGCTTCACCTATACCGCGACCAATGCCAGCGGCACTTCGGCCCCGGCGACCGTGACCATCACCGTCAATCCGCAGATGGCGGTGGCTGGTGCGGTGAGCGCGACGGTGGCCTATAACAGCAGTGCCAATCCG
>DATEZY010000152.1:0-29596 GCA_035255085.1 Azospira sp. | reverse complement strand
GCTACGACCTGGTGATCCACCTCACCGAGCATCGCCGCGGCGCCTGGCTGGCCCGGGCAGTGGGGGCGACCTGGGCGGTGGCGCCCAAGGTCAAGGGGCGGGGGCGTTTCTGGAACGACAGCTTCAGCCACTTCGTCGAGGTGCCGCGCAACGCCTTACGCCATACTGTGGAGCGCAACCTGGACGCCCTGCGTCGCATCGGCATCTACCCGGCTCCGGCAGAGCGCCAACTCTCCCTGGTTGCCGGGGCGGTGGCGGATTCCCGCGTCGCCACCCTGCTGGCCGAGCATGGTTTGGGCGACAAGGCCTTCATCCATGTCCATCCGGCCTCCCGCTGGCATTTCAAGTGCTGGACCAGCGATGGCATGGCCGCCGTGATTTCCCGGCTGCAGGCCGCCGGCTGGCCGGTGGTGCTGACCGCCGCACCGGATGCTGCGGAACTGGCCATGGTCGAGGCCATCCAGGCCCGCCTGGAAAAGCCCGCAATCAGCCTGGCCGGCCAGCTTTCCCTCAAGGAACTGGCCGCACTGCTCTCCCGGGCCAAGGTTTTCCTCGGCGTCGATTCTGCCCCCATGCACATGGCGGCCGCCGTGGGCACCCCGGTGGTGGCCCTGTTCGGCCCCTCCGGCGACAAGGAGTGGGGCCCCTGGGGCGTTCCCCACCGGGTCATCGCCAGCCAGAATCATCCCTGCCGTCCCTGCGGTATCGACGGTTGCGGCGGCGGCAAGGTCAGCGACTGCCTGGTTTCCCTGACGCCCCAGCAGGTGCTGGCCGCCGTTGAAGCCTTGCTGAAACCATGAAAATTGCCATCGTCCGGCAGCGCTACAACCCCTACGGTGGCGCCGAGCGCTTCGTGGATCGGGCCCTGAGCGCCCTGGTGCGCCAGGGCGCGGAGGTGACCCTGATCGCCCGGCAGTGGCTCGGAGGGCTGGAGTCGGGCAGCGGTTATGCCCTGCTGACCTGCAATCCGGACTATCGCGGCCGGGTGGCGCGGGACCGCAGCTTTGCCGGCTGTGTCCAGCAGGCCATGGCGGAGGGACGGTTCGATCTGGTGCAGTCCCACGAACGCATTCCTGGCTGCACCCTCTACCGCGCCGGCGACGGCGTTCATGCGGCCTGGCTCAAGCACCGGGCCCGCCTGCTCAATCCCCTCCAGCGCCTGGCCCAGCGCCTCGATCCCTACCATCGCTACGTGCTCCAGGCGGAACGGGAAATGTTCCTCCATCCGGAGCTGCGGGCGGTGATCTGCAATTCCCGGCTGGTGCAGGACGAGATCGTCGCCCACTTCGGCTTGCCCCGGGCAAAGTTGCCCATCATCCGCAACGGGGTGGATCTGGACGCCTTCCATCCCGGCCTGGCGGGCCTGCACCGGGAAAGTTCCCGGGCCGCCTATGGCGTTCCGGCTGAGGCTCCCCTGTTCCTCTATGTCGGCAGCGGCTTTGAGCGCAAGGGCGTTCCCCGCCTGCTGCGTGCCTTCGCCGCGCTGCCGCCCCGGGCGCATCTGGCCGTGGTGGGAGGCGACCGGCACCAGGGCGCCATGGCCAAGCTGGCGCGCCGCCTGGGCATTGCGCCCCGGGTGCATTTCACCGGCCCCCTCAAGGACGTGAAGCCCTGGTACGGCGCAGCCGATGCCTTCGTTCTGCCCACCCTCTACGACCCCTTCCCCAATGCGGCCCTGGAGGCCATGGCCTGCGGCCTGCCGGTGGTGACCAGCCCCTCCTGCGGCGCGGCGGAATTCATCAGCGACGGCGACAACGGTTTCGTCGTCGATGCCCTGGATGAAGCCGGCCTGGCCCGTGCCCTGGGGGCGTTGGCTGAACCCGGCGTCGCCGCCGCCATGGGGCCCCGGGCCCGTCAGGCGGTGCAGGGGCTCTCCCTGGAGGCCCTGGCGGAGGAATTGCTGGGGCTGTACCGGCGCCTGTTGTCCGCCTGACGGCGGCATGGGGCGCTCCTTTCCCTCCGGTATAATGGCGAGCTTTGCTGCGTCCGGCGGACCCCCGGGTCTTCCCTCCGACGTGGTGCCCTGGATGCCTCTTTTGCCGCCCCGCCGCCTGCCATGAATGACTCCCTGAAACCTGCCCCTTCCAGCCGCGAACTCTATGGGCGGCTCCTGGGCTATGTCCGTCCCTATTGGCGGGGATTCGTCCTGGCCATCGGTACCATGGCCCTGTCCGCCGTTACCGAGCCGCTGCTGCCGGCCCTGATGAAGCCCCTGCTCGACGGCAGTTTCGGTGCCCAGGCCCATAGCCTCAATCCCTGGCTGGTACCCTTCGTCATCGTCGGTATCTTCCTGCTGCGCGGGGTGCTCGGCTTCCTCGGGGACTACGCCATGGTGTGGGTCTCTAACAAGGTGGTGATGGATCTGCGCAACGCCATGTTCATCCGCATGGTCAATCTGCCGACCCGCTTCTTCGATAACCAGTCCGCCGGCTCCCTCATGTCCAAGATCGCCTACGATGTGGGCGGGGTCACGGGGGCGGCCACCAGTGTCATCACTTCGGTGGTGAAGGACTCCCTGGCGGTGCTCGGCCTCTTCGGCTGGCTGCTCTATCTCAACTGGAAGCTGACCCTGGTGGCGGTGGCCATGGTACCGCTGATTGCCGTTGCCGTGCGCCTGTTCAGCAAGCGCCTGAGGCAGATGAGCCGGGCCGGCCAGTTCGCCATGGGCGACGTCATGCATGTCCTGGAAGAGACCATCGGCGCCCACAAGGTGGTGAAGATTTTTGGCGGCCAGGACTATGAGCAGCGCCGTTTTGCCGCCGCCAACGAGCGCCAGCGGGGCTTCAATATCCGCGGTACGGTGGCTGCGGCCGCCCTGGGGCCCATCGTCCAGATGTTTGCCGCCATCGCCCTGGCCATCATTGTCTTCGTCGCCCTGCAGCAATCCACCGACAACCAGACCTCGGTCGGCGGCTTCGTCTCCTTCATTACCGCCATGCTCATGCTGCTGGCGCCGATGAAGCGCCTCACCGACATGAATTCCCAGTTGCAGCGCGGCCTGGCGGCGGCGGAAAGCGTGTTTTCCCTGATCGACGAGGTGCCGGAAGACGACCGGGGCCAGGTGGTGCTGGAGCGGGCCCGGGGCGAGGTGCGCTTCGAAGGCGTGCATTTCACTTACCCGGAAGCTGCCCGGGAGGCCCTGGCCGGCGTGGACCTGGTGGTGGAGCCGGGACAGACGGTGGCCCTGGTCGGCGCCTCCGGCAGTGGCAAGACCACCCTGGCCAACCTGCTGCCGCGCTTTTACCACCCGAGCGCCGGGCGCATCCGGGTCGATGGCCACGATCTGGAAGAGCTCGTGCTCGCCAGCCTGCGGGCCAATATCGCCCTGGTTTCCCAGGATGTGGTGCTGTTCAACGACACGGTGGCGGCCAACATCGCCTACGGCAGCCTGGGCGATGTGCCCCGGGAGCGTGTCGTCGAGGCGGCCCGGGCCGCCCATGCCCTGGAGTTCATCGAGGCCATGCCCGAGGGCTTCGATACCCTGATCGGCGACAACGGCGTCAAGCTCTCCGGCGGCCAGCGCCAGCGCCTGGCGATTGCCCGGGCCCTGCTCAAGAACGCGCCGATCCTGGTGCTAGATGAAGCCACCTCGGCCCTCGATACCCAGTCCGAGAGGGCCGTCCAGGCCGCCCTCGAAGTATTGATGCAGAACCGCACCACCCTGGTCATCGCCCATCGCCTGACCACCATCGAGAATGCGGATCGCATCGTCGTGCTGGATAAGGGGCGTATCGTCGAGAGCGGCAGCCATGCCGAACTGCTGGCCAAGGATGGCTTCTACGCCCGCCTGCATCGCTTGCAGCGTGCCGAAGGCGAGGTCTGATGCGGCGCGTCCTGGCGATTTCCGTCACCCGTATCGGTGACACCCTGCTGACCACCCCGGCCCTGCGAGCCCTGGGGCAGCAGCCCGGCGTGCAACTCGACGTCCTGGCCCATCCCAAACGGATGGAAGTGCTCGAGCACCTGCCTTTCATCCACCATCTCGGCGCCATCACTCCCAAGCGGGCCCGTTGGTGCGGCTGGATCTCCGCCAATCGCTCCGCCAAACCCTACGATACCGCCGTGGTGTGGGGCCAGGATGCCCCCCTGGTTCGCTATGCCTTGCGGGTGGCCAGGCAGGTGGTGGCTTTCCGTCAGCCCGACCCATCGCTCAATGACCGCCTGCTGTCGGCCGTGGCCCTGCCCCCCCGGGGCGAGCACGCAGTGCGGGAGCGCCTGCGCCTGCTGCCCCCCCTGGGCGTGGCTGAAGCAGGGCAGGGGCTGAGCTACGTGGTCACGCCGGAGGAGTCCGCCTGGGCTGCCGGCCTGCTGCAGCGGGAGCAACCCGGTGCACGGCTGCGGGTCGGCTTGCAGCTCAAGAGTTTTCACACCAAGAGCCACCGGGACTGGCCCCTGGGGTATTTCGAGGCCTTCGTCGAGCGCCTGCTGGCCCGTTATCCCGATGCCGGGGTGGTGGTCCTCGGCGGCCCGGAGTCCCGTGCCGAGGCCGGCGCCCTGGCGGCCCGTTTCCCGGGCAAGGTGCTGCCCCTATCCGGCCGGCTCAGCCTGCGCCAGGCCGGGGCCGTCATGTCCCAGCTTGGCCTCTATCTCGGCGTGGATACCGGCCCGACCCATCTGGCCGGGGCCGTAGGCATCCCCATGGTGGCCCTGTACCACTGCGCCTACCCGTCTTCCGTCTACGGCCCCCTGGAGCGCCGCCAGTGCGTGCTCATCGACCATCCGGCCCTGGCCCGGGGGGAGTGCGGCATCGACGTTTCCATGGCTGAGATCAGCGTCGACCAGGTATGGGACGCGGCGACTTCCCTGTTGGAGGGGCAATGAGAATTCTGCATACCGAATGGTCTGACGGCTGGGGCGGCCAGGAGCGCCGTATCCTGGCGGAAATGTGCGGCATGGCGGCGCGGGGCCATTGGGTGGCCCTGGCCACCCGTCCCCAGGCCCGGCTGGCAGAAAAGGCGCGGCAAGCCGGCCTGCCGGTGTTTACCTTCCCCTTCCGCGGCAAGCTGGACCCGGTCACCCTGGTGGGGCTGATGCGCCTGATCGGCCGGGAACGGGTGGACATCGTCAATACCCACAGCGGCCTGGACAGCTGGGTCGGCGGTCTGGCGGCGCGCCTGGCCGGCGCCCGGTTGCTGCGCACTCGGCATCTCAACTATCCCCTGCACCGCAGCTGGCACAATTTCATCCACTACCTGCCCCAGCGGATCATCGCCTGCGGCGAGGTCATGCGCTGGGACCTGATCGAGCGCGACGGATTCCCGCCAGCGCAACTGGCGAGCATTCCCACCGGCATCGATTTCCAGACCTTCCGCCCCCGCCATTCCCGCCAGGAGACCCGTGCCGCCCTGGGGTTGGCGGAGGAGAGCTGGGTCATCCTCATGGTCGGCGTCATCCGCCAGGTGAAACGCCACGAAATCGCCCTGGAGGCCCTGGCCGCCCTGGGCGGGCGAGTTCCGAATCCGGTACTGCTGCTCGCCGGCGACGGCCCGCGGGAAGAGAACGTGCGCCGTTACGCCGAGGAGCTGGGGGTGGCTGACCGGGTGCGCTTCCTCGGCCACCGGGATGATGTGCCGGACCTGCTGGCTGCGGCCGACTGCTTCATCCTTACCTCCCGTTCCGAGGGCGTGCCCCAGGCGGTAACCCAGGCCCTGGGCTCGGGCCTGCCGGTTGTGGCCACCGCCGTCGGCGGCGTGCCGGAACTGGTGCAGGACGGGGTCACCGGCCTGCTGGTGCCGGCGGAAAATCCCGCGGCAGTGGCCGATGCCCTGGCCCGCGTCGCCACCGAGCCCGGCCTGGCCGCCCGCCTGGCTGCCGGAGGGCAGGCCCACGCCCAGGGCCACTTCAGCCTGCAGGCCATGATCGACGCCACCGAAGCCCTGTGTGCCCAAGTGTTGGAGCAATAGCAATGCAGGCCCTGCCCGTTCTCATGTACCACCATGTCAGCCCCAATCCGGGCTTGGTCACGGTTTCTCCCCAAGTGTTTCGCGAGCACATGGCCTGGATTGCCGCCCATGGCTATACCACTGTCGGCTGCGACGAACTGGCCGCTTTTCTTGCCGGGGCGCCCCTGCCGAAAAAGAGCGTGGTGGTGACCTTCGACGACGGCTACCTGGATAACTGGGTCCATGCCCATCCGGTGCTGCAGGAGTTCGGCCAGAAGGCCGTGCTCTTCCTGGTCACCGGCTGGCTGGGCGAAGGGCCGGTGCGTCCCCATGCGGGCGAGGGTGGTGCCGTGCCCGACTGCCCGAATCACCGCCGCTGCAAGGAACTGATCGGCGCAGGCCAGGGCGATGCCGCCATGCTGCGCTGGTCCGAGGTGGAGGCCATGAGGACGGCCGGCACCTTCGAGTTTCATTCCCACACCCATAGCCACACCCGCTGGGATCTCCAATTGCCCCCTGGCCCCGAGCGGGACCAGGCGCTGGCCGAGGATCTGGCCCATTCCCGCGCCACCCTGGCCGAGCGTCTGGGCGGCGCCAGTGCCCATCTGTGCTGGCCCCAGGGCTACTACGACGAGACTTATATCGCTATCGCCCGCCAGGCCGGCTTCAACTACCTGCACACCACGGAAAAGCGCCTCAACACCCCGGGCAGCGACCCCCTGCGTATTGGCCGCCTGGTGACCAAGGAGCGTCCGGGCCGCTGGCTCGGCAGCCGGCTCTTCATCTGGCGCCATTCCCGCCTCGGGAGCTTTTATGCCAGGCTGCGGGGCGCCTAAGTGGAGCCGGATTCCGCCATGCAAGGCTCGCCGGTGAAACCCCGCCTCCTGCTGAGTTTTCCGTTCGCGGAGTCGGGCGGGGGCTGGAACATCCCCCTGGGGGAGTCCTGCGCCCAGGCATTGGAAGAGATGGGCTTCGAGGTGTGCCGCTTCAATCCGGTGGAAGAGAAAATCGATTTTCCCGGGCGCAAGGCCCTGGAACGGCTGTTGGTGCTGGGCTGCCGCCTGGGTGGGGTGTCCAAGGAGCGGGCAAAACGGCTGTTGCCCTGGGATGAGGAGCACCGGCGCTTCCAGCGCCTGTCCCAGGTGGCGGAACAATTCCGGCCCGAGGTGGTGTTGGTGGTGTCGACCTTCACCTACCCCCAGGAGGTTCTGGATCGGCTGCGCCGCCAGGCAGGCGTGCGGCACCTGCTCGGCTGGTGCGTCGAAGGCCCGAGCTGGATGCGCTCGCCGGTGGCGGAGGCTGCCCTCTACGACAGCTACTTCTGCATTCACCGCCATGGCATCGGGCCGGAGTCCGGCATCGGCTACCTGCCGGCCATCGCCTACGATCCCGGCCATTACCGCCGTCTGCAGCCGGCGCTGCCCAAGTGCCGTGACATCAGCTTTGTCGGCCGGCTCAAGGATCGGCGGCTTGAATTGCTGCGCCAGGTACTGGACTACGACCTGCATCTCTTCGGTCCCGGCTGGGATCAGTGCGGGGAGGCGTTCCTGCCCCGCGTGAAGGGCTCCATGATTGTCGGTGAAGCCCTCAGTCGGCTGTACAACGAGAGCAAGATCGTTCTCAACGTTTCGGCGTGGGAGAACGACGGCCAGGATTGTCCCAATCTGCGGATTGCCGACGTGCCGGCCACCGGCAGCTTCCTGCTGAGCGACTACTCGGATTACGCGGCGGAGCTGTTCAAGCCCGGGGTGGAAATGGAGTTCTACTCCTCCGTTGCCGAACTGCGGGACAAGCTCGATTTCTACCTCGCCAACGATGCGGCCCGGGAGAAGATCGCCCAGGCAGGCTACGCCAGGGCCCTCCGCCTGGAGACCTATCCGGACAAGATGCGGACCCTGCTCAGCCAGAGTGCCGTCCCTCTGCCGGAGCCCCGCCAAGCAGGGCGGAGGATTTAGGCCAATGAAGCACTTCCACTCACCGCTGATGGGTCGCCCAGTTGCGTTATTCCCATCCAACATCTCTTCGCCGAGAGTGCCATGAACGTCGTCACCTACACTCCCCACGGCCCAATTCCGGATAACCGGGGTTTTGCGCCGTCTCTGGCGGCCCAGTATCTGGCCAGGTATCTGCAATTGTTCCGCAATACCCATGTTTGCCAGCAGGAAACCCATCCCCAGAATTACGAGAACCACCCGGAACTCGGAGAGATCTGGCGTCTGCATGAAAGCCGGGCCTATCGCCTGTTGTTCCGCAAGCTCTCCCGGCTCGATCCCGTTCCCCTGCACGCCCGCCTGGCCAAGCTGCTGCAGGGGAAGCGGGTGGACCTGTTGCATGCCCATCAACTCGAATTCCCGGTGGAAGACTTCCGCCGTCGCCTGGGGCGCCGCCTGCCGGTGGTGATCCATGCCCATGCCCTGCGTACCCTGGACCCGGCCTGGGGCCTGGCCGATGCCTACATCGCCGTCTCCGGCTATACCCGGGATGCCCTGGTCGAGAAGGGCTTCCCGGAGGAGCGGGTGCATGTGGTGCATAACGGCGCCGATACCGACCTGTTCGCTCCGGCTTCCCCCTCCGAACTGGAGCGCCTGCGCTCCCTGCTCGGTTTCCAGGGCAAGCGCGTCATGGCCTATGTGGGCCGCAAGCAGGAGAGCAAGGGCTACTTCGCCTTCCTGGAGGCCCTGGAACTGCTTTCCGAGACCCATCCTGAGATTCAGGGCATCGCCGCCGGAGCCCTGCCGCCCGGTGCCGAGCACCACCCGGATTACGCCGACTGCCTAGCCCGGGTGGCGCGCTTGTCCGCCCGCGGCGTGCTGCTCGACCTGCCGGCCCTGCCCCACAGCAGCCTGCCCCGGGTGTTCCAGGTGGCCGACGTGCTGCTGTTTCCTACCCAGTTCTCCGGGGAGCAGCACCCCCTGGTCCTGATCGAGGCCCTGGCTTCCGGCTGCGTGGTCATTACCGCGCCTATCGCCGGTATCCGGGAAACGGTCGATGAACGGGCGGCGATCCTGCTCGATGACGTCGGTTCCCCTGCCGCCCTGGCTGCAGCTGCCCTCAAGGTGCTGGAAAATCCCGGTGCCTATGCTGAAATGCGCCGCCGCGCCCGGGAGATCGCTGTGTCGCGTTATGACTGGCGTCAGCAATCGACGCTCCTGGAACGCATTTACTTCTCCTGCCTGGGGCGATAGTCCGGATGTCAAAGATCAAGAGCCTGCGTTTCTCCCCCTCGGTGGCCGTGCCCCTGGCGGTGATCGCGTCCCTGCTGTTCGTATGGTCCATCGACCATACGGTAGCGGTGCGCAATGTCTTCATCGCCCTCAGCCTGTTGTTGCTAATCCCGGTCTGGAGCGCATTTCCGGGACTGCTGCGGGATCCCGATGGCGGCCGTCCCTGGCGCTGGGTCCTGGCCCTGACGGCCTGGCTCATTTTCCAGGCGGCGCTGATTTCCCCCGAGCCGGCCTGGGCCTTCGGCGAATTGCGTGGGCAATGGGTGAAGGCCCTGATCTGTCTGGTCATCGGCTTCGGTACGGTGATCGCCAGCCGCCGCCAAGGGGTGGGGCGGGAAACCATTTGCCTGGTGATCGCCGGCGCCCTGGGCTTCCAGTGCCTGTTGCATGCCCTGGACTCCCTCTGGCTGTGGGCGCAATCGGGTCATCCCCCGTTCCAGATCGCCCGGCTCACCGGCTCCAAGGAGAAGATCAGCTACGTCAATAACCTGTTCATGGCCATGCTGGCGGCCGAACTGGTGGTGCGCATCAATGGCGGCCTCCGCCTCCTGCCGATCCGCTGGCCGCTCCTGGCCGGGGCCATCGGTGTCGCCTATTTCAACTCCTGGGTCATCGGTGCGCGCAATGGCGTGCTGGGTGCCATGGCCCTGACCTTTTCCGCCACGCTGCTGATCCTCATCGCCCAGCGCCACCGCCTGGGGCCGCGACGTCTGCTGGTGGTGGGCACCGCCGTGCTGCTCGGGCTGGGAACCCTCGGCTTTCTCAGCTTCAAGAGCGATCCCCGTTGGCAGAGCATGGTGCAGGACATGGAGATTGGCTGGCAGACGGACCGCTACAAGTCCTGGCTGGATCTGGAACGCTACCCCCTGCCCGTCCGCGCCGATGGGGAAACCGTGAGCCACTCCAATTACATGCGCCTGGCCTGGGCCAAGGAGGGGGCGCTGATCGCCCTGGAGCATCCCCTGGGCATCGGCTACGGCCGAACCGCCTTCGGCCACGCCCTGGTCAAGCGCTATCCGGACGAGCATCCCCAGCCCGGCGCCCATTCCCACAGCGGCATGGTGGACTGGGCCATCGCCACTGGCGTGCCCGGGGTGGCGTTGTGGCTGGCATTCCTCGGGGTCGGTTTCGTCGCCGGGCTGCGCGGCTATTTCCAGCGGCAGGATCCGGCTTCCCTGATGCTGGCTCTGGTGATCAGCGGCTTCTTCGCCCGTTCCCTGGTGGACAGCAATCTGCGGGACCACATGCTCGAACAGTTCATGTTCCTCTACGGCGCCTTCTATACCCTGGCCTTGCCCATGGCCAGCCGCCTGTTTTTGCGCCAGAAAGCCGATTCGGCCGCCAATGTCACTGCCTAGTGCCTATCTCCCATGAATCCGATTAATCCGATTTCCCTCCCCCCCAAAGCCAAAATCCTGGTGGTCCGCAAGGACAACATTGGCGATCTGGTGTGTATCACCCCCTTGATCCGGGCCCTGCGGCAGCGTTTCCCCGACGCCCATCTGGCGGCCCTGGTCAATAGCTACAACGGGCCGGTGTTGGCGGGGAATCCGGATCTGGACGAGGTTCATGCGTATACCAAGTCCAAGCACCGGGGCGACGGCCAGACCCTGCTGGGCGTGTATTGGCAGCGCCTCAAGTTGATGGTCAAGCTGCGCCTGGCCGGCTATGACCTGGCCATTCTGGCGAGCTGTTCCTTTGTCCCGTCGGCCTTTCGCCTGGCCCAGCAAGTGGGGCCCCGCCGCATTCTGAGCTTCGTCACCGGGGAGCAGCCGGGGCTGGAACGCAAGGTGAGCGATCCGGTGCCCTATCATCCCGATCCCCTGGAGCACGAGACGGAGCGGGCGGCCAAGCTGTTGCTGCCGCTGGGCATCGAGCCGCCCTATCCGCCGGCCCGGGTCTTTGCCGACACCGAGCGCCAGGCACGGATGCAGGCACGTCTCAGCGCGGCTGGTTTTTCGCCGGAAAGCCGGCCGGTGGCGGTGCATATCAGTGCCCGCAAGGTCGGGCAGCGCTGGTCGGAAGGGAAGTTCATCGAACTGATGAAGAACCTGCACCAGCGCCTGGGCTGCCAGTTCATGCTGTTCTGGTCGCCCGGGGACGAAAACAATCCCTTCCATCCGGGGGATGACGGCAAGGCGGCGCGCATTCTGGCCGGTCTGCCCGGGGTGCCAGTATTTCCCTGCCCGACCGAGCAGCTCGAGGATCTGATTGCCGGTCTTTCTTGCTGCTCCAGCATGATCTGCTCCGACGGCGGGGCCATGCACCTGGGGGCCGGCCTGGGCCTGCCCATCGTCTGCTTCTTCGGCAACTCCGAAGCCAACAAGTGGCATCCCTGGGGCGTGCCCTACGAACTGTTGCAGAAGGACAGCCAGGTGGTAGAGGACATCACGGTGGACGAAACCCTGGCCGCCTACGACCGCCTGCAGCAACGCCTCGCCCAGTCCTGATTCCGTCCTGCCACGACGCACGACTGGAGGCGGTGGCTCAACGAGCCTTCGCCTCCATCAGGGGGCGATCAGTGGGCCTCATCCCAGTTGGCCCCGACCCCCACATCCACCACCAGGGGTACCGCCAGGTTTGCTACCTGCCCCATGAGGGCCGGTAGTTGGGTGCGTATCGTCGCCAGTTCCGCTTCCGGCACTTCCAGCACCAGTTCGTCATGCACCTGCAGCACCAGCCGGCTCTTCAGGCCGCTGGTCTTTAGCCAGTTGCTGACAGCGGTCATAGCCAGCTTGATCAGGTCGGCCGCCGTGCCCTGCATCGGCGCATTGATCGCCGCCCGCTCAGCGCCCTGGCGCCGGCCGGCCTGGCTGGCGCGGATGTCGGGCAGCCACAGGCGGCGGCCGAAGACGGTCTCCACATAGCCCTGCTGCTTGGCCAGTTCCCGGGTCTGCTCCATGTAGCGGGCGACGCCGGGGTAGCGGGCGAAGTAGCGCTCGATATAGGTCTGGGCGGCGCTGCGCTCGATTTCCAGGGAGCGGGCCAGGCCGAAGGCGCTCATGCCGTAGATCAGGCCGAAGTTGATGGTCTTGGCGTAGCGCCGCTGTTCCGAGGTGACCTCCAGGGGCGTGATGCCGAAGATTTCCGCCGCCGTGGCCCGGTGCACGTCCTCGCCCTTGGCGAAGGCGTCGAGCAGGCCCTTGTCGCCGGAGAGGTGGGCCATGATGCGCAATTCCACCTGGGAGTAGTCGGCGGAGACGATCTTGCATCCGGCCGGGGCGATGAAGGCGGCACGGATGCGGCGGCCTTCCGGGGTCCGTACCGGGATGTTTTGCAGGTTGGGGTCGCTGGAGGCCAGGCGGCCGGTGACGGCAACGGCCTGGGAGAAACTGGTGTGCACCCGGCCGGTATGGGGATTGACCATGCGCGGCAGCTTGTCGGTGTAGGTGCTCTTCAGCTTGGCCAGGCCCCGGTATTCGAGCAGGGTCTTGGGCAGGGGGTAATCCAGGGCCAGTTCGGAGAGCACCTCCTCGTCGGTGGACGGGGCGCCGCCCGGGGTCTTCTTCACTACCGGCAGGCCCAGCTGGGTGAACAGGATTTCCGCCAGCTGCTTGGGGGAGTTGAGGTTGAAGGGCTGGCCGGCGATCTCCACGGCCCGGGCCTCCAATTCCACCAGCTTGCGCCCCAGCTCGTTGCTCTGGGCCTGCAGCAGGCCGCTATCGATGAGCACCCCGTGGCGCTCCATCTCGAACAGCACTTCCCGGGCCGGCATCTCGATGTCGCGGTAGATGCGCTGTAGCTTGGCGTCGGTGGCGATGGCCGGGTACAGGGCTTCATGTACCCGCAGGGTGACGTCCGAATCCTCGGCCGAATACTCGGTGGCCTGGTCCACCGCCACCTGATCGAAACCGATCTGGTTGGCGCCCTTACCGCACACGGCGCTGTAGGGGATGGTATCCAGCCCCAGGTGGCGCCGGGCCAGCTGTTCCAGGTCGTGGCCCTTGTCGCTTTCCAGGACGTAGGACTGGAGCAGGGTGTCGTGCACGATGCCGGCCAGGGCGATGTCGTGGTTGGCGAAGACGTGCTGGTCGTATTTCAGGTTCTGCCCGAGCTTGGCGTGGCTGGCCGATTCCAGCCAGGGCTTGAGCCGCGCCAATACTTGATCCCGGGGCAGCTGGTCGGGAGCGCCGGGGTAGTGGTGGGCCACCGGGATATAGGCGGCCTCGCCAGGGGTGAGGGCAAAGGAGATGCCGACGATGCGGGCACTCAGCGGGTCCAGGCTGGTGGTTTCCGTATCCAGGGCCACCAGGGGGGAGGCCTCGATCTTGGCCAGCCAGCGCTCGAAGGTGGGCCAGTCCAGGATGCTTTCGTAGCCGGCCCGGTGGGCGCCGGGCGGGGTGCTGGGGGCGTCTGCGGCCGTAGCGGCGGTGGCGGCATCCGCGCCGCTCTCGACGCTGGTGGTCGTTTCGCCCTGAACTTCCTTGAGCCAGGTGCGGAACTCATAGCGGCTGAAGAGTTCGGCCAGGGTGTCCTTGTCCACCGGGCGGGGTGCCAGGGTTTCCGGGGTTTCCGGCAGCTGCAGGTCGCAGGCCACGGTCACCAGCCGGCGACCCAGGGGCAGGAAATCCAGGGCCTGGCGCAGGTTGTTGCCGACCACGCCGCCGATGGACTCGGCGTTGGCCATGACGCCGTCCAGGGTGCCGTACTGCTCCAGCCATTTGAGTGCGGTCTTGGGGCCCACCTTGGCCACCCCGGGCACGTTGTCCACGGTGTCGCCGATCAGGGCCAGGTAGTCCACGATGCGTTCCGGCTCGACGCCGAACTTGGCCTTGACCCCGGCCTCGTCCAGGATCTCGTTGCTCATGGTGTTGACCCACTTCACCCGGGGACCCACCAGTTGGGTCAGGTCCTTGTCGCCGGTGGAGATGACCACGTCCATGCCGGCCGCCGCTGCCTGGCGGGCCAGGGTGCCGATGACGTCGTCCGCCTCCACTCCATCTTCCATGATCAGGGGCCAGCCCGAGGCCTTGATGGCGGCATGGATCGGCTCGATCTGGCGCACCAGATCGTCGGGCATGGGGGGGCGCTGGGCCTTGTATTCCGGATACCAGTCATCGCGGAAAGTCTTGCCCTTGGCGTCGAAGACGCAGGCCTTGTAGGTGATGCCCTGCGCCTTGTAGTCGCTTTCCAGCCGGCGTAGCATGTTCAACACGCCGTAAATGGCGCCAGTTGGCTCGCCGGCCTTGTTGCGCAGGTCAGGCAGCGCGTGGAATGCGCGGTAAAGGTACGACGAGCCGTCCACCAGCAAAAGCATCGGCATAAAAAATCCAGAACTGAGAAACTCAAAGAATGAGCGAAAAAGAAAAGCTCCCGCGCTTGGCCGACGGCAGCGCCACGGCCAATGCCTACTCGGCCCGCGAATCCTGGCGGGTGTTCGGCATTATGGCAGAGTTCGTGGAGGCAACCGAACGGCTCTCCGCCATCCGTCCGGCCGTGTCCATTTTCGGTAGCGCCCGGGTGCCCCCCGACTCCCCCTATTACGAACTGACCGAGAAAATTTCCCGCCAGCTTTCCGACGCCGGCTTTTCCGTCATTTCCGGCGGCGGCCCCGGCATCATGGAGGCTGCCAACAAGGGTGCCTATTTCGGCCAGAGCCCGTCCATCGGTCTCAATATCCAGCTGCCCCACGAACAGCAGGCCAACCCGTACCAGGACATCTCCCAGACCTTCCGCCACTTCTTCGCGCGCAAGTTCATGTTTGTCAAATACGCCAGCGCCTACGTGGTCATGCCCGGGGGCTTTGGTACCCTGGACGAGGTGCTGGAAGCCCTGACCCTGATCCAGACCGGCAAGAGCCGCAAGATCCCCCTGATCCTGGTGCACGAACCCTTCTGGCGCGGCCTGCTGCAGTGGTTCAAGGACAGCCTGGTGCAGGAAGGCATGATTTCGCCGGAAGATCTGGACCTGATCCAGGTGATCGACGAGCCGGAACAAGTGGTCGAGGCCATTTTCAAACACTACGAGACCCGGGGCTTCGAACCCCTGCCGGCCGAGCGGGAGATGCTCCTCAATTTGTAATAAAATCGGCCCATTACTCCTTGGAAATCATCATGCGCCGTTTCTATCCCCTGCTTGCCGTCTCCCTCCTGGCCCTGGCTGCGCCGCTCCAGGCCCAGGAAGGCCGTCCGGCCGGCCTGCAACCCTTGCCCCTGGTGGCCCCGCCGCCGCCCGAGATGGCGCCCATCGATGCCGCCCTGGAACCCCAGGTGACCATCAAGAAGCGGGACCAGGACACGGTGGAGGAATACCGGGTCAACGGCAAACTCTACATGATCAAGGTCACCCCCCAGTACGGCGCTCCCTACATCCTGGTGGATGACAAGGGGGACGGCCGTTTCTCCCGCACCGACCCCCTGGATAGCGGCGTGCGCGTTCCCCAGTGGGTGATCCACACTTTCTGAGCGAAGGGGGCTGGGCCTAGGGGCCGGCTCCTTTCTTCTATCTCCCATGTCCGTATTCACCGCCGTCAGCCGGGAGCAGTTGGCAGCCTGGCTTGGCCCCTGCCAGCTGGGGCCGGTGACGGACCTGGCCGGCATTGCCGCCGGGGTGCAAAACACCAACTATTTCGTCACCACCCCCCTGGGGCGCTGGGTGCTCACCCTGTTCGAGCATCTCGAGACTGACGAACTGCGCCACTATCTCGGCTTCATGGCCCACCTGGCGGCTCGGGGCATCCCCTGTCCGGCCCCGGTGGCTGACGCCGCCGGCGAGGTGCTACGCCCCCTCAATGGCAAGCCGGCGGTCCTCGTTTCCTGTCTTTCCGGCCGCGACCTGGAGGAGCCCGGAGAGCCTCACTGCGCCGCCCTGGGCGACCTGCTGGCGCGCCTGCACCTGGCCGGGGCCGATTTCTCTCCCCGCTGGCCCAACCCCCGGGGGAGCGCCTGGCGCGCCGCCACGGCAGCCCGGGTGGCGCCCTACCTGGATGCCGCCGATGCTGCCCTCCTGGCGGCGGAGGTGGCGTGCCATGCCCAGCCGGATGCCGCCCTGCCCCGGGGCCTGGTGCACGGTGACCTGTTCCGGGATAACGCCCTGTTCGAGGCGGAGCGGCTCACCGGTGTGCTGGATTTCTATTTCGCCGGGGAAGATGCCCTGTTGTTCGACCTGGCGGTGGCGGCCAACGACTGGTGCCTGGATGCTGCCGGCAACCTGGATCCGGGCCGTACCCGCGCCCTGCTGGCCGCCTACCACGCCTACCGGCCCCTGCTGGCGGCGGAAGAGGCTGCCTGGAACGCCATGCTGCGGCTGGCCGCCCTGCGTTTCTGGCTATCCCGCCTGGAGGACTTTCACCTGCCGCGCCCGGGCAACCAGGTGCTGGTGAAGGATCCGGGCCATTTCCGCCAGCTCTTGTTGCACCGCATTGAGTATCCGGCTCCCTGGTTAGGGTAAAGCACCCGCTGCTCCGGGGTTTTTCCGCCCCCCTGGGCTGCCGGCGCATTGCCAACCCCCCCTTCGGCCGTTAGCATTGTCGGCCTAGCCCTACAAAAAAGAACGATTTTCCCGGTCATGCCCCCCGAATCCACTCCTCCAGAGCCCACTCCCTTCCCCCTGGAAGCCCCGCCCTTCGACGGCAGCTGCCGGGTGGCCCCGGCGGAAGCTGCCGTCCAGTGGCTGCGCTACGGCTGGGAAATGTTCCTGCGCGCCCCCGGTCCCTGGCTGGTCCTGTCCCTGGTGTTCGTCGTGCTGATGCTGGCCACGGCCATGGTGCCCATGGTGGGCGGCCTGGCTGCCCACCTGCTGATGCCTGTGCTCTCCGCCGGCATGCTGGCGGCCGTGCGGCGGGAAGAAGAGGGGCGGGTCGTGGAATTGCGCGACCTGTTCACCGGCTTCAAGCGCAACTCCACCGGTCTGGTGCTGGTCGGGGTGTTCTACACCGTTGGCTGGGGCGCCATTCTGCTGATCGGCCTGGTATTGGGCGGAGGAGCCATGATGGGCGGCATGGCAGCGGGCAGTCCCGGCGGCCTGGGCTTTGCCATCGGCGGCATCCTGCTTGCCCTGCTCCTCGGCCTGGCCTTGTCAGTGCCCCTGCTCATGGCGGTGTGGTTCGCCCCGGCCCTGGTCCTGTTCAACAACATGGACGCGACGGCGGCCCTCAAAGCCAGCTTCCATGCCTGTCTCAAGAACCTGCTGGTGTTTCTCGCCTACGGCCTGATCCTCACCGTTCTCGCTTTTGTCGCTGCCCTGCCCATGGGCCTGGGCTTTTTCGTGCTGGGGCCGGTGTTCTTCGCCTCCCTCTACGCCTCCTACCGCGACATTTTTCCCGGAGCCTGACGCCGTCCCATGCAAGCCCTGATCCTGCCTGCCCGCCGGGGATGGCGCTGGCTCGCCGCCGGCTTTGCCCTGTTCCGCCGTAACCCGCCCCTGCTGACCCTGCTGGTGATGGCCTACTGGCTGGCCCTGGCTCTGGTTAATTCGGTGCCCCTCCTGGGCGGGGTGGTCTCCTATCTGGCCATGCCGGCCCTGTCCGTGGTGTTGATGAATGCCTGCCGGGTCCTAGATCGGCGCCTGGCGCCGACCCCGGTCGCGCTGATCGGCGGCCTGCGCGCCCACGCCTCAGCCCTGGTGGTGTTGGGCGGGGTCTATTTCACAGCCACTTTGGCCATCCTCGGCCTGACCACCCTGGTGGATGGCGGCACCCTGTTCAATCTCATGTTCACCGGCGCCCAGATTGGTGAAGATGCCCTGGAGACGCGGGAATTTTTCCTCTCCACCCAGATCGCCCTGATCCTGCTGGTGCCGCTGGTGATGGCCTACTGGTTCGCCCCCATGCTGGTGGCCTGGCACGGCATGAGCGCCGGCAAGGCGCTCTTTTTCAGCTTTATCGCCTGTCTGCGCAACTGGCGGGTATTCCTGACCTATAGCCTGTCGGTGGCCCTGTGGAGCGCCCTCCTGCCGGCGCTGGTGATGGGCCTGATGGCGGCGATTTTCCCCGGCAGCGCCAGCTTCATGGCGGCGGTGCTGACGGCGCCCCTGCTATTGGTCCTGGCCCCGTCCCTGGTGGCCAGCTTCTACGTCGGGTACCGGGAAATCCTGGCTGAAGGCGATGGTTCCGGCGCCTGAGCTGCGGCCGGCTCCCTTGGGAGTGTTCGGCGGCACCTTCGATCCTGTGCATCACGGCCACCTGCGCCTGGCCCAGGAAGCCCTGGAGGCCCTGGGGCTGGCCCAGGTCTTGTGGCTCCCCGCCGGCCAGCCGCCCCATCGCGGCGCACCCCGGGTATCCGGGGCCCGGCGCCTGGACATGGTGCGCCTGGCCGTGGCCGGCAACCCGGCCTTCGTCGTGGATCCGGCCGAGGTGGAACAGGCGGCCCCCAGCTATACTTTCCACACGTTGGAGCGCCTGCGCCGAGAGCGGGGGAAAGAGCAGCCCCTGGTGCTGCTGACCGGCGCCGATGCCTTCGCCGGTCTGCCTACCTGGCACCGCTGGCGGGATATCCTCGAACTGGCCCATGTGGCGGTGGTCTACCGTCCAGGGTTCAGCGTCGATCCAGCCCAGTTGCCGGCTGAGTTGGCCCGGGAATTCGAGGCCCGGGACTGTGCCACCCAGGGCTTGGCCGAGGCGCCGGCAGGCGGCATCACCACTTTTCCTATGACGCCCCTGGCCATTTCCGCCACCCAGATCCGGCAAATCCTGGCCTCGGGCCGTAGTCCCCGTTATTTGTTGCCCGATGCCGTTATCGCTTATATTGACCAGCAACAGCTTTATAGAAATTACTGATGGACCTATCAAAACTGCAAAAGATCGTCGTCAATGCCCTGGAAGACATCAAGGCCCGGGACATTGAAGTCATCAACACCACCAAACTGACTTCCCTGTTCGACCGGGTGGTCATCGCCAGCGGCGACTCCAACCGGCAGGTGAAGGCCCTGGCGCGTAATGTCCAAGACGAGGTGCGGGAAGCCGGCGGCGAAGTGCTATCGGTAGAAGGCGAGGAAAACGGCGAGTGGGTGCTGGTGGACCTGGGCGACATCGTGGTCCATGTCATGCAGCCTGCCGTGCGCCACTACTACAACCTGGAAGAAATCTGGGGCGGCAAGACCCCGGTGCGTGCGCCCAAGCCCTTGGCCCTGGATAAGGTCCGGGAGGAAGACGCCGCTTCTTCCGCGTCATGAAGCTGGCCATTCTCGCCGTTGGCCATCGCCTGCCCGACTGGGTCGCCGAAGGCTGCACCGAGTACGTCAAGCGCATGCCCCGGGAACTGGCCGTTTCCGTGGTGGAAATCAAGCCCGAGCCCCGGGGTTCCAAGACCCGGGAACAGCTGACGGCAGCGGAAAAGGCGCGCATCCGCGCCGTCCTGCCGGCGGGCGCCCGCATCGTCGCCCTGGATGAGCGGGGCGAGGACCTGACCACGGTCAAGTTGGCCAAGCGCCTGGAAGACTGGATGGGCGATGGCCGCGACGTAGCCTTTCTCATCGGCGGTGCCGACGGTCTGGACCCGGAGCTGAAGGACCAGGCCGACTGCCTGCTGCGCCTCTCCAGCCTGACCCTGCCCCACGCCATGGCCCGCTTGATCCTCTGCGAACAGCTCTACCGGGCTGTTAGCGTCATCCGCAACCATCCCTATCACCGGGAGGGCTGAAGGCTTCTCGGCCTCGGCGCTTCCGTCCATAGCCATGACCATACCCCTCGGTCCCCGTATCTACCTGGCCTCCCGCAGCCCGCGCCGGCGCGAATTGCTGACCCAGATCGGTGTCCAGTTCGACACCCTGATTTTCCGTGGCCCGCCCCGGGAAGACTCGGAAACGGATGAGACGCCCTTGCCGGGCGAAGACCCGGTGGCCTACGTCAAGCGCGTCGCCCGGGCCAAGGCCGAGCACGGCCTGCGCCTCCTGGTTTGGCGCCATCTGGTCAGCCACCCGATCCTGTCGGCGGATACCACGGTGGAGTGCAATGGCCAGATCCTGGGCAAGCCGGTGGATGCGGCGGACGCCACGCGCATGCTGGAAATGCTCTCGGGGGGCGAGCACCGGGTGCTGACCGCCGTCTCCCTGGCCTGGAACAGCCACGTGGAAACGGTGTTGTCGGAAAGCCGGGTGCGCTTCCGTCCCCTGGAAGCGGGGGAAATCGCCCGCTACGTGGCCAGCGGCGAACCTATGGACAAGGCCGGCGCCTACGGCATCCAGGGCCGGGCCGGGCAGTTCGTCGCCAGGCTCGAGGGGAGTTACACCGGCGTCATGGGCCTGCCCCTGTGCGAGACGGGGGAATTGCTGAAAATGGCGGGTTATCCGCTGTAAGCGGCAGTCTTCAGGCCAGGGCAGCGGCCAGCAGCTGTGCCGCCGCCTCGGCCCCGTCCGGTTTCGGGGGCGTCGGTCTTGGCTGCTCCCACAGGGCGGCCAGGGGGGCGGACAGGGCGCCGGTCTGGAATAGGGCCTCATCCACTTCCTTGCAGCAACCGTATTGCTGCAGCCAGGGGATCAGGGCGTCCTGCTCCGGCCAGTCCTCGCGCCGGGCGTAGAGCATGGGGGTGCCGTTGCAGGCGGTCTCGGCGAAGGTGCCGTAGCCCGGCTTGCCCAGCAGTCCATCCACCGAGGCCAGCAGGTCGGTGAAATCCCAGCCCAGGGGCTCGAATGCGGTCATGTCCGGCCGCTGGGCCTGCCAGGCGCTAGGCACCAGCCAGTGCACTTGTGGCGTTGCCGGCCAGTCCTGCACCGGTACCCGGGACGGAATGCCGCCCAGGGCGGCCAGCACCAGCCGGGTGTGATCCGGAATCCCCAGCCTTTGCCGCAGTTCCATCCCCCGTTCCCGACCGATTCGGGCCACCGGTCCGATCCAGCGGCCCTGGGCCAGGTCCGGCATGGCCATGCCCGGCGCCAGCTTGAGAAAGGCCCGGGCGCTGTTGTAGCTGGCCAGCATCTGGGTGTGGATGGGCTTGGCCCAGTCCCCGTCCTGCTCCCGGTCACCATCAGCCTCGCCAAAGACGAAGCGGAACAGGTCGGCCCAGTTCAGGGAGCTCATGCCGAAGGCCTGCAGGCCCAGGCGGGACGCGGCGGCCAGGGGCAGGTAGGCGGCGTTGGCTAGCACCAGGTCCGGCTGCTGGGCGGCGATCCACTCGGCCTCCTCGGCCACCCGCTCCTCCCAGTTGGCGTGGAATTCCCGGTAGGCGCGGGCGCTGGCCTTTCGGTCGATACGGAAGGCATCTTCCATGACGAAGCCGAAATCCCAGGTCCGCGGGTGCAGTGCGAAGTCCCCGTCGATGCGCTGGCGCAGCTTGAATTCCGGTGCAGTGCTGACTACCGTCAGGCGTAGGTCCGGCAGCCGTTGGCGCAGGGCGTTGAGCACCGGCCCGGTCTGGGCGATGTGGCCGAAACCGTGGCCGCTGATGCTGACGAGGAGATGGGGCACGGGACGCCGTCGCCTCAGACGAAACGGGCGATGAAGGCCCCGGCAGCTTCCGGCCCCAGGGGCAGCCAGACCCGGTGGCCGCTGCCAGGCGCGACGTCCACCGGCTGGCCGTCGGCGTTTTCCAGGCGCTCCAGGCGCAGTTCCCGGTTGCCGGCGGGGTGGATGATCTCCAGCCGGTCACCGAGGGAAAACCGGTTCTTCACCACTACCTCGGACAGGCCCCGGGCCGGATCGTAGGCGGCGACGTCGCCGACATAGAGGCTGCGGCAGCTCTCCGAGTGGCCGCGCAGGTAGTTCTGGTATTCCCGGTCGTGGTGGCGCTGGTAGAAGCCGTCGGTGTAACCCCGGTTGGCCAGGCCTTCGAGCTGGCCGAGCAGGGTGGGGTCGAAGGGGCGGCCGGCGACGGCGTCGTCGATGGCGCGGCGATACACCTGGCAGGCCCGGGCGACGTAGTAGGGGGACTTGGTGCGGCCCTCGATCTTGAGGGAATCCACCCCCAGCTCCACCAGCTTGGCCACGTGCTCCACCGCCCGCAGGTCCTTGGAGTTGAGGATGTAGGTGCCGTGCTCGTCCTCTTCCATGGGCATCAGCTCCCCGGGGCGTTCCTTTTCCTCGATCAGCCAGACGTCGCCGGTGGGGGCGGTGGCGCCGGGCTTCACCGAATAATCCCAGCGGCAGGAATTGGTGCAGGTGCCCTGGTTGGCATCCCGGTGGTTAAAGTAGCCCGACAGCAGGCAGCGGCCGGAATAGGCGATGCACAGGGCGCCGTGGATGAATACTTCCAGTTCCATCTCCGGGCATTCCTGGCGGATCTCGGCGATCTCCTCCAGGGACAGTTCCCGGGACAGGATCACCCGGGAAATGCCGATGCTCTTCCAGAAATTGACCGAGGCGTAATTGACCGTGTTGGCCTGGACCGACAGATGCACCGGCATCTCCGGCCAGCTTTCCCGCACCAGGGCGATGAGGCCCGGGTCGGCCATGATCAGGGCGTCGGGCTGGAGGGCGATGACTTCGGCCAGGTCAGCTAGGTAGGTGCGGACCTTGGCGTTGCGCGGAATGACGTTGCTCACCAGGTAGAACTTCTTGCCCTGGGCCCGGGCCGTGGCGATGCCCTGGGCCAGGGTGGCCAGGTCGCCGAATTCGTTATTGCGGGCGCGCAGGCTGTAGCGGGGCTGGCCGGCGTAGACGGCATCGGCGCCGAAGGCGTAGGCGGTGTCCTGCATCAGCAGGGAGCCGGCGGGGGCCAGCAGTTCAGGGGAGCGTGGGGGCATTGGGGTAGAATGAAAAAAACGACATCCGCAGAGACGCCGGAATGGGGCGATGGTTCCGGGTTTTTTCCCGGCGACGCCGATCTGGCGGCTCGAATGCTCGAACCGCCGGCCTTGAAGCGGCGAGTGCAGTCGTCCCGCGACAAAAACTGGATTTTACCCTTCCCGCCATGCCCGAAGAGATACTGATCAATTTCACCCCCCAGGAAACCCGGGTCGCCGTCATGCACCAGGGCGTCGCCCAGGAACTGCACATCGAGCGCACGGCCTCCCTGGGCATCGTCGGCAACATCTACCTGGGCAAGGTGGTGCGCATCCTGCCGGGGATGCAGTCGGCCTTCATCGACGTCGGCCTGGAGCGTACCGCCTTCCTCCATGTGGCCGACATCTGGCTGCCCCGCAGCAACGAGCGCGGCGAAGGGGAGGGCGCCCGGCCCATCGAGAAAATCCTCACCGACGGCCAGAGCCTGGTAGTGCAGGTCATCAAGGACCCCATCGGCACCAAGGGCGCCCGCCTCTCCACCCAGATTTCCATCGCCGGCCGCATGCTGGTCTATCTGCCCCAGGAGAAACACATTGGGGTCTCCCAGCGCATCGAAGACGAGCAGGAGCGGGAGCAGCTGCGGGAGCGCCTGACCCGCCTGGTGCCTGAGGACGAGAAGGGCGGCTTCATCGTCCGCACCATGGCCGAGAACGCCTCGGACGAGGAGTTGGCCAACGACATCGAGTACCTGCGCAAGACCTGGCGCGGCATCAAGGACCAGGCCCTGCGGGTGGCACCGCCCTCCCTGCTGTATCAGGAGCTGTCCCTGTCCCAGCGGGTGCTGCGGGACTTCGTCAATCCGGAAACGGCGCGCATCGTCATCGATTCCCGGGAAAACTTCCAAAAACTGCAGCAGTTCGCCCAGCTATACACGCCCAAGGTGCTGGACCTGCTCGACCACTACACCGGCGAGCGGCCCCTGTTCGACCTGCACGGGGTGGAGGACGAAATCCAGAAGGCCCTGGCGCGGCGGGTGGATCTCAAGTCCGGCGGCTACCTGATCATCGATCAGACCGAGGCCATGACCACCATCGATGTGAATACCGGCGGCTTCGTCGGCGTGCGCAACTTCGACGACACCATCTTCAAAACCAACCTGGAAGCGGCCCAGACCATTGCCCGCCAGCTGCGCCTGAGGAACCTGGGGGGCATCATCATCCTCGACTTCATCGACATGGAGAACGAGGAGCACCGCCAGGCGGTGCTGGCCGAACTGAACAAGGCCCTGGCCCGGGACCACACCCGCCTGACGGTGAATGGCTTCACCGCCCTGGGCCTGGTGGAAATGACCCGCAAGCGCACCCGGGAGTCCCTGGCCCATGTGCTGTGCGAAACCTGCCCCACCTGCCAGGGTCGGGGCGAGGTCAAGACCGCCCGCACCATCTGCTACGAAATCCTGCGGGAGCTGCTGCGCGAGGCGCGCCAGTTCAATGCCCGGGAATACCGCATCCTGGCAGCGCCCTCGGTCATCGACCTGTTCCTGGACGAGGAATCCCAGTCCCTGGCCATGCTCTCGGACTTCATTGGCAAGGCCATTTCCCTCCAGGCCGAGGCCAGCTACAACCAGGAGCAGTACGACATAGTTCTTATGTAGCTATCACTAAGTTCAAGTTGGTTTGTTGTAAAGCATGCAACATAATGATTTAAATGGATTTATAGCAAATATGCTTTATCTCCGTTCATCCCCGTATAATGCAATCTAGAAGCTAATGGGTAGCTAGATGGGTAGCTGGACGGGCGTCAGGCACGAACGTCCTCTGCTTTTAGTGATGGGATGTTCAGAATGGCCAAGGTCCAGACCAATTTATTGAATGACGTTCAGCTCCGGGCATGGGTGCGTGCTGGAGCGCCTCTAGCGAAATCGGATGGCGGCGGTCTGACGTTTACGTTGTCATCTGCGGGCACCGCTGTTTGGGTGTTCCGATTTAGACATGGTGGCCGCCGGCAAGAGGTGACTCTTGGGCGCTATCCGGACTTAAGCTTGGCGGCTGCCCGCCAGATCGCAGCTAAAAAGCGCCTGGCTATTATTGAAGGTCACAACCCAGCTGATGAGGTAAGGAAAAGCAAGACTGTCCGTGATTGGACAGTGAGGGAGCTAATTCGAGATTATCGAGACAAGGTTCTTTCCCAGCTGGCGGCAAGTACTCAACGTAGCTACGGACGGAATCTAAAACGCATCGAGAGCGGCATGGGTGCGATGTCGGTCAGTGGAGTAGCGCCAGCCGACATCGTCGCTCAAATAGAGAGAGTCAAGGCGGGCTGGGTAGAGCTGTTTACCCTCTGGTGTGTTCTGTGTGCCATCTTCAAGCATGCTGCTGGGAAAAAGTTGATTATCGTCAGTCCGTGCGCGGGTATTCGGCTGGAAGCGATCATCGGGAAGAGGCCTGAGATACGTAAGCGCTTGATGCTTACCGAGGATGAAATTTCTGCCCTGATGAATGCGCAGATGCGCCCAGAAAACCTCTTGGCATTACGCGTTTTGCTTGCCACCGGCGTTCGCGTAGCAGAGCTATATTCCGCCATGCGAAGGGATGTCTTTATCGAAGAGGCCCGTTGGAGAATACCGAAAACCAAGACAGGTCCAGAAATGGACATTCCGCTGGCGCCTATAGTGGTTGATTGGTTCAAAAAACTGATCGAAATGGCAGGCAATTCTGACTATGTCTTGCCAGCGCGAGCACATGCGCGTGCGGAAAAGATGGCAGGTGATACTCACATTGCTAAAGACACAATCCGTTGCGCAATTGATTACTGGATTGCATATCACAAACCTCCTGTTAGACGCTTCACCCCACACGACTTAAGAAGCACTATGAAAAGCCACATGAGGAGACTAGGGATATCTCGCGATGTCTCTGAAATGTGCTTGAACCATAAATTACCAGGGGTTGAGGGTATCTATGACCAGTACACCTATTACGATGAGCGCAAGGCTGCCCTCGAACTTTGGGCCAATTTCCTGGCGGCCCGCCAGAACATAAAAGCTAACCAGAAAATTGTAGATGAATCCCTTGCTGCTTGATGAGATTAGGTTGTCGTGACGAAAGATATTCTTAAAGGGCGTTCCATCGAGGTTCCAGACTTTTTTCAGTTATCGGCGTATGACGTATGCCGAGATTGGGGGCTTACGGATTGGGCAAATGCCCTGAGTGACCGCCGTGCGGTAAGAAACTATTGGGAATTAGCTTGCCTGAAAGGAAGCGGACTCGTTCCTGAGTGGATGGTGGCTGACGCCCGCAATCTGGCAGAAGATTTTGTTCGTAACCCCGCTCTTCGTACTCGAAAAACGGCAGTAGATGCAAAACGGCCAGCATGGGATGTAGCCGTAAGTGGCGATGCAGTGCCTGTTCAAACCCAGTTGATCAGAGATCAATCTGTATTTGAGTATTTTGAAGGTGGTCTTGAATTCGCTGTCCAACAAGACTCACCTTACTGGAAATGGCTTCAATGCTGTCAGGCGCTAGCGCAGGCGGGGCCTGAAGAGGTTAATGAACTTCATGGGCCAGGGACCCCTGGAGCCATTGAGACCGTAGATGACGTCCTGGTGAAGTGTGACATGCCCGCCTGGAAGATGCGTACTGACGCCGGGGAGAGCTTGTCCAGGTTGTTTCTTGCAGTGGATTTGGGGGGCTCGGATAAGGAACTCACCGAGCAGTTTTCTGCATGGCTCAAACAAACCCGCAAGGCACTCGCCAAAAAGCGTATTCCGGATTTGCCTGATCAAGGTGCATTTAGGCGTTGGGTTCGCAGTAACTATCTGCCATATCTCGACTTGACCTTCTTGGCAACAACCCGCTCAGGGAAAATAAGTGATAAAAAACTGGCGGATGCCCTATCTCCTGGTTGGTACGACAAATTCAACAAATCTCGGGGATCGAATTACGCCGAAAAGATTGGCCGATCGATTTCTAGGGAAGCAGAGCGTCTTCTAGACGCAGACTTCGTCATATCGATGAGTCGTGCCGCGCAGAATTAGCAACAAGATAATTCAGGCCCAGACCATCAACCTTGCTCTGACCCGCACCAGTAGATGAGGGAAGTTCAGGACTGCGAAAAGTCATTACGAAATCTGGAGGCTATTTGCCTAATGCTGCCTTGGCCAGGATTCCAAAAAATTTCGACCACATATCACACCCTTGAACCGGGGGATTCACTGCCCTAACCGTCACTGATTGGCCCTCCGCTGGGGGCTAATCGGTGTAGTGGCCATTCCCCTGTTCCTCTTTCACACTTTAAGGGGGAATCCATGTCCAATCTCTGTCCAAACTGCATGTCCTCCCGCATCGCCACCCTTAACCGGGGGCGCAAAGCGGGGGGATTGATCGGCACCGTCGGTGGCACCCTAAACGGAGCCGCCGGCTGCTGGTCTGGCGCCGAGGTCGGCGCGACCGTTGGAGCCATTGCCGGTCCCCCCGGTATGGCCGTAGGGGGAATTCTTGGCGCCCTTACCGGCGCCCTGATCGGCGGCGCCACTGGAGGTATCGCTGGCGCCAAGCTGGGAGAACTGGTCGATGAGCGAGTGCTCGACAATCACCGTTGTCTTGCTTGTGGCTATATCTTCAGCCTTTCCGCCACAGACCTATAGTTGTCCGTCCCCCATTAGGTTTCCTACCTATCCCTAGCCAGTAGATCGCTGGCTTCCCGTCCTTTTCCCATTCCTGACCCTGATTGATCTATCCGTGCCGTGCCGTGCGGAGGAGCAGTCACGTCTTTTCTTTGTAGAAAGGAGCCTTTCATGGCCCATCTCGTTCAACAAATGGCGTATGTCGGCACTGAGCCCTGGCATGGCCTCGGCAATCATCTTCCCGCCAAACAGCCCATCGAAGTTTGGCAGCGTGAAGCCGGCATGGACTGGCAGATCATGGAGACCCCAGTTCGCTTTATGGCCGATACCGCAGGCAATCTGGGCACGATTCATTCCTTCCCCGACCAGAAGGTGCTCTATCGTTCGGACACCAAGGACGCACTTTCTGTTGTCTCCCAGCGCTATCAGGTGGTTCAGCCCCGTGAAGTTCTGGAGTTCTACCGGGATCTCACGGAGGTATCCGGCTATGAGCTGGAGACCGCCGGGGTACTCAAGGGCGGCAAGAAGTTCTGGGCTCTGGCCCGAACTGGCCAGTCCAGCGCCTTGAAGGGGAATGACCAAGTGCACGGTTATCTCTTGTTAGCCACGAGTTGCGACGGCACCCTCGCCACTACGGCGACTCCCACTACGGTACGGGTTGTCTGCAACAACACCCTGACCATCGCGTTGAATGGAGCTACCCAGGCGATCAAGGTGCCCCACAGCACCCGCTTCGATCCCCAGGCCATCAAGCAGCAACTTGGCATCGCCGTTTCTCAATTTGATGGCTTTATCTACCGCATGCGGACCTTGGCTGAACGCAAGGTGAAGAGCCATGAGGCCATGAACTACTTCCTCAAGGTGATCTGTGAAACTCCAGCCAGCTCTACCGAACCCATCAAACTCGCCAACGAGCGAGCTTTGAAACGGGTTCAGGCCCTTTATGAAGGTCAAGGCCGGGGATCTGAGCTTGAGGCCGCCAAGCAAACCGCCTGGGGCCTGCTCAACGCCGTGACGGAATACGTGGACCACGAACGCCGGGCCCGCAGCAACGAGTACCGGATGGATTCCGCTTGGTTTGGCCAGGGAGCGGTCATCAAGCAACGTGCTCTGGATGCTGCCCTGCAGCTGGTCGCCTAGGTCAATTTCTCTCCCACCGACGATGCCCAGTACCGCTTTTAGCGGACTGGGCATCGTCGTTTCCAAGAGGTGATTTCATGCAAGTACAAGCGTTTGATGCTGTTCCCGCCAAGGGACGACCGGCGCTGCGCCTGGTCAAGACCAAGGAACTACCCCGAGAAGACTGGCTGGCTATCCGGAAGCGAGGCATTGGCGGTTCTGATGCAGCAGCAGCCGTGGGCCTCAACCCTTACAAGTCCCAGTTGGAGCTTTGGCTGGAGAAGACTGGACGTGATGGCAATCTCCCCAAGATCGACCCGAATGACGAGGAGAGCCCGACCTACTGGGGAACCCTCCTTGAGCCCATCGTAGCAGCCCACTACACCAAGCGCACTGGTCATCGGGTCCGGCGCATCAATGCCGTCCTTCAGCATCCCGACCCTGATAAGGCCTGGATGCTTGCCAACATTGACCGGGAGGTCTCCGGTACGGAAGAGGTGCAGATCCTCGAATGCAAGACCGCCGGTATTAACGGTGCGCGTCTCTGGAAAGATGGTGTCCCCGAGTATGTCCAGCTTCAGGTCCATCATCAGCTGGCCGTCACCGGTAAGCGGGCGGCAGATGTGGCCGTTCTGCTTGGTGGTCAGCATCTCGAAATCCATCGAATCGAACGCGACGAGGCGTTGATCGAGCGCCTGATTCAGCTGGAACGGCGCTTCTGGCGCTACGTGGAGGACGATATCCCGCCACCGGCAGACGGTTCCGAGTCGGCGGAACTGGCCTTGCGCTGCCTCTATCCGGAAGACAGCGGCCAGGCGCGGGATTTCAGGCAAGAACGCAACCTGTCAGCCACCTTCGCCGACCTGGTCAGCATCCGGCAAAGCATCGCCGAGCAAGAGAAGGTGGAAGCCCAGCTCAAGCAAACGCTGCAGCAGGCCATGGGCGATGCCAGTCGGGCCACCTTCGAGACCGGTTCCGTCAGCTGGAAGAAGGCCAAGGATAGCGTGATCCTCGATGTCACCCGGTTGCTTCAGGATCACCCCGAGTTCAAACAGCAGTACGCGACCACCAAACCGGGTAGCCGACGTTTCCTGATCGGCTAGCCCTGTACCTCCCAACCCTTCATCCATTCCCTGCCGCGGCGCCCTAAACG
>DATEZY010000151.1:0-2988 GCA_035255085.1 Azospira sp. | reverse complement strand
AAGATCGCCATTCTCTCCATCACCTCCAAGATGCACGCCATCGGCGACGAGGTGCTGGACGGGGTGCTGGAGTCCGTGGCCCGGGCCGAGCGGGACTTCGACGGCCTGGTGGTATGGCACGACGCTCCTTTCGCCGTGGGCGCCAACCTGCAACAAGTGGGCGAAGCCTGCGCCAGGGGTGAATTCGACCTGCTGGAAAAGACCGTGGCCAAGTTCCAGCACGCCTCCATGGCCTTGAAGCACGCCAACGTGCCCACCGTGGCCGCGGTGCAGGGCATGGCCCTGGGCGGCGGCTGCGAGTTCGTCATGCATGCGGCCCACCGCGTCATGGCCCTGGAAAGCTACGTCGGTCTGGTGGAAGCGGGCGTCGGCCTGATTCCTGCCGGCGGTGGCTGCAAGGAATTCGCCATCCGCGCCGCCCAGTTCGGCGCCCGCCAGGCCGGCGGCGAACTGTTCCCCTTCCTGCAGAACGTATTCCAGACCATCGCCATGGCCAAGGTGGCCAAGAGCGCCCTGGAAGTGCAGGAGATGGGCTTCGGCAATCCAGCGGACGACATCGTCTTCAACGCCCAGGAGCTGCTCTACGTAGCCATCGCCCGCGCCCGGGCCATGGCTGCCGCCGGCTACCGTCCGCCCCTGCGGGCCCGCAACATCCCGGTGGCCGGCCGTCCCGGCATTGCCACCCTGGAGATGATGCTGGTGAACATGAAGGAGGGCGGTTTCATTTCCGCCCACGATTACCGGGTGGCCCGCTCCGCCGCCATCGCTCTGTGCGGCGGCGACGTGGAGCAGGGCAGCCGGGTGGACGACGAATGGCTGCTCACCGTGGAGCGCCGCGAATTCGTCGAACTGCTCAAGACCCCCGAAACCCAGGCCCGCATCAAGCACATGCTGGAAACCGGCAAGCCCCTGCGCAACTAAGGGGAAGGAGACAAACAATGACCAAACAAGTACAAGACGCCTACATCGTCGCCGCCACCCGTCTGCCGGTGGCCAAGCGCAACGGCATGTTCAAGACCACCCGTCCCGACGACATGCTGGCCCACGCCTTGAAGTCCGTCATGGCCCAGGTGCCCCAGCTGGACCCGGCCCTGGTGGAAGACGTGATCGTCGGCTGCGCCATGCCCGAAGCCGAGCAGGGCATGAACGTGGCCCGCATCGGCCTGCTGCTGGCCGGCCTGCCGGACACCGTGCCGGGCATCACCATCAACCGCTTCTGCTCCTCCGGCGTGCAGGCCGTGGCCGATGCCGCCGCCCGCATCCGCCTGGGCGAGGCCGACGTGATGCTGGCCGCCGGCACCGAGACCATGAGCCTGATGTCCCAGATGATGGGCAACAAGGTGTCCCTCAACCCGGCCATTTTCGAGAAGGACGAGAACGTGGCCATCGCCTACGGCATGGGCCTCACCGCCGAGAAGGTGGCCCAGAAGTGGGGCATCAGCCGCGACGACCAGGACGCCTTTGCCGTGGCCTCCCACCAGAAGGCCGTGGCTGCCATCGCCGCCGGCAAGTTCAAGGACGAGATCAGCCCCTACACCGTGCGCGCCCACCTGCCCGACCTGAAGAACGGCACCGTGCGCATCGTCGAGAAGGTCTGCGACACCGACGAAGGCCCCCGTCCCGATTCCAGCCTGCAGGGCCTAGCCAAGCTCAAGCCCGTGTTCAACGCCCGGGGCAGCGTCACCGCCGGCAACTCCTCCCAGATGTCCGACGGTGCCGGCGCCGTGCTGCTAGTCTCCGAGAAGATCCTCAAGCAGTTCAACCTGCAGCCTTTAGCCCGCTTCGCCGGCTTCTCCGTGGCCGGCGTGCCGCCGGAGATCATGGGCATCGGCCCCATTGCCGCCATTCCCAAGGTCCTGGCCCAGGCCGGCATCCAGCAGGACGACCTGGACTGGATCGAACTCAACGAAGCCTTCGCCGCCCAGGCCCTGGCCGTGACCCGGGAGCTGGGCCTGGACCCGGCCAAGATCAACCCCCAGGGCGGCGCCATCGCCCTGGGTCACCCCCTGGGCGCTACCGGCGCCATCCGCACCGCCACCCTGGTGCACGGCATGCGCCGGGAAAACAAGAAGTGGGGCATGGTCACCATGTGTATCGGCACCGGCATGGGCGCTGCCGGCCTGTTCGAGGCGATGTAAGCCACACTCCGGCCGCTGCCGTTTCCGGTGGCGGCCGGGCGTTCAAGGGACGGTTATCCGGTTCCATTAAAAAGGAGGCGGGGCGTTGCGGCGCCACCGCTTTCGTCGCTTTATCCCCAAGGAGTTTTCCATGCTGCCCAAGTGGTGGAAAAAGCTGCCCCTCTCCTGGCGCCCCGCCTTCGTGCGCTGGGGCTTCAACTGGTTTCCCGCCTGGCGCGCCACCGGCGGCCGGGTCATCCACGTCTCCGCCGATCTGCAGCGCATCGTCGTCAAGCTGCCCCTCAACCGCAGCACCCGCAACGCCGTCGGCACCTTGTTCGGCGGTGCCCTGTTCGCTACCACCGACGGCCTCCATCCCACCCTGCTGGCCCTGCAGCTGGGCCACGACTACATCATCTGGGACAAGGCCGGCGCCATCCGCTACCGCAAGCCGGGGCGTGCCCCCCTGTTCGCCGAGTTCCATATCGATGCCGCCGAGGTGGCTACGGTGCGCGACATCGTCGCCCGGGACGGGGAGTGCGAGCGCACCTACACGGTGGAACTGAAAGACCGCCACGGCGTGGTGCACACCATCGTCGAGCGCACCGTCTATATCGCCGGCAAGGATTTCTACCGGGCCAAGCAGGCCGCTTGAAAGCCTCCTTTTAAGCCCCGTTTTTGCCGCCGCCGAAGAAGCTCCGCCGCCCCGGAGGCCTCTGGCATAATACGTGCCCATGACTGACAAGGCACGGCAAACCCCATGAACCTCGACGCTTGGCTGGCTTCCTCCAGCCTGGGTTGGCGCGAAGCCGTGGTGGGCCTGATCGCCCTCCTGGGGCTGTACATCCTGATCGTGATGCTGCGTCTGAAG
>DATEZY010000150.1:0-2703 GCA_035255085.1 Azospira sp. | reverse complement strand
GTCCTCGCTCTTGCGATCCACGTGGGTGGCGTAGAAGCGGTGGGTCTCCTCCGGGTCGCGCCGGTCCCGGATCACCGCCCCGCCGATGCGCAGGCCGATGGGCAGGACGACGATCTCGTGCTGGTCCAAAAACTGCCGGGGCAGGTCGCAGCAGGAATCCACAATGATGCCGATGCGCATGGCGGCCTCAGCAGGTTTCCACCAGCATGGCGCCGCCCTGGCCGCCGCCGATGCAAATGCTGGCAATACCGCGCTTGCCACCCCGGGCCTTGAGGGCATGGAGCAGGTGCAGCACGATGCGGGCGCCGGAGGCCCCCACCGGATGGCCCTGGGCCACGGCCCCGCCATCCACGTTGAGCTTGTCCTGATCCAGACTGCCCAGGGCACCGGACAGGCCCAGCTCCTCGCGGCAGTAGGCATCATCTTCCCAGGCCTTGAGGCAGCCCAGCACCTGGGCGGCGAAGGCCTCGTTGATTTCCATCAGGTCCACATCGTTGAGGCCCAGGCCGTGGCGCTGCAGGATGGGGGTCACCGCATGCACCGGGCCCAGGCCCATCTGGGAAGGATCGAGGCCGGCCCACTGGGCATCCACGATGCGCCCCAGGGGCTGTAGGTTCCAGCGCTTGACGGCGCTCTCGGAAGCCAGCAGCAGCCAGGCACCGCCGTCGGTGATCTGGGAGCTGTTGGCCGGGGTAACCCGGCCGTATTTCTTGTCGAAGAAGGGCTTGAGCTTCTTCATGCCATCCATGCTGGCGTCGGCCCGCACGCCGTCGTCTTCGGCATAGACGGTGCCGTCGTTGCCCACCAGGGGTACGATTTCGCCGAAGGCCTGCTTGGCCCGGGCAGCCATGACGCGTTGGTGGGAACGTACTGAGAAGGCATCCATTTCATCCCGGCTGATGCCGAAGCGCCAGGCCAGGTTTTCCGCCGTCTGGCCCATGAGCAGGCCCACCACCGGGTCGGTGAGCCCCTTCATCAGGCCGATCACCGGATTGAGCAGCACGCTGGGGCGCAGCTTGAGGAAGTGCCCGGCCTTCTGGCCCAGGGTCTTCATCTGCATCATGCCGGCGAACCACAACACCATGGCATCGTTGTAGAGCAGGGGGGCCCGGGACAGGGCATCAACGCCACCGGCCAAGACCAGCTCGGAACGGCCGGACTGGATGTTGGCCATGGCCGAATCCAGGGCCTGCATGCCGGAGGCGCAGTTGCGCATCACCGTCCAGCCCGTCACCTTGTTGCCGCAGCCCAGGCGCAGGGCGGCGACGCGGCCGATATTCACCTCGTCCGGGCTGGGGCTGGCACAGCCCAGCACCACCTCGTCCAGATCCTCCGGCGCAAAGGGCTGCCGGGCGAGTAGCGCCCGCCCGGCCTGCACCGCCAGATCCGCCGCCGAGAAGGGCCCGGGGCCATTCTTCGCCTTGAGGAACGGGGTGCGCGCTCCATCCACCACATAGACCGGCTCAAACGCTTGCTGCTGGGCCATGTCTGTTCTCCTTTGGTTTTGTCTGTTACGTGTTTCTACTTTTTATCGTCCCGGGGTCGGCACTTGGGGCCGCCCCGGGATCGGGTATTGCGATTGTGTTGGCGGTTGCGTTAACTCAGGCGGCCTTGCGCACTTCCGGCTTGTTGAGGGCCGCAGCCAAGCCGAAATCGGGAGCAAAGTCATCGACACGGATAACGATGTCCCGCAGTTCGTTGCGCCGCTTGATCACGGCGTACTCAGCCGCGGTCAGCACGCCGGCCTGATGGGCTGCCTCGGCCACATCGCGCACATTGGCGAGGGGGTTGCCGTCGAATTTGCCGTTCTTCTCCGCTTCCCGGATCTTGGCCTCGATGGGCTCGGCTTCCAGGGTGGCGGCCAGGGCCAGTTCGATGGCGCCCACGGCATCGGCTTCGGTCTTGGCGACGAAGCAGCCGCTGGTCAGGCGCTCCCGGGTGGCGTTGGGAGAGATCAGGGCCTTGGCCACCTGGTGCCCCACGTCGTCGGAGGGCACCACATAGGGATGACCGAAGGGGAAGATGACCTTCTTCAGGAACCAACCCACCAGACGGTTGGGGTAGTTGGCCAGCACGCCGTCGAAAGCTTCCTGGGCCTGGTACATGGCATCCCAGATGGACCAGTGCATCAGGGGCGCATCAGCCTGCTGGCGACCTTCGGCCTCGTAGCGCTTGAGGGTGGCGGAGATCAGGTACATCTGGGCCAGGATGTCACCGAGGCGGGCAGAGAGCTTTTCCTTGCGCTTCAGACCGCCGCCCAGGACCAGCATGGAGACGTCGGAAAGGAAGGCGAAGGCCGAGGAGAAGCGGGTCAGCTGCTGGTAGTAGCGCTTGGTTTCCGGTGCCACATTGGCATTGACGGAGACGAAGTGGGAGCCGGTCAGCCCCATCACCAGGGCACGGATGCCGTTGCCGACAGAGAAGCCCATGTGGCCGAACAGGGCCTTGTCGAAAGCCACCAGATCGTTCTTCTGGGCCGACTGCATTTCTGCCAGCACAAAGGGATGGCAGCGGATGGCGCCCTGGCCGAAGATGATCAGGCTGCGGGTAAGGATGTTGGCGCCTTCCACGGTGATGCCGATGGGAATCTGCTGGTAGGCGCGGCCGAGGAAGTTGGAGGGGCCGAGGCAGATGCCCTTGCCGCCGATGACATCCATGCCGTCATTGACCACTTTGCGGGCCCGTTCGGTGACGTGGTACTTG
>DATEZY010000149.1:0-3972 GCA_035255085.1 Azospira sp. | reverse complement strand
GCCCTGGACCGGAACGTCAGCCTGGAATTCGAAGGCCAGGGCCGCCATGGCATCCAGGGAAACCCGGACCTGCTGCGCATTCTGCTGCGCAACCTGCTGGATAACGCCGTGCGCTACACCCGGCCCGGCGGCCACGTCTGGGTGCGTCTGACCAGGGAAGGCGAGCCATCGGGGCGGGGAGAGAAGATCCTGCTGAGCGTCACCGACGACGGTCCGGGGATTCCGGGACCGGAACGGGAACGGGCCCTGCACCGCTTCACCCGCCTCGACCCGGGCCGGGCCGAAGGCAGCGGCCTGGGCCTGTCCATCGTCGCCCGGGTGGCCGAATTGCACGGCGCCGCCCTGAGCCTGGGGGTCGGCCCGGAGGGTTTGGGCTTGCGGGTATTGGTGCTATTCCCCCGGGCGGGGAGTGAGAGACCGAGCGACCGGGACAGGACCCGGCCGGCAGGAATGATAGGTAGAAGTAGGAGGTGGGAGCGGCAGGCCCTTAGGCCAGGATGAACAGCACCGTGCCCAGCCAGCCACCGAAGGCCAGGAGCAGATGCCGGTCGCGCAGCAGTTCCGCCGCCGTATCGCCGCCGCCGCCCCGCCGGTGCAGCAGGAACAGGTAGCGGAACATGCCATAGACGACGAAGGGCACGGTCACCATCAGGTTGGTGGTGCCGTGCAGGGCCACGGTTTCCGGGCTCACCGTATAGAGGCTGTAGCTCACCACGGTGGCGCCGGCGCAGACGGTGATGAACTGGTCCAGCAGGGCCGGATCGTAGTCGTCCAGCACCTTGCGGTGGCTGCCGCCCTTGCCGCTCATGGCCGCCAGCTCGGCCCGGCGCTTGGAGAAGCCGAGGAACAGGGTGAGCATCAGGCCGCACAGCAGCAGCCAGTTGGACGGGGCAATGCCCACCCCCAGGGTGCCGGCCAGGAGCCGCAGCATGAAGCCGGCGGCGATGATGAACACGTCCAGCACCACCACGTGCTTCAGGCCCATGGAGTAGCCGACGTTGATGGCGGCGTAGGCGGCGACGATCAGCAGCACCGCCAGGGACACCGTATGAGCCAGCATCAGGGCGCCGAACAGGCAGGCCCCGGCCAGGAGCAGGGCCTGGGTGACATTGACGGTGCCGGCCGCCAGGGGCCGATGGCGCTTCACCGGGTGCAGGCGGTCCTTCTCCCGGTCCGCCAGATCATTGATGACATAGATGCTGGAAGCGGCCAGGGAAAAGGCCAGGGCGGCCAGGGCCACCTGCCCAAGCAGGGCCAGGTTGCTGAAGGCCTCGCCGAAAATCAGGCCGACGAAGACGAAGCCGTTCTTCACCCACTGGTGTGGGCGCAGCAGCTTCAGGTAGGGCGTCAGCCCTGCCATCAGCGGCACTCCTCGCCGGGGAAGTAGCGCTCGCAGAAGTAGCAGCCGGTCATGGGCAGGAAGCTGGGGATACGGTAGTAGCGCTGCTTGATCTCCCGCAGCACCCGATCCCGGTAGGTAACGTAGTCGAAGCCCCGGCCCAGCACCTGGTAGAACATCACCCCCTCCACTTCGAAGGGCAGGATCTCCACCTCGCGGAAATAGGGGGCGTACTCCTCCCGCTGGGGCTCGGTCTTGCGCAGCACCAGGATGTTCTTGCCTTCCAGCTGGCGCACGTCGGTCATGATGTCGTCGTGGCGGGCGTGGGAGGAACCGACGCCGAAGACGAAGAAATAGCGCCGCGCGTTGTAGCCCAGGGTCACCGCATTGGAATAGCCGTCGGAGGCGAAGACATAGTCGTTGGCGTAGGGCTCCAGACGCTCCAGCAGCTCCTGGCTGCGGAAGGTGAGGACGATGCCATCGTAGAGGTGGCTGTCTTCCCAGGTGGACAGGGGCAGGCGGGAGACGACGACGATGGCCGCCACATGCAGCAGCGCCAGGCCGCCCATCCACACCGCCAGGCGGCGCAGGGCGGCCACCGGCAGGGCTACGGCAGCCAGCAGGCAAAGCAGGGGAATGAAGGAGAGCAGCCAGTGCAGGCCCACTTCCTTGACCAGGGAGAGGACGGCGAACAGCCCCAGGGGCACGCTCACCAGCCACAGGGTGGTGCGGGCCAGGCCCGGCTGGGCCACGGCGTCCTTCAGCGCCTGCCGGTATTTCCACAGGTAGGCAAAGATGAAGGGGGTCGCCACGTAGGCCAGGGAGGCGACGTAGAGGAAGGGGGTGGTCCAGGTCTTGCCCCAACCGGAACTCTCATGCCGGTTGTAGAGGTTGAACATGATGTTGGCCCAGCAATGGCTGCAGTTCCACCAGATGTTCAGGGCCGGGCCGAGGAGGGCCACGGCGGTGAGCAGGGCGAAGCCGAGCCAGCGCTTCCAGCCCTCGTCGCGGCGGGCGACCAGGGTATGGACGAGGAAGGCCACCCCCAGGAGCACGGCAAAATACTTGGAGAGGAAGGCCAGGCCCAGCCCCAGGCCGGCCAGGGCGTGCAGCAGCCACCAGCCCTTGCTACCCGCCGGCCGTTCCAGGGCCAGGACATAGGCAACGACGGCGAGCAGGGAGAAGAAAATCAGGGGCGTGTCAGTGGTAATGAAGATGTTCCACACCGAGGTCGGCAGGAACAGCACCAGCAAGGCGGCCAGCCAACCCCGCTCGGTGGCGAACTCCATGGGGGCGCGGCGCACCAGCCAGCCCACCAGGGCCGCCAGGGCGAAGGGCAACAGCAGCACCGGCAGACGCACCACCCACTCGGCCCAGGAAAGGCGGAGCAGCGGGGCCAGCCACCAGCCCACCATGGGCGGATGGTCGTAGAAGCCCCAGTCGGGCACGGCACCCCAGTAGATGAAATAAGCCTCGTCCCCGGTGATGGGCATGACCGCGGCCAGCCACAGGCGGAAGACGAAGAACAGGGCCGCCGCCCCCCACACCAGGTGGCGCGGCGAGAAGCGCTGTTGCAGCGGCGTGGCAGCAACAGTGCTGTCGCTGCCGCCCTCGCCCACGGCGGGAGCGGCGCCCGGCTTGCGGGCGGCGGGCTTCTTTTCCTGGGGGGCGGCCAAGGCTTATTCCGCCGCTTCGACCAGGCGCCGGGCGCGCACCGCCTGGGCCAGGGTATCGAGCACCTTGAGGGAATCGTCCCAGCCGATGCAGGCGTCGGTGATGCTCTTGCCGTAGGCCAAGGGCTGGTCCGGGGACAGGTCCTGGCGCCCCTCGTTGAGGTGGGACTCGACCATGACGCCAATGATGCGGTCGTCGCCGCCGGCGATCTGGCGGCCCACATCCTCGGCCACTTCCACCTGCAGCTGGTACTGCTTGCGGCTGTTGGCGTGGGAGAAATCCACCATCAGGCGGGCTGCCAGGCCGGCCGCGGCGATGTCCTGGCAGGCGGCATCCACGCTGGCGGCGTCGTAATTGGGGCCCTTGCCGCCGCGCAGGATGACGTGGCAGTCCTCGTTGCCGGCGGTGGAGACGATGGCCGAGTGGCCGCCCTTGGTCACCGACAGGAAGTGGTGGGGGGCGGAAGCGGCGCGGATCGCATCCACGGCGATGCGCACGTTGCCGTCGGTGCCGTTCTTGAAGCCCACCGGGCAGGAAAGGCCCGAGGCCAGTTCCCGGTGCACCTGGGATTCGGTGGTACGGGCGCCGATGGCGCCCCAGGCGATGAGGTCCGCCGTGTATTGGGGGGTGATGGTGTCGAGGAACTCGGTGGCGCAGGGCAGCCCCTGTTCGTTGATCTCCAGCAGGATCTTGCGCGCCAGGCGCAGGCCTTCGTTGATGCGGAAGCTGCCATCCAGGCGGGGATCGTTGATCAGACCCTTCCAGCCCACGGTGGTACGGGGCTTCTCGAAATAGACGCGCATCACCACCAGCAGGTCGTCCTGCAGGCGCTCGGCTTCCTTTTGCAGACGCTTGGCGTAATCCAGGGCGGCATCGTAATCGTGGATGGAGCAGGGGCCGATCACCACCAGCAGCCGGTCGTCGGCGCCGTGGAGGATGCGGTGGATGCCCTGGCGGGC
>DATEZY010000148.1:0-13229 GCA_035255085.1 Azospira sp. | reverse complement strand
CCCTTGCCGTTGGTGCCGCCAACCACGATCACCGGACAGTGCTGGGCCTGCCCGAGAGCAGCCTTGACCCGGGCCACCCGCTCCAGGCCCAGTTCGATGCCGGCCTGGCCCTTGGGGTGGAGGGATTCGAGATGGGCAAGCCAGGCGGTGAGGGAGAGATTTTCAGGCATGGGCAGAAAAACAAAAGCCGAAACCCACCCCGAGGCAGGCTTCGGCCAATTGGCTAGTCATCAGGCGGCGGCCGGCAGCTTCTGCAGCAGGGCCAGGAGCTGGGCGATCTTGTCGCGCATTTCGCGACGATCGACGATCAGGTCCACGGCACCTTTTTCCACCAGGAATTCGGAGCGCTGGAAGCCTTCCGGCAGCTTTTCCCGCACCGTCTGCTCGATCACCCGGGGGCCGGCAAAGCCGATCAGGGCCTTGGGCTCGGCGATGACCACGTCGCCGAGGAAGGCGAAGGAGGCAGAAACGCCGCCCATGGTCGGGTCGGTAAGGACGGAGAGGAACGGCAGGCCGGCTTCGGAGAGCTTGGTCAGGGCAGCCGTGGTCTTGGCCATCTGCATCAAGGAGAACAGGCCTTCCTGCATGCGGGCACCGCCGGATGCAGTGATGCAGATGAAGGGCAGGTTCTGCTCCAGGGCCGCCCGCACGCCGCGCACAAAGCGCTCGCCGAGGACGGAGCCCATGGAGCCGCCCATGAAATCGAATTCGAAGCAGGCCACTACCACCGGCAAGGTCTTGATGGCACCTTGCATCACCACCAGGGAATCGGTCTCGCCGGTGTCTTCGGTGGCGTCGTTGAGGCGCTCGGGGTAACGGCGGCTGTCCTTGAACTTGAGGCTATCCACCGGCAGCACCTCGGCGCCGATCTCGAAGCGGCCTTCCTGGTCGAGCAGCAGATTGAGGCGTTCCCGGGAGCGCAGCCGGTTGTGGTGGCCGCACTTGGGGCAGACGTGCAGGTTGTTTTCCAGGTCAGAGGCGTACAGCACGGCCTCGCAGGACGGGCACTTGCGCCACAGGCCTTCCGGCAGGGAAGACTTGCGGGGAGCGCCTTCGCGCTTGATCTTGGGGGGCAGGAGTTTCTGCAGCCAGCTCATATGGTGATTCTCCCTAGGCCGCGTCGATGCCGCGGCGAATGTCGGCGACCAGAGCGTGCACCTTGGCACAGGCCTGGTCGGCCGGGTTGTTTTCCATTTCTTCGATAATGCGGCTACCCACCACCACGGCGTCGGCGAACGCAGCGATGCGGCGGGCGGTGTCGGCATCGCGGATGCCAAAGCCCACGCCCACCGGCAGGCCGGTGCGGGCGCGAATCTTTGGGATGCGTTCGGCGACTTCGTCCAGGTTCAGTTTGCCGGAACCGGTAACTCCCTTGAGGGAGACGTAATAGACGTAGCCCCGGGCCACCTCGGCTACCTGGCCGATGCGCTCGTCGGTGGAGGTAGGCGCCAGCAGATAGATCGGATCCAGGTTGTGGGCCGCCATGGCTTGGGCGAACTCGGCGCTCTCTTCCGGGGTGTAATCCACCACCAGCACGCCATCGACGCCGGCAGCGCCAGCAGCGGCAGTAAAGGGGGCAACACCCATGGCTTCGATGGGATTGGCGTAGCCCATGAGCACCACCGGCGTCTTGGCATCCTTGGCGCGGAACTGGGCCACCATCTGCAGCACCATCTTGAGGCTCACGCCCTTCAGCAGGGCCCGCTCGGAGGCTCGCTGGATGGTGGGGCCGTCGGCCATGGGATCGGAGAAGGGCACGCCCAGCTCGATGACGTCGGCCCCGGCATCCACCAGGGTGTGCATCAGCTCCACGGTGAGGGAGGGATCGGGATCACCGGCGGTAATGAAGGGAATCAGGGCCTTCTTGCCCTGGGCCTTGAGTGCTTCAAAAGTTTGTTGAATACGGGACATGGATATGGGCTCTCAGGCGGGCTCTCAGAACTTGATGCCGGATTTTTCGGCGACGGTGTGCATGTCCTTGTCGCCCCGGCCGGACAGGTTGACCAGCAACACCTGGTCCTTGGGCAGGGTCGGCGCCAGTTTGGCCGCATAGGCCAGGGCGTGGGAGGACTCCAGGGCGGGGATGATGCCCTCGAAGCGGCACAGGTCGTGGAAGGCCTGAAGGGCCTCGCTGTCGGTGATACCGACGTAGTCAGCCCGACCGGAATCCTTGAGCCAGGCGTGTTCCGGGCCGACGCCAGGGTAGTCCAGGCCGGCGGAAATGGAGTGGGTTTCGATGATCTGGCCGTTCTCGTCCTGCAGCAGGTAGGTACGGTTGCCGTGCAGCACGCCGGGCCGGCCCTTCTGCAGGCTGGCGGCATGGCGGTCGGTATCCATGCCCTCCCCTGCGGCCTCGACGCCGATGAGCTTGACGCCCTCCACCGGAATGTAGGGATAGAAGATGCCCATGGCGTTGGAGCCGCCACCCACGGCAGCGATGACGTAGTCGGGCTGGCGGCCGATCATTTCCGGCATCTGCACCAGGGCCTCCTCGCCGATAACGGCCTGGAAGTCCCGCACCATCATGGGATAGGGATGGGGGCCGGCGACGGTGCCGATGATGTAGAAGGTGTTCTCGACGTTGGTGACCCAGTCGCGCATGGCTTCGTTCAGCGCATCCTTGAGGGTCTTGGAGCCGGATTCCACGGGCACCACGGTGGCCCCCAGCAGCTTCATGCGATAGACGTTGGCGGCCTGGCGCTTGATGTCCTCGGAACCCATGTAAACCACGCATTCCATGCCGTAACGGGCAGCCACCGTGGCCGTGGCGACGCCATGCTGGCCGGCGCCGGTTTCAGCGATCACCCGGGGCTTGCCCATACGCCGGGCGAGCAGGGCCTGGCCGATGCAGTTATTTACCTTGTGGGCGCCAGTATGGTTCAGGTCTTCCCGCTTTAGGTAGATCTGGGCGCCGCCCAGGAGGCCGGACCAGCGCTTGGCATGGTAGATGGGGGACGGACGGCCGACGTAGTGCTTGAGTTCGTATTCGAACTCGGCCTGGAACAGGGGATCCTGCTGGGCCTGGGCATAGGCGTCCTTCAGTTCCTCCATGGCGGCAGTCAGGGTTTCGGACACAAACACGCCACCGTAGGGGCCGAAGTGGCCGGTAGCGTCGGGCAAGGTATAGGCGGACATCAAAATTCTCCTCAAGGCGAAACGAAAAAACGGACCGGAAAAATACCGTCCGCCTCAGGTGTGGTTCGCCAGATGGCGCCGCCAGCAACTGCGCGTGCGACCGCCCGTGTGTTTGCGCATAGAAGCCTTAAAAGCGTTGCGGGAAGCAGACCGGCGGTTGCCGCCAGCTGCTGCCCCATGTTCAATTCAATCGGCCGCCCGGACTGCCGCGACAAAGGCGCGGATCTTGGCCGGGTCCTTGATTCCCTTGGCCACCTCGACGCCGGAAGACACATCCACCGCCGCCGGTCGGACCCGGCGCACGGCCTCGGTGGCGTTGTCGGCGGTCAGCCCACCGGAAAGCACGATGGGCCGGGCCAGGTTCTGCGGAATGAGGGACCAGTCGAAGGCCTCACCGCCGCCGCCGTAACCTTCGACGAAGGCATCAAGCAAAATTGCCTGGGCCGAAGGGTAGCTAGCCGCGTATTGTACCAAATCCAGATCCGCCCTCATCCGGGCCGCCTTGAGATAGGGGCGGGAGTAGCGCCGGCATTCGCTTTCCGTCTCGTCGCCATGGAATTGCAGGACGTGCAGCGGCACTTGCGCCAGGGTGCTTTCCACCGCTTCCGGCGCTGCATTCACGAACAGCCCCACCGCCGAAACGAAGGGCGGCAGCAAGGCCGCCAGTTGGGCTGCCCGCTCCGGGCTCACGTAACGGGGGCTTTTCGGGTAGAAGACGAAGCCGATGGCGTCGGCACCAGCAGTCACGGCTGCCAGCACATCCGCCTCGCGAGTCAGGCCGCAAATCTTGATCCGGGTGCGCATCAGACGATCCAGGAAAGAGGGGGTTGGGGAGCCGCCGGCAGGCCCCAGTGGGGCTCATAGGTAACCCCTGCCAGGTAGAGGCCGGCAGCGGCAAAGGTAGGCGCTGCCCGGGTGCGGTCCCGCTCCTGCAGCAGCTCGCTGATCCAGGCCGGCGGATGCTTGCCCTTGCCGACATAGACCAGGCTGCCGACCAGGTTGCGAACCATGTGGTGCAGGAAGGCCGTGGCCTCGAAATCGAAAATCACCAGATCACCCTGGCGGCTCACCCGGGCCTCCCGCAACTCCTTCACCGGAGTCTTGGCCTGGCATTCGGCGGCCCGGAAGGCGCTGAAGTCATGCTCGCCGAGGAGATGGACGGCGGCCTCGTTCATCCGTTCCACATCCAGGGGGGTGTGAAACCAGCCCACCCGGCCCTGGGCCAGTCCCGGGCGCACCGGACGGTTGAGCAGGAGGTAGCGGTAGCGCCGCCCCCGGGCGGAAAAGCGGGCATGAAAATCCTCGGCCACCGGCTGGGCCCAGCGTACCGCCACACCGTCGGGGAGATGGGCATTGACGCCCCGCACCCAGGCGGAATCGGGACGCCGGACCGCGGTATCGAAATGCACCACCTGGGCCGTGGCATGAACCCCGGCATCGGTGCGTCCAGCACAGGTGGTGGCCACCGGCCCATCGGCAATCCGGGCCAGGGCCTTTTCCAGGTGGTCCTGCACGGTCTTGCCTCCGGGCTGGGTCTGCCAGCCGTGGAAGGCATTGCCGTCATATTCGATACCCAGGGCTATGCGCATGATCAATCCAACCACCAGGCAGTAAAAAGCAAGGAAATGGCCAGCATGGCAACCGCAGCGTCGGCCAGCCCCAGGGAGTAGAGGCGCAGGCTGACCGCTTCTCCGGCCTCTGCAGCGACCGGGCCGTCGCTATCGACCAGCAGGCGTTTCCAGGCACCCGGGGTCGCGGGGGTTTCGCCATAGTGCAGCACCAACAGCAAGCGCGCCACGGCCCGCTCCGGATGCAGGCCCAGCCGTGCCAGCGGCGCGAGCAGGGTATAACAGCCGGCAGCCAGTTCAGCCGGCGGTGTCGAGGCCAGCAACCAAGCCACCGCTGCCAGCACCGCTAACAGACGCAAGCCATGTTCCAGGCCGAGGGCAACACCTTCCCGGGTGAGCCAGTCGCCAGCGGAAAAAAGCGGCGCCCCCGGAGTCCCCAGGGCAAAAATCAGGAACAGGGACAGAAGCAGAAAACGGGCGCGCCGCGCCAAGATCCAGGCGCGCCGGGCTGCTCCCGGGCAAAGCGCGACCAGGGCCAGTCCGGCGACACAGGCCCAGGGGGCCAGCACCTGGGCCGCCAGGGCGGCAACCAGGAAGAGCAACAGACGGACGGCGGGATGGATGGCAGCGATCACGGAATGGGGGGCAAAGCCAAATAAGTTGGGAGGAGTTAGGAGGGGCAAAAGCGGAACTTTAAAACAAAACGCCGCAGCCGGCATAACCGGACTGCGGCGATTGGGTGGCTGGAGTCAGCAGAGGGTGGCGGCGTACCGCCCCCCCCTGTCCAAGCGATCAGCTACCCACTTTCTCCATGAGGCTGCGGGCCTTTTCCTGCTGCTCCGCATTGCCTTCGGTCAGCACTTCCTGCAGCAACTCCCGGGCTCCTTCCATATCGCCCATTTCCTCATAGGCCTTGGCTAGATCCAGCTTGGTGGCCACTTCCTGCCAGCGCTGGGCATCGCCTTCGGGCTCTAGCGTGCCAGCCGCCAGATCGGCAACGGCCGGCGCCGCCGAAGTAGCTGCCGGAACCGGCTCAAAAGAAATCTCGGCGGCGGGTTCCGCAGCCAACTCGGGCAGGACCACGGTCTCTTCCACCGGAGCGGCTGCCTCCAGATCGAGATTGATGGCGGAAAGATCGAAGGCCCGGGGTGCTTCCGCTTCAGCTGCGGCAGCCTCGCCCAGATCCAGGTCGAAATCGATGATGTTCTCGGCAGCAGCAGGAGCCTCCATGGCCGGGGCGGCGACAGGGGCCACCTCCATCTCGGGCAGATGGAATTCCATGGCGGCGGGAGCTTCGGGGGCTGGAGCAGCAGCCAAGGGGCTTTCCGCCGGCGTGGCGGCGCCCAGGTCCAGGTCGAAATCCAGGACATTGGGCATCGCCGCCTGTTCCACTTCGGCGACACCAAGATCCAGATCGGGGGCTGCCGGTGCAGGTGCCGGCTCTTCGCCGAGGCCGAGATCGAAATCCAGGCTCGTCAAATCGGCCAGGGGGGCCGACTCAACCACCGGGGGCTTGGCTTCAGGCAACGGCGCAGCAGCCGGAGCCACTACGACGGCTGGCTCCTCGGCATGGGCACCGGGCAAGGTGAAGGTGTCGATCGACTTCCCGGCGCCGACCACCATGGTGGCTTCCGGATCGAAGGCAGGGGCAGGAGCGGCGGCAGGAGCGGCGGTAGCACCGGAGGCAGAAGCACCGCTATAGAGGGGATTGCTCGGATCGAGCTTGCTTCCCATGGCCGCCACTTTTTCCCATTCCGTGCCGACACCACCGGTCTGTGCGTACAGCTCGCTGGCCAGGAGCTCGAACTGCTTGACGTTCTTGCGGTTGGCGTAGATTTCCAGCAGCTTGGCGTGGATGGCGAAGCGCTTGGGGTCCTTCTGCATGGCTTCGAGGAGAATTTCCTCGGCCTGGGCATCCCGGCCGTAGGCCATATAGACGTCGGCTTCCGCCACCGGGTCCACTTCGTCGGTATCGATGGTCCCAGGGCCAGCCTGGCTAAAGTCGGTGGCCGGCGTATTGGAGGTATCCACGCTCTGGCCGCCCGTGCTCTTGAACACGGAATTGGCGCCAAGACTGGGTTGGGCCAGGGTGTCCGAAGGCGGAGGCAGGGTGGTGGTGCTTTCCACCACCTGCTGCTTACGCCGGCGGTAGGCGAACAGGCCGCCCAAGCCCAGGAGAGCGGCCAGACCACCGGCCAGGGGCAAGGAGTTGTCCAGCAGCGTATCGATGATGCTCGGCTCTTCCGGCGGCGGAGGCGGAGCCACAACTTTGGGTTTGGGCTTAGGAGCTTCTTCCACAGGCTTAGGCGGCTCGGCTACCGGAGTCGGCGCCGGTACCGGAGCGGCTTCGGGCTTGGCGGCTTCAGCGCCAACCGGAGCGGCAGGCGCCGCTTCCGCCGGCTTGGGCGGCTCAACGGCTTTAGCGGCCTCCGCTACCTTGGGAGGTTCTACCGGCTTGGCCGCAGGTGCCGGAGCCGGGGCAGCAGTGGCAGCCGCCGGTGCCTTGGCGGCTGCCTGCTTCTGCAGCTCTGCCATATTCTGATTCTTCAGTTCTGCCAGCTTCTGCAGGTCACCCACGTTCTTTTCCAGGGCGGCCGCACGCTCATTGGCTTCCTTGAGCGCCTTGTCCTTGGCAATACGATCCTCTTCCGAGCCCTTGCCGGCGCCAGGCTTCCCGCCGCGGCCGGTTTCGGTCTTGGAGACCTTGACCTGATCCTTGCTCTCGGCGGCGGGAGCGACCTTGTCTTCCACCTTGGCAGTAATCTTGCCAGCCGCCGCCTGGGCACCGGCCTCGTCCTTGCCCGCCCCCTGGGCAACCGCCCCGGCCAGCTTGCGACGATAGGCATTCCAGTCGGCAGACTGGGCCACGACAATCTTCTTCGCTTCGCCTTCGGAAACGGCGGCGACACTGTCCTTGTCCGGCACGGTCAGAATGCGACCAGCCTTGAGACGGTTCATATTGGCGCCATCAAAGGCGTCCTTATTGGCACGGAACAGCCCCACCAGCATCTGGTCCAGGGACACGCCTTCGTGCAGGTTTTCGTTCGCCAGCTTACGCAGGGTATCGCCACGCTTGACTTCAATGCTACCGGCTTCGCTCGCCGGCTTGGCTTGAGTTTCCTTCGGCGCTTCGCTGACCCGGGCCTTGCCAGCCTTGGCCGACTTAGCGACCTTGGCGGGCTTCTCTTCTACCGACGGGGCCGCGGGTGATTCGGCCAGGGGGCGGGTCTCAAAGCCCTTGGGCGGCACCTTCGCTTCCACGGTCGACACCTGGGGCATGGCCTTGGGGGCCATTTCCGGCGGATCGAGGAGGAAAGTGTATTCCCGTACCAGGCGGCCGGATGGCCAATTGAGTTCCACCAGCATGTCGACGAAGGGGTCGTTAACCGGCCGCTCCGAGCTCAGACGGATGACCGTCTGCCCACCTGGACGTTGGTCGATGGCAAATTTGATCCCGAGCAGGGTGGTAGCGTAGTCGATTCCGGCCTGCTGAAAGGCGTCCTGGGAAGCGAGCTTGGCAACCATGCCGGAAAGCTCGGCCTTGGTTGCCGACACTTCCACTTCAGCCCGCAGAGGTTGCCCCAGCGCGGAATAAACGGTGATCTTTCCCAACCCTGCCGCGTCCGCCGCAAAGGGCATGCACGCAAGCGCGGTTGCCAGAAGCGAGGCACGGATTTTCATATTGGTTTCTTTAATTTTGGCCACGGCGCACCCTGAGCGTCGGAATTTAGAACATTTAAAATAACATCAGCAAGTTAGCCATGCAAGCTAATCTTCATTCTGATGTATTTATCCCCTCTGGATAACAAAACCGGGGCACAGGGCCCCGGTTCTTGGGTTCAGCCTCGCTGGAATCAGGCTTCGAGCAGGATGCGCAGCATGCGGCGCAGGGGCTCGGCGGCGCCCCACAGCAGCTGGTCGCCGCAGGTGAAGGCAGCCAGGTACTCGGGGCCCATGGCCATCTTGTGCAGACGGCCGACCGGCACGGTCAGGGTGCCGGTAACGGCAGCGGGGGTCAGCTCACGCTCGGAAATTTCCCGGTCGTTCGGCACCACCTTGGCCCACTGATTGGCCTTGGCCAGCATGTCGCTGATCTCGTCCAGGGGCACATCCTTCTTCAGTTTGATGGTCAGGGCCTGGGAGTGGCAGCGCATGGCGCCAATGCGCACGCACAGGCCGTCGATGGGGATGGAGCCCTGGCTACGGAAGGCGGGCTTACCCAGGATCTTATTGCACTCGGCACCACCCTTCCACTCTTCCTTGGACTGGCCGTTCTCGTAAGGCACGTCGATCCAGGGGATCAGGCTGCCAGCCAGGGGGGTGTTGCGGAAGTTCTTCTTGGGGAAGGCGTCGGAACGGATGGTTTCGGCCACCTTGCGGTCGATTTCCAGGATGGCGGAAGAGGGATCCGCCAGCAGGTCAGCCACGGAAGCGTGGATGGTCCCCATCTGGGCGATCAGTTCGCGCATGTTCTGGGCGCCGGCACCGGAAGCAGCCTGGTAGGTCATGGAGGTGGCCCACTCGATCAGGTCGTTCTGGAACAGACCGCCCAGGCCCATCAGCATCAGGGAGACGGTGCAGTTGCCGCCGATCCAGTTCTTGCCGCCCTTGGCCAGGGAGTTTTCGATGACATTCTTGTTCACCGGATCCAGGATGATCACGGCGTCGTCAGCCATGCGTAGGGCGGAGGCGGCGTCGATCCAATGGCCGTTCCAGCCAGCAGCGCGCAGCTTGGGGAAGACTTCCTTGGTGTAATCGCCACCCTGGCAGGTGATGATGATGTCGCAGGCTTTCAGGGCATCGATGGAAGTTGCATCCTGCAGGGGAGCAGCCGCTTCCTTTCCGCCGAACACCGGAGCCTTGCCGCCGGCGTTGGAAGTGGAGAAATACACCGGTTCAATATGGGCGAAATCACCCTCTTCCACCATGCGCTGCATGAGGACGGAACCGACCATACCGCGCCAACCAACCAGACCAACTCGCTTCATCACTGCTTCCTTGGGTAAGAACTTAATGAATATGTAACGGTATCACAGGCGGCGAGGTTTACGACCCCGCCGCCAACAAGGATTTCCCTTAGATTACAGGGCAGCCAGGACGGCGTCGCCCATCTGCTTGGTGCCCACCTTGGTGGTGCCCGGTTCGTAGATGTCGCCGGTGCGGTAACCCTGGGCCAGCACTTTCTTCACGGCGTTTTCCACCTTGACGGCAGCTTCTTCCATGTTGAAGGTGTAGCGCAGCATCATGGCGGCGGAAAGGATGGTGGCCAGGGGATTGGCCACGCCCTTGCCGGCGATGTCCGGAGCGGAACCGTGGGAGGGCTCGTAGAGACCCTTGTTATTGGCGTCCAGGGAAGCAGAGGGCAGCATGCCGATGGAGCCGGTGAGCATGGAAGCCTCGTCGGACAGGATGTCGCCGAACATGTTGCCGGTGACCATCACGTCGAACTGCTTGGGAGCGCGCACCAGCTGCATGGCGGCGTTATCCACCAGCATGTGGGAAAGTTCCACGTCGGGGTATTCCGGTGCCAGCTCGATGGCGATATCGCGCCACAGTTGGGTGGTTTCCAGCACGTTCATCTTGTCCACCGAGCACAGCTTCTTGTTGCGCTTGCGGGCGGCCTCGAAAGCCACGCGCAGGATGCGGCGGATTTCGGATTCGCTGTAGTGCATGGTGTTGAAGCCGAAGCGCTGCTTTTTACCGTCGATCTCGCGCTCTTCGATACCCCGGGGCTGACCGAAGTAGATGTCGCCGGTCAGTTCGCGCACGATCAGGATATCCAGGCCGGACACCACTTCGGGCTTCAAGGTGGAGGCATTGGCCAATTCCGGGTAGAGGATGGCCGGACGCAGGTTGGCAAACAGGCCCAGCTGCTTGCGGATGCCCAAGAGGCCGCGCTCGGGGCGCTGTTCCCGGGGCAGGGTATCCCACTTCGGGCCGCCCACGGCACCCAACAGGATGGCGTCGGCTTCCTGGGCCAGCTTTTGCGTCGCTTCCGGATAGGGGTTGCCGGTGGCATCCACGGCGCAACCGCCCAGCAGGCCGGTTTCCATTTCGAAGCCCAGGTTCAGGGCTTCCAGCACGCGCACGGCCTCGGCCGTGATTTCGGGACCGATGCCGTCACCGGGCAACACACAAATCTTCTTGCTCATTTTCTCTCTCGTAAAAACGCGGCCCCGACATTAGTCGGCAGGCCGCGGTAGTAACTCGGACAGCGTCGGTAAATCAGGCGAACAGCCAGGGCTGCTCGGCGCGGCGACGTTCCTCGAAGGCCTTGATCTTGTCGGCGTGGCGCAGGGTCAGGCCGATGTCGTCCCAGCCGTTGAGCAGGCATTCGCGGCGGAAGGCATCCACCTCGAAGGGAATGGCATGGCCGTCGGGACGAATCACCTTCTTCTGCTCCAGATCCACCACCAGCTTGAAACCCGGGGTGTATTCGGTGAGGCCGAACAGGGCATCGATCTCGGCCTTGGGCAGGACGATGGGCAGGATGCCGTTCTTGAAGCAGTTGTTGAAGAAGATGTCGGCGAAGGATTCGGCGATGACGACGCGGAAACCGTAGTCCAGCAGCGCCCAGGGAGCGTGCTCCCGGGAGGAGCCGCAGCCGAAGTTGCTGCGGGTCAAGAGCACGGAGGCGCCCTGGTAGCGGGCCTGGTTGAGCACAAAATTGGGATTCAGGGGCCGCTTGGAGTTGTCCATGCCCGGCTCGCCGTGATCCATGTAGCGCCACTCGTCGAAGGCGTTGGGGCCGAAGCCGGAACGCTTGATGGACTTGAGGAACTGCTTGGGGATGATGGCGTCGGTATCGACGTTGTTACGGTCGAGGGGGGCCACCAGACCGTCGAGTTTGGTAAATGCTTGCATTTGGTTCCTCGGAAAATCAGAGAACGTCGCGCACGTCGGCGAAGTGGCCGGCAATGCCCGCCGCTGCCGCCATGGCCGGGCTCACTAGGTGGGTACGCCCTCCGGGACCCTGCCGGCCTTCGAAGTTGCGGTTGGACGTGGAGGCACAGCGCTCACCCGGTTCCAGCCGGTCGGCGTTCATGGCCAGGCACATGGAGCAGCCAGGCTCACGCCACTCGAAACCGGCAGCGACAAAAATCTTGTCCAGACCTTCGGCCTCGGCCTGGCGCTTGACCAGACCGGAGCCGGGCACCACCAGGGCCAGCTTGACGTTGGCGGCCTTCTGCCGGCCACGCACCACGGCGGCGGCTTCGCGCAGGTCCTCGATGCGGGAATTGGTACAGGAACCGATGAAGACCTTGTCGATGGCGATCTTCTTGATTTCCAGGTTGGGCGTCAGGCCCATGTACTGCAGGGCCCGCTCCATGCCCTCGCGCTTGACCGGATCGGTTTCCTTGGCGGGATCGGGCACGGTGGCTCCGATGGGCACCACCATTTCGGGAGAGGTACCCCAGGTCACCTGGGGCTGGATCTCCTCGGCCTTGAGGTCCACCACGCGATCGAACTGGGCGCCCTCGTCGGACTTGAGGGTGCGCCAGTAGGCCACGGCCTTTTCCCAGGCATCGCCCTTAGGCGAGAAGGGGCGGTCCTTCAGGTAATTGATGGTGGTCTCGTCCACGGCGACGAAGCCCATGCGGGCACCGGCCTCGATGGCCATGTTGCACAGGGTCATGCGGCCTTCCATGGACAGGCCGCGAATGGCGGCACCGCCGAATTCGATGGCGTAGCCGGTACCGCCGGCAGTGCCGATCTTGCCGATGATGGCGAGGGCCACGTCCTTACCGGTGACGCCCTTGCCCAGCTTGCCCTCGACGCGGATGAGCATGGACTTGGACTTCTTCTGGATCAGGCACTGGGTGGCCATCACGTGCTCCACCTCGGACGTGCCGATGCCGTGGGCCATACAGGCGAAGGCGCCATGGGTGGAGGTGTGGGAGTCGCCGCACACCACGGTCATGCCGGGCAGGGTGGCACCGTTTTCCGGACCGACCACGTGCACGATGCCCTGGCGCGCATCCTTGAAGGGCCAGTAGGCCAGGGCGCCGAATTCGCGGATGTTGGCATCCAGGGTTTCCACCTGCTGCCGGGAAATGGGGTCTTTGATGCCCTCATCCCAGTGATCGGTGGGGGTGTTGTGGTCGGCGGTGGCAACGATGGAAGAAATGCGCCAGGGCTTGCGGCCAGCCAGCTTGAGGCCTTCGAAGGCCTGGGGGCTGGTCACTTCGTGCACCAGATGGCGGTCGATGTAAATCAGCGCGGTGCCATCGGCTTCTTCATGCACCACATGGCTCTGCCAGAGCTTGTCGTAAAGGGTCTGCAACATATCCATATCCGGCGAAAAAGGGGCCAAAAATCAGGGGCCAGGAACCGGCCGAGAGTCAGCGAGATTCGGCCAGTAAAAGTTTCGATTATGTCACACCCGCTTTGCCCATGTCAGCCGCTGCGGCACCCTCAACGCCCCTTGTGGGCAGCCTCATAGAGGGGATTAACCCGCTCGGCATAAAGGCGCAATTCGGCGATGCGGCTTTCGTGGGAAGGGTGGGTGGACAGCCACTGGGGCGG
>DATEZY010000147.1:0-8247 GCA_035255085.1 Azospira sp. | reverse complement strand
CGGGGCAAGCTTTACCCCTTCCCCATCTTCGGGGTGCCGGAAGACCTGCTTACCATCGACCTCAGCGAGGTGGTGCCGGAGTTGAAAAACTATCGGCTGCGGGGCCGGCTGCAGGGCCGCCGGGTGGTGCCCTACTGGTCCCGGGCTGAACTGGTGGCCCGGGAGGACAACCTCAAGGCCAAGGCCCTGGCCTGGGTGGAGGATCCGATCGAGCTTTTCTTCCTGCAGATCCAGGGCTCGGGCCGGATCAAGCTGCCCGACGGCGGCGTGGTACGGGTGGGCTACGGCGACCAGAACGGCCATCCCTACCAGTCCATTGGCCGAGTGCTGATCGAGCGGGGCGAGCTGAAGGCGGAGCAGGCCAGCATGCAGGGCATCCAGGCCTGGGCCCGGGCGAATCCGGCCAAGGTCAACGAAGTGCTCAACGCCAATCCCAGCTACGTCTTTTTCCGCGAACTGGACCTGCCGGCCAATGAGGGCCCCATCGGTGCCCTGGGTGTGCCCCTGACGCCGGAGCGCAGTATCGCCGTGGATCAGCGCAGCACCCCCCTGGGGGCGCCGGTGTTCCTGTCCGCTACCCGCCCCAACAGCAATCAACCCCTGCGCCGCCTGATGCTGGCCCAGGATACCGGCGGTGCCATCAAGGGTGTGGTGCGGGCGGACTTCTTCTGGGGCTACGGTCCGGATGCCGGGGCTATGGCTGGAAAAATGAAGCAGTCCGGGCAGATGTGGGTGCTGCTGCCCCCGGGGCTGGGCCCCAAGTAGGGATTAGCACCATCATCGTGCGCAATGCACCAATGCGTTGCGCCAATGTCATGTGCGCACAATAACGGTGCAATGGTTTTTTAGGGCGTTTTATAACTCCATGAATTAACTGGATAGTCGTCCTGGAACAAGGTTTGCTTTCTTGGTGCATCAATTTTTCCGGAGGCACCATGGAAGCCTACAAGTCCGCATCGGATACCCTTTTCGTCCTGCTGGGCGCCATTATGGTGCTCGCCATGCATGCCGGTTTCGCCTTTCTCGAGCTGGGCACCGTGCGCAAGAAGAACCAGGTCAATGCCCTAGTCAAAATCCTCTCGGATTTTGCCGTGTCCACCCTGGCCTATTTCTTCATTGGTTACGGCATCGCCTACGGGGTGCATTTCTTCCACGGGGCCCATACCCTGATGGAAAACAACGGGTTTGAACTGACCAAGTTCTTCTTCCTGCTCACCTTTGCCGCGGCCATCCCGGCCATTATTTCCGGTGGCATTGCCGAGCGCTCCAAGTTCAATCCCCAGTTGGCGGCCACCTTCCTCCTGGTGGGCTTCGTCTATCCCTTCTTCGAGGGGATCGCCTGGAACCACGCCTACGGCATCCAGGAATGGCTGCAGGCTACCTTTGGCGCCGAATTCCATGACTTTGCCGGCTCCGTGGTGGTGCATGCCATGGGGGGCTGGATCGCCCTGCCCGCCGTGCTGCTGCTGGGGGCCCGCCGCGGCCGTTACCACAAGGATGGCGGCATCGCCGGCGCCCATCCGCCGTCCTCCATTCCCTTCCTCGCCCTGGGGGCCTGGATCCTGGCCGTGGGCTGGTTCGGCTTCAATGTCATGAGCGCCCAGACCCTGGACAAGATTTCCGGCCTGGTGGCCCTGAACTCCCTTATGGCCATGGTGGGTGGCACCCTGGTCGCGCTGGTGCTGGGCAAGAATGACCCGGGCTTCGTGCATAACGGTCCCCTGGCCGGTCTGGTGGCGGTGTGTGCCGGTTCCGACTTGATGCACCCGCTTGGTGCATTGGTCACCGGTGGTGTTGCCGGCGCCCTGTTCGTCTATATGTTCACCCTGACCCAGAACCGCTGGAAAATCGACGACGTGCTCGGTGTCTGGCCTCTCCATGGTCTTTGCGGTGCCTGGGGCGGCATCGCCGCCGGCATCTTCGGCCTGGAGTCCCTGGGCGGAGCCGGGGGCGTGGCTTTCGGCTCCCAGCTGGTGATGACCCTGCTGGCTATCGTTACTGCCCTGATTGGCGGCGGTGCAGTGTATGGCCTGATCAAGGCCACTCTGGGTATTCGTCTGGATGCGGAGCAGGAATTCGAAGGTGCCGACCTTTCGATTCACAAAATTTCCTCCTCGGCCGAGCGGGAGAGCATGTGGTAAGTGCCTGACCCGTTGGGGAGCTGCGGTAAAGCTTCCGCTTGAAGGAAAGCCCAGCTTGCGAGCTGGGCTTTTTTACGTCCATGGTCTTGGCGCCGGGGGCTGTTTCTATTGCCCATGCCAGCCTCCTTTCCCCGTCTTGGCGGGCTATGGCGGAAAGTTCGCCTCCCTTGGGGCGTTGTGATGCAGGGTTTTCACCGATAGGCGGGAGCCCTGCTCGGTGGCACCCTGCGCTCCTTTGGTGGCCGGTTGATGCTTCGACCGGGATCTATTTCCCAAGGGCTGCCCGGGTTGTTCTGAGTGAGGAGAATTCTGATGAAAACGAAACAGGTGCTGACGCTGGAGGATGCCCGCCGTATCGCCGATGGTGCTGCCCAGGAGGCTCAGCGCAATGGCTGGCCGGTGACCGTCGCCGTTTGTGATGATGGCGGTCACCTGTTGCTGTTGCAGCGGCTGGACGGTGCTCCCCTGATGAGTGCCGAGATTGCTCCGGCGAAGGCGCGGGCCACGGTGCTGTCCCGAAAATCCAGCAAGGCCCTGGAGGAAATGGTGAATAACGGCCGTTTTGCAGCTCTGGCCATGCCGATTTCTCCCCTCGAAGGTGGGGAGATGGTGGTTGTCGGAGGGGAAATTGTCGGTGGCATCGGGATCTCTGGCGTCAAGGCACCCCAGGATGCGCAGGTTGCCCGGGCCGGTGTGGCTGCGATCGGTGGGAGTTGTGAACTCTAGGGGGCGTGCGCCCCTGGGGTGGTACGGCCCATCTTGATGGTGATCTGTTCTGGCAAAGGCTCGGGTTCTCCCGGGCCTTTTTCTTGTCGGTTCCCCGACGGGATTTGAGCAGGCCGGCGATTAATGCACATTAATGGTGCGCCTCTCTGCCTTATGTATTACGAATATTTGTTTTAGATCAATGAACTAAAGCTAGTTTGTGTGGCACCGCTCTTGCTAGTGATCTCTCATAAGAAAATTGAATTGCGGAGAGATTATGTTGAAGAGTCCTTCCATGGCCCTGTCCATGGCGGAGCGGCGTTGGTTGCCCTGGTTTGGGAAGACGGGCAAGTTGGCGATGGGGTGGGCCACCTACCTCAATCGTGATCGTTACCCGGCTCTGGAGCAGGCTTTCGAAGGTTTTGCCAACACCCGGGTGCGTATTCTGCAGGCCTGGGCCGAGCAGTGCTGGCATGACCTGGATACCCTGGCCAGCGATCTTGGGGGCGCCCATCCGGCCATGCCCCGGCAGCTGTTGCAGGAGAAGAAGGGCTCTGCCCGGGACTTTTCCGAACTGTTCGTCATCGATACTCAGGGTCAGGTGCTGGAATCCACCCATGCTGCCAGGGTGGGAGCCCGGGATCTGGCCGCCAAGGCCGTGGCGGCAGGCCTCAAGGCGCCCTTCTTGCATGGTCCCTACGTCGACCCGGTGACCGGGGCCTTGCCTCCTTCTTCCTCCCGCTTCCATGACGCGGTTACCCTGATGTTCTACCAGCCCCTGGTGGTGAATGGTGCCGTGGTGGGAGCCGTCTGTGGCCGGGTGCCCAACGATGTGCTGGGAGACCTGATTCAGCGGGAGGCGGGGCACATCTTCCATGAGTCTGGGGACAACTACCTGTTCATGGTCAGGGCTGGCTTTGATCCGAGCATCGTGCCGGGTACCGCCCTGTCCCGCTCCCGCTTCGAGGATGCCACCTTCTCCTTGGGGGATAACCTCAAGCAGGGGGTGCGTACTGACTATGGCACGGTGCGGGTGCGGGCTCATACCGAGTTGGAGCTGGTGTTCAACGACCCGGCCACCCGCCAGCTCCATCCGGGGGTGCGGGAGACTATCCGCCGCGGCCAGAATCTGTTTGTCACCTACCCGGGGTATTCCGACTACCGTCACGTACCGGTGGTGGGCAAGGGCGTCACCTTCCGTCTGCCGGGTTCTCCGGACGAGTGGGGCATGATGTGCGAGGCGGACCTGGAGGAGGTCTACCGCTATCGCGGCGTTGCGTTCCAGTTGCAGCGCCTGTATTGGATCGTGGTGGTCCTGGCCTGGGCCTTGGGCTTTGGTGCCCAGGAACTGTTGGGTCTGTCGGGGCTGACGGTCCGGCTATTGGATCTGACGCTGGCAATAAGTGGTGGCTTTGTTTTCCATCGCCTGGGTATGGGGCCCTTGAGCCGGCGCCTGAGGGAAACCAGCGGCGTGCTGCGCTCCATTGCCGAAGGCGGGGGCGATCTGAGTCAGCGCCTGCCCCGGGCGGAGGGGCGGAGTGATGAAACGGCGGTGATGTCCCAATGGATCAACAGCTTCATTGATAACCTGGAGCAGATCATCAGCCGGGTGATACATACCTCCGGCGAGATCGGCGGCGCCAATGCGGCCTTGCAGGAGAAAAGCCGCCAGACGGGGCAAGCGACGGGGAGCATGGTAGCGGAAATGCGCGCCACTCAGGAGTCCATCGCCGCCCAAGCCCAGGATATCAACGCTGCCAACCAGAAGGTGGAGGCTATGCGTGAAGCCGTGCAGTTGGTGACGGCGGACACCCGGCGCCAGTTCGAACTGGTCCAGGCACGCAGTTCCAGCATTCTGGAATCCGTGGGTGGGGCAACCCGGACCATCCGTGATCTGGAAGCCAGCACTGCCGAAATCGGCCGTATCGTCACGGTGATCAACGCCATTGCCAGCCAGACCAACCTGCTGGCCCTGAATGCCGCCATCGAGGCAGCCCGGGCCGGGGAGCAGGGGCGGGGCTTTGCTGTAGTGGCGGACGAGGTGCGTAAGTTGGCCGAGCGTACCAGCCAGTCCACCCATGAGATTGCGGCCATGATCGGTGCGGTGCAGAGCCGGGCCGAAGAGGCCGTGAGCAGCATGGATAACGGCATGCAGGATCTGGAGGAGGGCTTGCGCCTGGCCACCGAGGCCGCCACCGACAAGCGGGAGATTCAGGACATCCTGGAGCACCTGTTTGCCACTATCGACGAACTGGAGGCGGCGACCCAGGCTACCGGCAGCCGTGTAGAGGATATTGCGGCGGCTGCCGAGGCGGTTCGCCAATCCGTCGATGCCGCTGGACGAACTACCGCGCTGACCTGCGGTGCTGCTCGTACCCTCGATCAACTGGTGGGGCAGTTCAAGGTCTCGGCGGCCTGAGTCGGAGCCAATGCCTGGGTAAAAAGAAAGAGGCCGCCCATCCCCTTAGTCGGGGCGGCGGCCTCTTGGCTGGAAAAGCCAGGCTTACTTGCTGAGGCTCTTCAGCTTTTCTTCAATCTTGGCCAGGGGAACTGCACCCGGGAAGCGCTCGCCATCGGCGAACACCAGGGTCGGGGTGCCAGTCACATTGAGCTTGCGTCCCAGTTCGAAGGATTTCTGCACGCCGCTGGTGTCGCAATCGGTACGGTTGCTGCCGGTCTTGCCCTCGGCCATGAGATCGTTCCAGGCCCGGACGCGATCGGGGGCGCACCACACCTGCTTGGATTTTTCGACGGAATCCTGGGACAGGATGGGGTAGAGGAAGGTGTAAATGGTCACGTTATCGAGCTTGGCCAGATCCTTGGCCAGACGCTTGCAATAGCCGCAGTTGGGATCCTCGAAGGTCACCAGGACGCGCTTGCCGTCACCGCGCACCTGCTTCACCGCCAATTCCAAGGGCAGGTCGGAAACCTTGACTGCGCTCAGCTTCTTCAGCCGTTCGCCGGTGACATTCTGCATGGTCTTGGCATCGATCAGATTGCCCAGCAGGAGCACGGAGACCTTCTCGTCCGTGTAGAGCATCTGGCCGTCCGCATAGACTTCGTAGAGGCCCAGGTAGCCGGCCTTGGTGACGCTTTCCACCTTGGCGCCAATCTTGGCTTCCACCGTTTTCTTTACGGAAGCTTCGTCGGCGTGGGCGGGAAGGGCCAGGGCGGCGAGGCTCAGGCAGGCGATGGGCAACAGCTTGTTTAGCATGGGATGGACTCCGGTTCAGGATTCGAGGGCGTAGCGCACCAGGGCGCTCTTGACGATGGGCTGGCGATTGAGCAGGTTCATGCCGGCATTGCGCAGGGTCTTGAGACCCGGCAGATTTTCGCGGAACAGGCGACGTAGCCCATCCGTGGTGGTTTGCAGCAGGGTGACCTCTTCCCGGCGGGCGCGACGGTAGCGGGCGAGCAGCCGTTCCTCACCAATGTCTCGCCAGGCCGGGCATTCGCACAGGATCTGGGCCAGGGTCTGGGCATCCCGGTAGCCCAGGTTGATGCCATGGCCAGAGAGGGGGTGAATGCCGTGGGCAGCGTCGCCAATCAGGGCGAGGCGTGGCGCTACCGGTTGGGGAACGCGCATCAGCTTGAGGGCGAAGGCCGCCGGGGGGGTAATCAACTCCAGGTCACCCAGGGTGTGATTACCGGCTGCCGCCACTCGGGCGCAGAACTCGGCGGGTGGCAAGGCCAGCAATTCCTGGGCGTGAACATCCGGAGTGGACCAGACGATGGACATGCGGTTCCCGGGCAAGGGCAGGTAGGCCAGGACGCCATCGTCCCGGAACCATTGATAGGCCACGTCCCGGTGTGCCTGGGTGGTATTGAAATTGGCGACTACGCCCATTTCCCCATAGGGACTGTAATGGGCGGCTAGGCCAGCCCGGTTGCGAACCCAGGACTCCCTACCGTCGGCACCAACCACCAGGCGGGCGGAGAGGCTGGTGCCATCTTCGAGGTGCAGTAGGGCTGCATCGGCGCGGAATTCCAGATCCTGAGGCTTGGCCGGGCAAAAGAGGTCCACATTGCCTTGGCGCTTGACGTTCTCCCAGAGCTCGCCGGCCATGAGAGAGGACTCCGCGATCCAGGCCAATTCGGCGACGCCGGTCTCGTAAGCGGAAAAATCCAGACGGCTGTCCCCGTCACCGTGTACTGCCATGGCCCTTACCGGGGCGATGCGGGCCGGATCCAAATGTTTCCACACGCCAATGTCCACTAGAAAGCTGGCGTTGGCGGGGCTGATGGCGTAAATCCTGGCATCCCAGCCTTCTGGCCGGGTCGGGGCGCGGCCCTCTACCAAGGCGATTTTTAGGCGGGAGTCACGCAGGGCGCAGGCGAGGGCGAGGCCGGCCAGGCCGCCGCCGACGATCACGACGTCGTATTTCATAAGCTCAAGCTCCTGTCGGGGGGAAGATTGTGCCCCGCCAGTGGGGTAAGGACAAGGGCGATTCCTGCGCGCCGCCCGCGGCCTGCATTGCCTGGGATGGTGGGGCGTGCTAGAAAGCCGCCCATGGCTTCCGCTCCTCAATATTATTTCCCGGCAGTTATCTGCTCCCAGCATCACTCGGCCTTTGATGCCCTGGTGACGCTTGGTGTGCCCCGGGACGAAGCCATGGACCTGGTCGCAGCGTCCTGGGGACGGCCGGACGAGAGTCTGGTGACCTGGGTCGATGGGGGGAGGGCGGTAGCCGCGGTGTTGGTGACTCCTCTATGCTGGGCTGCGTGCAATGCTTACCTGGAGAAATCCACTCCCCTGCAGCGGGAGGCTGAGCGGGAACTGGGTAAAGTAGTGAAGCGCGGCAAACGTGGCTTGATCGGACTATGGCGTGGGGCGCCAACATCTATATAGGTAGGGCCTGATTCTTTCACCTTAATTCATTGCCAATGAGCCCCCTTGGTCCGGAACCTCCTCGTCGGAGGCGATGGGGATGATTGCTCCGGGCGGGGTTAAGGTTGATGGGGCGAAGGTGGAAGACAAGGGGCTGGTGCTGCCCCAGGGGGCTTCGGTGGTGGTTCAGGTCGGCAAGCGCAGATTTGCGCGGGTGACGATTTCCTAGGGTTAACAGAGGGTTGAGGGCGGTTTTTGAGTCTGTTGTTAAAAAAGGCAGTAAAAAGCGCTTGACGCCCTCGCTGAGGTCTATATAATTCGCCTCCTTCGCTGCTTGGCGCAGACAAAAATAACTAGTTAAATCAACTGGTTATATGTGCAAAGAGGCAAAAAGTCAGGCAAATTTGAGGGTTAAAAAGTTTTTCTCGAAAATGCTTGACGGAGTAAAAGGTGGTGCGTAGAATGCGCCTCTCTGTTGCTGACGCAGCAACGCAAAACAGCGAGTAAGTGGCTGATTTGCAAAGTTCTTTAACAAGAAGACAACCGATAGGTGTGGGTGCTTGGTTGGATGTA
>DATEZY010000146.1:0-28566 GCA_035255085.1 Azospira sp. | reverse complement strand
GCCCACCAGGCCGATGACGTTCTGGTCCTTGCTCGGGTCGGGCCGGGACATGACCTGGACCGTCACCGTGGCCGGAGCCGAGGTGCCGGTGACATTGGTCGCGGTATAGGTAAAGGTATCCGTGCCGCGATATCCCGCGGTGGGGGTATAGCTGAGAGTCACGCCACTGACCTGAACCGAGCCGTGGCTGGGAGCACTGGCTACCGCCACGCTACTGGCAACGCCACCGCTGAGGTTGAGGGGGACGGGATTGTTGCTGCTGTTCACCGGTACGGTAATGACCACCGCATTGGCTACCGGCAGAGCGGGTTTGACGGTAATGGTCACCGTCGCCGGCGATGAGGTGCCGGCGGCATTGGTGGCGGTATAGGCGAAGCTGTCGCTGCCCGAATAGCCGCTCGTCGGCGTGTAGGTGATGGTCGTCCCGCTTACTGACGTGATGCCATGGGACGCCGCTGTCGCCACCGCCACGCTCGTGGCCGCACCACCGCTCAACTTGAGGACAATCGGCGTCGCCGTGTTATAGGCTACCGTGGCATTCAACGGACCAGCCACTGGCAGCGACGGGTTGACGGTAATGCTGACCGTCGCCGGCGCCGAGGAGCCGGTCACGTTGGTCGCGGTATAGGTGAAGCTATCGCTCCCCACGTAGCCGCTGGCGGGGGTATAGGTGATGGTCGCCCCGCTCACCGACGTGGTGCCATGGGACGCTGCCGTCGCCACCGCCACGCTACTCGCGGCGCCGCCGCTGAGGTTGAGGGTGATCGGCGTCGCCGTGTTGTAGGCCACCGTGGCGCTTGTTGCGCCGGCCACCGGCAGGGCCGGGTTGACGGTGATATTCACGGTCGCCGGTGCAGAGCCGCCGGTCACGTTGGTCGCGGTATAGGTGAAGCTATCGGTCCCCACGTAGCCGCTGGCGGGGGTATAGGTGATAGTCGTCCCGCTTACCGACGTGGTGCCATGGGACGCCGCCGTCGCCACCGCCACGCTGCTCGCGGCGCCGCCACTCAAGTTGAGGATGATCGGCGTCGCCGTGTTGTAGGCCACCGTGGCACTCACGGCACCGGCCACCGGCAGAGCCGGATTGACGGTGATGCTGACCGTCGCCGGCGCCGAGGTGCCGGTGGCGTTGGTTGCCGTATAGGTAAAGCTGTCGGTGCCCGAATAGCCACTGGTGGGGGTATAGGTGATGGTCGTCCCACTCACGGTGGTCGAACCGTGGGATGCCGCCGTCGCTACCGCCACGCTAGCAGTGGCGCCGCCGCTGAGGTTGAGGGTGATCGGCGTCGCCGTGTTGTACGCCACCGTGGCGCTCACCGGACCGGCAATGGGTCCTTGGGGATTTACCGACAGCGTATAGCTCACACTTCCCGTATAAGCGGTAGGAATACCGCTATCGCTCGCCTGCACGGTAAATGAATAGGTCCCAGATTGCGTCGTCACCCCGGACAGGATGCCGCTCGACGACAGGGTGAAGCCTGTTGGCAGCGTACCTGCGGTGATACTGTACCTGTACGGCGGCACCCCTCCGCTGGCGGTGATGGTCTGACTGTAGGCGGCCCCGTAGGCTTCCACCGGCAAGGAGGACGGCGAAAGGCTGATCGTCGGCGGAGCAACCGTAATGGTTTGCGTGCCACTGCTTGCCGAATAGGGCCCATTGCCGGTAGTGCTATCGGCTACCTGAACCGCAAAGTTGTAAGTCCCGGCCTGGGTGGGCACGCCGCTCAAAGTGCCCGTGGAACTCAGGCTCATTCCCGGCGGCAAGCCACCCGAGGCCAGGGAATATACATAGGGGGCAGTTCCCCCGCTGGCGCTGAAGGCCTTGCTGTAGGCCACCCCGACGACCCCGCTGGTCAAGGAAGGGGTGGACAGGCTGATGGTCGGCCCTGAGACGAAGAGGAGCAGACTCCCAGAGTTTCCCGAATAAGGGCCGCTGCCATTGCTGTCGGTTGCGCTGATCGAGAATATGAAACTGCCCGCAGCCGTGGGCGTCCCTGACAGCACGCCGGTGCTGCTATTGAGGGTCAAGCCGGCGGGCAGGGAACCGGATGCCACGGCATAGGTATAGGGACTCATGCCACCACTAGCCGTGAAAGCCTGGCTATAGGCCGTCCCCACCGTGGCCGGTACCGGGAGCGTCGTGGGCGTGACGGTGATGGTCGGTGCCACCACGGCCAGCGTGTACGTTTGGGAAGCGGTCGCCGTGCTGACATCGCTAACCTTGACCGTGAAACTGTAACTTCCGACCGTGGTCGGCGTACCGCCCAGGAGGCCGCTGGAGCTCAAGGTCATCCCTGGCGGCAAGCCCCCGCCGACCAGGGCATAGTTGTACGAGGAGCCCCCTGTCGCAGAAAACGCCTGGTTGTAGGTGACACCAATGGTCGCCCCCGGCAACCCAGGTCCTGCCGGATTGAGCGTCAAGGCCGGCAAAATCGTCAGGCTATAGGCATTGGTCGCCGTCGCGCCCGAGGCATCGGTGGCCTTTACCGAGAACAGATAGGTGCCGGCAGTCGTGGGCGTTCCGGACAAAGATCCTGCCGTGCTCAAGGTAAGACCCGGCGGAAGGGTTCCCGCCGCTACGGCATAGGTATAAGAGGTGCCACCGGAGGCCGAGAACAGCTGGCTGTAAGGGGTGTTGCTGGCCCCTGCAGAAAGGGCGCCTGCCGCGGGAGCCAGGGTGATGGTCGGCAAACTCGGAGAGATCACCAGGTTGTCGATATTGAACCAGCCATCCCCGTTCGATTCGAAACTCAACTGGTCGATGTTGGTCCAGTTGAGGGGTTGCTGCGTAAAGCTCCAGGTATTCGGGACGACGCCAACCACCATGCTGGCAACAAGGCTCCCGGCGCGAAAACCCCTGATGGTTATCTGGGTGTTCATCCCCGGGTTGGCAAGTGTCAGGGAGGAAATATCGAAGCGGTCTCCCGCAGTGGCCACGCTGACCATTGCCGGCATCCCGGGCATGCCGTAACTAATCCCACCCACAATATTGGTGGTGGCGAACGCCCCGTTGGGATTGATGTAACTGCCACCGGCGTCGTAGTCGGAATACCAGTTGTCGGCAAAGTTAAGTCCCCCCTGAACCCCAACGGGGGGATACATTGTGGGGGACGAACCAAAAGTGATCGTGGTAGCCGTGATCATTGCCTGGGCCTGGCCCACACCAAACAACGACAGGATAAAGAGCAAGCACAGGCATACCAAACGCCTCACTCTATAAACGTTATCCGACACAGCTTTTTCTCCGGCTACTCTTAACATTTCGGCATTCCTTCCCTGGCAGGGAAGCCGCCAGGGGATCAGGGGTGATCAATGATGGATAAGGGGGAGTACCCATCCCTGACCATGAAAAATAGGGACGAACCACCCCTGCCGCAGGCCTATTCGGCAAGCGGATCACTGATGGCATTGGTATTTATTTAAATGCTGAAAACATGAAAAAAACCGGGCTGGATTCTACCCAGCGTGACTCGCCGCTTGACCGCAAAATAATCAACGAACGTTGATGGATAAGGACGCTAATCGACAGCCCGAAAGTGGCGTCATTCGGCTTTCCTGCCATGGGAGCGAGGAATTGGGGCCAGATCACGCGCCTTCGGCCTACGTCCCCAAAGTCCATGCAATTCGCGTAGCTCGCCAGACAGTTTTTGGGGCGTGAAGCAGCCATTTAGCTGAGCCGTCGCTGGAAGAAACGAACGGCAGCAGCTGACCGGTTTTCAACTCCTGGCCGGAGCGGAAACGCTATGGAGAGAGGTCGTTCATCTGGCCGCCGGAAGCTGGAAAGATGGGCTTGGGGAGCCGCTGGGCGGCGCTGCATGCTGCCATGGGTTTACCCCCCGTTTGGCGCCGGAAAAATCAGGCGGCTTTGCGCCCTAGGTGGCAGCGGGCGGAATGAAGATGCTGGCATGCAGGGATTTTTTAGTGCAGCAGCGGCCGGTGTCGTCCGATCCAACCTGATTCAGTCCAAAGGAATAAACGCCTATGCCGCATCCTCGACCACCCATTGGGGGTTCCAGACTATCTCCCAGAGATGGCCATCGGGATCTTGAAAATAGCCACCGTAACCGCCCCAGAACGTGTCCTGTGCCGGTTTGACGATGGTTGCCCCACCCTTTTCCGCCTGCTCCATTACGGCATCCACTGCCCTTCTTGATCCGACATTGTGTCCGAGCGACAGCTCGGTTGCGCTTGGCGGCCCGGGTGGCAGGATGGCGTCGTGGGCCAGGCTCTTTCGAGGATAAAGAGCCAGTTTCAAGCCCCCTTCGAGATCAAAGAAGATGACGGCACCGTGCTCGAACTCGGTGCCAATAATGCCGTCCGTTTCTAGTCCTAATCCGTCACGATAGAAACGCAGCGATCTTTCAAGATCATCCACCCCGAGGGTAATGACTTTAATGCGCGGTTTCATGATCGATCTCCCTTAGCGGCAGAAGCTGGAAGCCGGGGGGCGCAACGCGATGGGGGCTGTTAGGACAGCGCCGGTGCTCAGCTGGGCCATTGAGTGATGGGATGGCCCCCGGTGTTTTCGCGACACCGTCGCCAGGCCTGAGCCACACGTGTTTTTCAAGAGTCCCCTTGGGGAACAGCGGAACACTCCCCTACTCCATGATCAGCCAGTCCTCATGCCATAGCAGCCGGCAGCTACGGTGGCAGGGACCATCTGCCCCGAGGATTTCCCCGCCGCAATGGAGGCCATCCAGTATGTAGACCGGCAGGGCGGTATCGACGTAGCGGCCGCCGTCGAGGACCTGCTTGATTTGCTTGCGCACCGGGAAACGCTGGCCGGCATGGCGGTACATTTCCGGCATGAACATCAGCCCCTGCCGGCTATTGCTGCCATCCAGGGTGGCGCGGATTTCCTCGACGCTGCGCACTGTGGCAAATCGCCCGGGGGCAACGGGGGGCGGACCGGGGTCGGCGACCGGCGGGGGCACCTCTTCCAGCCATTCATCGCGGAACATCATGGGGCATTCCCGGCCACAGCCGTGATGGCCGGACGGGCCGCCGCAGGGCACAGTCTCGAGCAGCACCGTGCCGGAGATGGGGCGGATCTGCCAACCATCGTCCATCATGCGCTGCACCGGCCGGAAGACCCGGTGCACGGTGCCGCAATAGGGCCACTGCTGCCACACCCAGACCAGGCCGCGCAGGGTCTTGGCTGGACTCAGGGTGGCAAAGATGCTGCTGGCGTCCCGCACCCGCACCCAGGAACCCTCGGCAAAGCGGGAGGGCTTGCCCAGGCGGGGCGGCTCGGGCCGCTTGCCGTTCTGCCATTCGCGCAGTCGGGTGCGTAGGCGCAGGCGGTTGCGCAGGGCGGCCACCAGCCGGTTCCAGTGCTGGCGCCAGGAGGGGCGTGCCAGCCGGCTGTGCAACTGGCAGCGGGGTGGGTCATAGAGCATGGTGGAGAACTCCCTGGTTGGGCTGAAGCACTCCCCGGGGCGTGGGTATAGAAGCGCCCTCAACGCCCCCTCCGCGCAGCATATCGCGGCCTCCGGGGCCATGGTTGAACAGCAGATCCACCGAGGAGAGGCCGGGAACGAAGTCACCGCCACCCTGCTGGGCATAGGGCGCAGGGTGGAAATCCTGCCAGGCGATGTCGACGCCGGCGACAGCGAAGGCTTCCCGGTCCAGGTAGTGGCGGGAGCCACCCATGCCCGCCAGATAGGTGTCCGCCCCCACGGCCTGGCAGAGATTGAGGATCAGCTCAGAGCGGGCGCCATCCACGGCCAGTTCGGAACTGCGCACCAGGGGAGTACGGATGTCGAAGGCCTGGCGGATGAGATGCAGCAGCTCCAGGTTCAGGTCCAGCAGATATTCCCAGCGGAATTCCAGCACCTCCCGGAAGTCCCCCAGGTAGGCATCGAGAAACGGCGCCCGGCGGTAGGCATGGGCCAGGGTCTGGCTCATCTTGCCGCCCCAGCCATGGCCGGGCTCCGCCCCCTGGTGGTCGATGCGCTTATCGACGATGCGCTCCAGCTGGGAATGCTGCTTCACCGGCACCGTCAGCCAGTGGGGCTGGCCGTCCAGCAGGATCTGGGTGCGGTTCTGGTAGTTGCGGCGGGTGAACTGGACGTGGTCGAGGATGATGAACAGGTCGGCCCGGGCCATGCGGTCCAGGTAGCCCAGCCAGGGCAGGAACAGGGGTTGGTGGATGGCGACGATCATTTCTGTACCCCTCCTCTCGCGCCAGCGAGTCTCCCCAGGCCCGAGCGGACCCGCTGCAAGGCCTTGCGGGCCGGGACCAGGAGATGCGTTTTGCACCGGCGGGCCGTGTAATAGAGCAGGCCGGGCAAGCTGGCCCGGACCACGCAGACGTCCCATAGCCGGGTGCTGGGCGGATGCCAGTTTGGCACGGCCCAGAGGGGGCCGGTGACCAGGCTAAAGCGGTGGATGTCGTCCCGGGCGCAGCAATACTCCAATACGTCGTACAACAACTGGTTGCCCGGGGCCCCGGCCTGCCAGGTTTCGTCGTAGGCAATCTTCGACAAGTAGAGGGTATGGCCGGCCAGAAGGCAGAACTGGGCGGCAATGGCCACGCCGTCCAGCCGCAGCAGGAAGATGAGGCAACGGGTGTCGGCCGAAAATTGATCCTTCAGGGTGCTGTAGAAGCGGTACAGCTTGGGGTGCAGCAGGATGGCGCTGCCCTTGCCTACCTTCCCTTTCCAGCCCGAGGCTTCGAGGCGCAGGAACTCGGCGAAGGCGATATCCAGTTCGGTACCCTCCGTCGCCACGCTCATGGTCAAGGCACCGTTGTCGGCCAGCTTCTTGCGCTGCCGGCGCAGGTTGCGCCGGTATTCCTTCTTGGTCGTGGCCAGGGCGGTTTCCATGTCCGGACAGGGGAAATACATGCTCACCCAGCCAGGGGCATAAATGGTACGGGCCAGGCTGGCGGCCCGCAGGCTGCGCAAGGCGCAGGATTCCTCCAGGATGTCGGGCAGATGCAGCACGTCCCAGGGCAGCTCTTTCTGCTCCCCCAGGCACTGCACCAGTTGCCGCAGCAGCGCCCCGCCATCCTGATTCGGGGCGATCAATACATCCCCCAGGACCAGGTGCGGATGGGCGGGCAATTCCCAGAAACGCAGGGGGATGCCGAAGACCACGCGCCGCCGGTGGCGCAGGGGAAAGATGGCCACCAGGCGCCCATCGGCATAAAAGGAAAAGAAATGGAGGGATTCCGGGTTCGGCTCCAGGTGCTGCAGATAAGCCAGCTGCCAGCCAAAGGCATGCATGAAGCCCTGCTCCGGCAGGCTCGCCGCCAGGCTCCGCCACTCCGCTTCCAGGGGCAGGAGCCCATCCAGGCCCCGGGCCACCCGGATTTCCATGGTCGGCGTGGTTGCCCGGGCTTGGGGTACCTGGGCAGGACCCAGGTCGAGGCCTGGGGCAGCTTCGGCGCCTGTCGCATCCCCGTAGCTTGGCCCGGCTGGAAAGGGGCTGGCGCCGGGAACCCCCAAGACTTCGCTATCGACCATCTGGAAATCTGTTTTCATCGCACCCGACCTTTCCCCTACGGTAAGGCTGTCCCGGGACAAGAGAGACTGGAAAGCGCAACAGACCTGGTCCACGGCCGGCCATCAGGGCGGCGCACCGCGCCTGCGTTTGCCCCAGTATGGGCAGGGCATGTATGGCTCCAACTTGGCGGCATAGTCCGAATGGCGGGGTCTCCGGCCCCGATCTACGGAAGCCGGCGGCGCCGGGCAAAATCCGTGCGCCGGGGGGTGGTTCCAATGGCGCAGGCCCTACCCAAGGAGCATTTAACAAGATTTAACTAGGCTGAATCACAGAAACCCATAGAGCCATCGGGACGCCTGTTCCCGAAACCCAGACCCAACCTGCCCTAGGGACTTTGAGGAGCCGCTCCATGCATACCCTGCCACGCAAGCCCATCATCGTTTTTGGCGCCCACCCCGACGACATCGAAATCGGCATGGCCGGCACCATCTGCCGCCTGACCGCCTGCGGCCATGAGGTTTATTCCTGCATTGCCGCCGTTCCCGACAACAAGTCCAAGCGCATGGACGAGGCCCGGGAGGCAGCGCGGATCATGGGCGTGCGGGAGGTCATCCCCCTGCCGGTGCCGATCGACGAATTCGGCTACAACCGGGCCTCCATCGGCGCCATCGACGCCCTGATCCAGAAACTGCGGCCCCACACGGTGTTCACCCACTGGAACGAGGATTCCCACCAGGACCATGTGAATGTGACCCGCTGCATCATCGCCGCCACCCGCAAGAACCACTTCAACGTCTACATGTACGAGCAGACCATCCCGGGCGGCATCACCCCGGCGGCCTTCCGCGCCCAGTACCTGATCGACGTGTCGGACTTCATCGAGCAGAAAATGCTGGCCATCAACGCCCACTCCAGCCAGATGAAGCGCAACGGCAACTGGTGGTCCCAGGGCATACGGGGACGCGCCATGTACCGGGGTTACCAGATCCATACGGAATACGCCGAAGCCTTTGAGATCGTCAAAATCAATGGCGACAGCAACCTCTTCGTCAATGAACAGAAAACCTCCTCCCGGGCCGCCAGCCGGGCGAAGGAACACTATGAAGACCCGGCCATGGTCTGGTAAGACCCCGGGAGCACCGCCCCTCCCGGCCGGGCCTCCAGGCGACCGAGTCTTCAGGCCCGGAAGCCCTGGGCCGTGAGGAGAGCATCATGATGAGCGAAACTGCAGTCGGCCTGGCCGCCCTGCGGGTCGGACACCGAGGCAATGCCGCCCCCACCGTGGCTGCCAACGACGGCCTGGCCACCGTCTTCGATTACGAGCGCAACACCTTCGCCCGGCACTTCAATCGCAGCCCCTTCGTCTTTCGCCACAACCTGGTGGGGCATCCCCTGTTTGAATTCCCCCGCCTGATGCAGTTGGCCCGGGGCCAGGCGGTGCACCGGGTGCGCTACAACGCCGGCAACCTCCCCACCAACCTGCCAGCCTGGGAGAAAGCCCCCCAAACCGGGCTGTCGATGGAAGAGACCATCGAGAAAATCGAAGAACACATCTCCTGGATGCAAATCCGCCGGGCTGACTACGAGCCTGACTACCGGACGCTGATCCACCTCTGCCTGGACGAACTGGCGGCGGACATCAACGCCCTGGAGCCGGGCATGGACCACCGGGAAGGCTCGGTGATCATTTCCTCGCCGAGCGCGGTGACCCCCTTCCACCTGGACCACGAACACAACTTCCTGCTGCAGATCCGGGGCCGCAAGACGGTCAGCGTCTTCCCCCGGGAAGACCGGGAATTGCTGCCGGAGGAGCACCTGGAAGGCTATTTCTCCGGCAAGAAGAAATTCCGGGCCGTCCCCTTCGACGAAAAATTCCAGAAGCGGGCCTGGGAATTCGAACTGGGCCCAGGCGACGTGCTGCACATCCCCAGCACCTCCCCCCATTGGGTGAAAAACCACGACCAGGCCTCGGTCTCCTTCAGCATCGTCTTCACCACCCCCACCAGCCGGCGCCCCGGCTGCATCCACTACATGAACGCCAGGCTGCGCAAGCTGGGGCTCAATCCCCTGCCGGTGGGCCACTCCGCCCTGAGAGACCACCTGAAATACCTGGGCTACCACCTGCTGCAGCACCTGGCGGGGGCTGAGCGGGGTGCCTTATTTCATGAATAACTGAGGGGATAAAACTATGTTTCCATGGTTCTTTGTCTGGGCTCCTCATCTTTACTTCCCGTGGAGCGGAAGCGTCGCTCAGCGCATTGAGCCGGATACGAACTGGTTCTTTGACGCCATTCCTGCCGAGGCTGGGAATGGGCAAATCGAGAAACAGGCCTGGGCGGTCGCCTCCTACGGCCGGCAGCTTGGCCTGCTCACCGAGATCGTGATCGAGCTGGCTGAGCGCCAGGCAGAGCTTGCGCCGGAAGGCGACGCTGCGCTCAAGCGGCTAAAGAGCATCCAAGCCCAGATCGAAAAAATAAAAAACACCACCTCCCGCTAACCCGAGCTGAGGGAGAAAACCATCGGGAAGAGGCTCCAAACGCCGCCTGGCCCCATGCTATGCTGGACGAATGGCGCTCCCCTCCTCCAATCCCTCGGCGCGTACCTTCACCGGCTGGTTCGGGCTGTTGTTCCTGGTCACCCAGCTCCCCCTCTATCTCGTCCGCTACCCGGACATCCAGGACTACGTCAATCACGCTGCCCGCCTGCACATTGCCTTGCAGCTCAGTACCGATCCATTTGTCGCCCGGTATTACCAATGGACCCCGGGAATTTTCCCCAATCTTCCCCTGGACACCATCGGCCTAGGACTGGCCGCGGTCTTTGGCCCGGAACTGGGAATCAAGCTCTTCAGTTCCCTCGCCTCCCTCCTGGTGGGCACCGGCTGCCTGGCCCTGGCCCGGGCCTGGACAGGGCGCGTCTCGCCCTTCCTCATCGGCATATTGCTCTTCAACCAGGGCCTGGTGCTCCACTATGGGCTGTTCAACTTCCTGTTCGGCATCGGCGTAGCCCTGTGGCTGACGGCGGCCTGGATCACTGCTGCCACAAATTCCGCCGCCAGCCCAGCCGCCACCCCAACCGCTATTCCCGCCGCTCGGCGCTGCATCTACTTCGCCCTGGGGGCCACCGGCCTCTACCTGTGTCACCTGATGGCCTTCGGCGTGTATCTGATCGCCATCGCCCTGGCCGAGTTGGGCAGCGGCCAAGGCACCGGGCCGACCTGGCGCCGCCTGCTTCCGGTAGCGCTCCAGGCCCTCCCCGCCCTGCTGCTCCACCTGCTGGTGAATCAGCCCGGTCGGCCGGTGGTGGAGCCCCTGGTCTGGAACGGCGCCGAGTGGCTCACCCTGCTCGTCAGCAAGCTGCTGCTGGCGGGCGGGCTGCTGGCCATCAACCTCTCCCCCGATGCCCTGTGGGGCGGCATGGTCAACCTGACCCTCATCGTGGCAGGCTTCATCCTGTGGAAACGCCACGGGCTCACCCTCCTCCCACCGGCCCGGCTCCTGGTGCTGGCCCTGGCCGCCTGCGTCCTGCTCCTTCCCCGCCGTGGCTTCGGCTCGGCACTGCTGGACTCCCGCCTGACCTTCCCTCTGATCCTGGTGGCCTGGAGCGGCCTCGACTGGCGACCCATGGCCGCATCGGCCTGGCGGCGCGCCTGCCTGGTCACTCTGGGAGTGCTGATCGTGGCTACCAGCGCCCATCAGGCCTGGGCATGGCAGCGCATGGAACCCCTGCAGGAACAATTGCGGACGGCGCTGCAGCTGCTGCCCCGGGGCGCCAAAGTAGCGGTGGTTTCCCTGCCCCACACCGATGGCACGCCTCCCGCCATGTCGGAGCACGCCGCCGCCTGGAGCGTGATCGACCGCTCGGCTTTCCTATCCGCCCTCTGGGGGCGCCCCTACCAGCCCTTCCTGATCGGCATCCGGCCGGAATTCCAGGCCGAGGCCAACCTGGCTCGCCTCGACCAGCCGGGCAAGCCCCCCCCGCCGATCGGGAGCTTGATCGGCCACTACGATGTGGTGGTGGCCTTCGGCTCGCCCCAGGAGGCGATGGACTATGGCCGCGAGGCCAGGTCCATTTTCCAAAATGCCGACGCCACCGTGTTCGATCTGGGCTCCGGCCCGGTGGAACTCCTCCGCGTGCCCTGATTCGGTACCCCCGTCCGGATCAGGGGGGCGGGCCCCGGGGGCTCGACGGACTTGAGCACCCCGTCCCGGACCAGGCGGTCGCCATAGAACTTGGCGCCGACCTTGGTCAGATGGTGGCCGTCGTAGGAGATCAAGGCGCCGCTCTCGGTAAACAAGGGGCACTGGCCCACCTCGTTGCCGCAGATAAGGCGCTGGATATCGACGAACACGGTCGGACTCAGGTTGCGCTGCATCAGGGCGTTAGTCCTGATGGTCTCCTCCCGCACCGCATTGCGGGTAGCGAAGCGCTCCTGGGGCGGTTTTGCCAGCAGTTCCTTGATCACCACCTTGCCGAAATCCTTGGGGCCGAACACCTTGACCGGCTTGCCGGAGAAAGCTTCCACGTTGGCCACGCTCTGGGCGATCAGGCCTGCCTGCCAGTATTGCCAGGACGAGGCGAACCAGATTTCGTCGGCCTGCAGCATCAGCCGGCGCAGGTTCTGGTCTTCATAGAGTCCCTTGTCCTGGCATTGGCGCCAGTAATCCGGGTCGATGTTCTGGGCAAAGCGGGTTTGCTCGATGAACAGATTGCCGCAGAGATGGCTGATGTGGCGCGTCGACATCTGGAGATTCTTGCCGTAACCCGACTCATACACCGCATTCACCAGGTCCTGGCCATAGCTGTCGCCGATGAGCAGCACCCGGTAGCGGTGATCGTCGGCGGCGAAGCCCTTCATCGAAAGCTGATCGAAACGCCGGCCCACGTAGGCCCCGGCCTCGCTCCTTTGCAGGGAGGCGAGATAGCGGTCCCCTTCCTGGTAGCGATAGACGAAACCGGTGGTGAAATGCCCCAACGCGCCCAGGCCCATGAAGCAGGCGCTGCCGATGGCGCCATAGGTGAAGATCTGGCGCCGATTGAAGCGCCGCTTGTTGCGGAAGGGCACCTCCACATACTTCCAGCTGAAATAGGCCAGCACCACCGCCGCCACCGCCAGGGTGGCCTGGAGTAACGGGTTGGGCGCTTCCAGGCTGCGTTGCCTGGCGAAGGCGAACAGGGGCTGGTGCCACAAGTAGGCGCTGTAGCTCACCAGCCCGATACCGACGAACAGCTTGCTGCCGAGGAGCTTGCCGACCAGGGTTTGCTCGGTGGCGAAAAGGATGATGAGGGCCGTGCCCAGGGTCGGCACCAGGGCATACAGGCTGGGGAAGGGGGTGCCCTTGCCGAAGACCAGCACGGCGTAGGCGATCAGCAGCAGGCCGAGAATACTGAGGGACTGGCGCAAAGGGTGGCCCAAGGACTGGCTGAATCCCCCGGGATTAGTCTCCCGGCCGTCATTGGCCAGATAGAAGGCGGTCAGGGCGCCGATCAGCAGTTCCCAGCCCCGGGTTGGCAGCAGGTAAAAAGTGGCCGGTGGCTTGTGGATGGAGCCCCATTCCGAGGCCGCCAGGCTGACCAGGGCCGCCAGCACCAGCAAGGCCACGAGCCAACGTTTGCCGAAGCGCCAGCCGAGCATGAGGAATACCGGGAAGAGCAGGTAGTACTGCTCCTCCACGGCCAGGCTCCAGGTATGCAGCAGGGGCTTGAGTTCGGTGGCCGAGTCGAAGTAACCGCTGGTGCGCCAGAAGAGGATGTTCGACATGAAGGTGGACACCGAGAAGACGCTGTCCGAGAACTCCTTCATGTCGCTGGGCAGCAGCCACAGCCAGGCGAAAGGCAGGCAGGCCAGGAGCACGACGAAGAGGGCCGGCAGGATGCGCCGGGCCCGGCGCTCGTAGAAGTTAAGCAGAGTGAAGGTGCCGGCCTGCTGTTCGGCCAGGATGATGGAGGTGATGAGATAGCCGCTGATGACGAAGAAGATGTCGACGCCGACAAAGCCGCCGCTGAAGGTCTGGAAGCCGGCGTGGAACAGGATCACGGGCATTACGGCCAGCGCCCTTACCCCGTCGATTTCCCGTCTGTAGTCCATGGCGTTGTCCCCCTTTATCAAGTCAGGGCGGCGTGCCGTCGCCGGCGCGGCCGGCCTGGGGCGCCAGGGAGGGGAAGCAGCTGTCCAGGGCGCCGTTGAGGCCTTTCTTCAGGGCCGCCGCGGTGCGGCGCTCGATGCCCGCATTCACCGCCCATGCCGCTCCCAGCATGAGCAGCACGGTGCCCCACAGCAGCAGGTGGGGGTTCAGGGCCGGATAGGCAGCGTTGAAAATGAGATAGCCCAGGTTCTGGTGCAGCAGGTACAGGGGATAGGTCAGGGCGCCGAGGCCCGCCCACTGGCGCCGGCCGAACCAGCCGGTACGGCGCAGGGCCACCAGCAGCATGACGGCAAAGGCGAGGCTAACCAGGCCGCCGACCACCAGGGGATCCAGGTCGGTGCGGTAATAGACGGCAGCATCCGCCGCCTCCACCTGGGACTGCCACAGGGCCAGGCCCCAGGCCAGGCCCAGGCCGATGCCACGGCTCCGGGAAAGCCCCTGGGACCAGATCAGGTAGGCCAGGCCGCCGCCGACGAAATAGGCGGCGAAATCACTCACCAGCAGGCTGCGTAGCGCGCCCTCCGGCCAGATCTCCAGCACCGCCGTCACCGCCAGCCAGGCCAGGAGCAGGCGCTCGACGTGGCGGATCCAGCCCAGGGCGAGCACCAGGGCCACCAGGGCGTAAAAGCGCAATTCCACAAACAGGGACCAATACACCCCATCCACCGAGGGCACCCCGAAGAAGCCGCTGAGCATGGTCATGTTGGCCAGGTATTGCAGGGGCGAGACAGCCCGTGCTTGAGGCCCGGCGGCGGCCATGAGGAGGAAGGTGACGGTGCAGCAGGCCCAGAAGGCCGGGTAGAGGCGCACCGCCCGGGAGACAAAGAACGAGCGCAGGCTGCCGCCGGCGGCGGTCATGAGAATGACGAAGCCGCTGATGAGGAAAAAGAGCTGCACCCCGAGGTAGCCGTACTTGGCCAGGGGCGCCAGCAAGGGATAGGGCATGGGGGAAAGACCGCCGGCGGCATAGCCGCGGAAGGCGTAGTGGAAAAAGACCACCGCCAGCGCCGCGAGAAAGCGCAGCAGGTCGATTTCGTTGACCCTCTCCCTAGTCATGGAGCCAGCCATGGAGCGCTTCCGCCGCCTTGCCGGCCCGCTCCGGCCAAAGCTGGTCGTAGGCCGCCAGCAGCCGGGGGGCCTCGTGGTCCCAGGAGAGTTCATTCACCACCCGCTCCCGACCATAGGTGCCCATGGAACGGCGCAGTTCCGGATGGTCGAGGAGGAAGAGAATCTTTTCCGCCAGATCCGCGCTGTCGTTCTTCCTGGCGTAGAGGGAGGCGTCCCGGGCCGAATAGCGGCCTTCGGTGAGGTCGAACTGGACGATGGGCTTGCCCAGGGCCATGTATTCCATGATCTTGTTCATGGTGGACTTGTCGTTCATCTCGTTGGCGATGTCCGGATTGACACAGACATCGGCGGTGTTAAGCATGGCCAGCATGTCGGCGTCGGGTACCCGGCCGGTGAAGGTGGCGTAGTCCCCTACCCCCAGCTCCGCCGCCAGTTGCTGCATGGCCGCCAGGGAGGTGCCGCCCCCCACCAGGCCGAAATGCACGTCCTGGCGCCCGGCCACCTGGACGATATGACGCACCGCCTGGAGCAGCAGGTCGATACCCTCCTGCTTGCCCATCACCCCCACGTAGCCCACCAGGTAGGACCGGCCATGCTTGAGGGCAGGCGTGGGCGGCTGGAGGCGCATGCGTTCCAGGCTGGGGCCGCTGCGCACCACGAAGGTCCGTTCCGGCGCCATGCCGCCCCGCTCCATGGCGATGCGGCGATAGGACTCGTTGGTGGCGATGGACAGGTCGGCGGTGCGGAAGGTCAGGCGTTCCAAAGCCAGCATCAGGCGGTAGAAGAAATCCCGGCGGCCGAACTTGGCCTCGTACAGTTCCGGATTGAGATCGTGGTGGTCGAAGATGAATTTCTTGCCCAGGAGCTTGGCCAGGCCACCGATGAGAAAGAACAGGTCCGGCGGATTGCAGGCATGAATGACGTCGAAGCCCCGGGTAAAAAGGACCCGGCCGGTGAGCCACAGAGTCCAGGAAAGGGCCAGAGCGTATTCCAGGGCGTAGCCCAGGGCCCCGGCGGCCTCGATGGGCAGGGGGTAGCGATGGATATGGATACCTTCCAGCACTTCATAGCGGGCCTCGTAGCCCTTACCCGTGGGACAGATGATGGATACCTCGTAGCCGGCCCCGTGCAGGGTCGTGGCCTCCTGCCACACCCGGCGATCGAAGGGGCTGGGCAGGTTCTCCACCAGGATCAGCACCCGCTGGACGCGCCTGGGACGCGCCGCGCCACGCTCCTGTTCGAGCATTTGGCTGGGCGCGGGCGTCGCCAGCGCGTTCGGTGCCTCCGCCGGGGAGGAAATAGAGGAATAAGGGGGATGGGAGTGGGACATGGGGGTTGGGCTCCGGTCACCGCAAAATGCCTCGGGGTCAAGCGCAAATACCCTGCGCCAACACCGTCGATTCCATGACTGGAAGATAGCCCTCCAGGTGTGATGCCTTAGGCGAGGCAAGGGGAAGCGATCTAGTCCGAACGGAGCAGGCGGCTAGTTCTCCTGCCCTCCCCGCCCGGCCTTCCCCGTCCCCGCTCAAGCCAGGGTGCCGGCCACCAGGGCGGCGCCCAGGAGCAGCCCCACGGCCAGGCTCTGCCAGTCGGTGGCGGCGAACACCAGGGGGTCGTCGTGCATCTCGCCCCGATGGGTCTTCATCCAGATGCGGCTGATCCAGTAAAGCAGCCCCAGGGGCAGCAGCCACAGCATCCAGGGATGGCGATAGAGCAGGACCACCTCCGGGCTATTGACGTAGAGGGCCACCACCAGGATGGCCATCATGCCGCTGGAAGTGCCCAGGGCGATCAGCACCGGCAGATCGGCGGTGCTGTAGCCCCGGCCCGGGGCAGTGCTCTTCTGCTGGGCCAGCACCACCAGCATTTCCGAATAGCGCTTGACCATGGCCAGGCTCAGGAAAATGAACATGGAGAAGGCCAGGAGCCAGAAGGAAGGCTCGATCCGGGTGGCCGCCGCCCCAGCCAGGACCCGGGAGGTATAGAGGCAGGCGAGCAGCAGCACATCGACGATGACCTGGTTCTTGAGCCAGATCGAATAGGCCAGGGTAAGGACGAAATAGCCCCCCAGGGCAGCGGCGAACAGGGGCGGCAATTGCAAGCCGATGAGGGCGGCAGCCAGGAGCAGCAGAGGCATCAGCCAGGTGCCGTGGGCCACGGGCAGAAGGCCCGAGGCGAAGGGGCGCTTGCGCTTGCGCACATGGGCCCGGTCCGAGGGCAGGTCGAGCAGGTCGTTGAGCAGATAGACGCTGGAGGCGCACAGGCTGAAGGCGACGAAGGCCAGGGCCGCCGCCAGGGTGGCGCTGCCGTCCTGCAGGCGGTGGGCGGCCAGCAGTGGGAGGAAGACCAGCAGGTTTTTCAGCCACTGGTGCACCCGCAGGGCCCGCAGATAGGCCAGGAGCCCGGGCCGGGCCCGCTCAAAAACCCCCAGCACCTCGGTCTGGCCTCGGGCCCGCTCGATCATGGCCGGGGAGCAGCCCACCAGGTAGCCGCCCCGGGAATGAGCCCAGACAGCCAGGTCGTCGCCGCTGTTGCCGACGTAATCGAAGCCCCGCTCACCGAAGATGTCGCACAACACCCGGGCCTTGTTCGCCGCGGACAGATTGGTGGTGGCCGAGGTGGCCAGGACCCGGTCGAACAGGCCGAGATGGGCGGCCACCGCCTCGGCGTGGCGCTGGGCGGAAGCCGTGGCGAGAATGATGGCCCGCCCGGCGCGGCGTTCGGCATCGAGCATGGCCAGCAGCTCGGGCTGGTATGGCAGGGTCTCCACTGCCGGCTCCACCAGGGCGGCCAGGCGGGTCTTGAGCTGGGCCTTGCCCCCCAGCAGCCACAGGGGCAGGCAGAACACCAGCCAGGGGCGGGTCTTGAGCAGGCCGAACACCGACTCGTGCAACAGGTCGGTGGCGATCAGGGAGCCGTCCAGGTCGACGCACAGGGGCACCTGGGTTGTCTGAGGCGACTCCGGCAACGGCATGGCCGGCAGCATCGCCTCCATGCCCCAGGCGTGAACCTGGGCGCTCATTTTTCGTCTCCGGCCATGGCCGCCATGGTCGTGATCCTCAGGCGGCGCCGGGCCAGCCAGGTGGCGCCGCTGGCCGCCAGCAGCACCAGAGCGAACTCCGCCGGGGCCCGATGCCGGGACTGGACCGCATCCACCGCCTGGGAGAGCAGCAGGATATAGACCACCACGGCCACCAGCATGCCGGCGGTGAGCCGCGATAAGGCAAGCTCCGCCAAGCCTTGCTGCCGGGCCGCCGGACCGAGGCCATTCACGCCTTTCAGGCCGATCACGCCGCCGAGCACGGCCAGGCCGAAGAGCAGCAGCATGAGCACGGCCCCGACGAGGGAAGTCGCCAATACCGGCCCCTGGGAGCGCCACAGGTAGCCCAGGGCCTGGCCCACGCCCTGGGTTTCCATGACGAAGCGCCAGCCACTGCGGTCGTCCTGCAACTCGGCCCGGCTCTCCCGGTTCACTTCCAGGTAATCGATGGGAATGCGCTCCAGGCCGGATTTGACGACGAACATGGCCGTATCCCGGGCCGAATGCTTGAGCACGGCAGCGGGATAGGCGGCGGCGAAATCCACGTAGTCGCCCAGGGGCAGGACCTTGCGCACCGGACCGTTGAGGTAGGTGCGCTGCACTTTTTCCGCTTCCGCCTCGGGCAGGGTGTGACTGATGCGCAGCACCCGGGCATAGAGGTTGTGCCCCAGATCCCGGCTCGACGGCCCGAAGCCGAAGCCCCCACCCTGGCTGGCGACGAAGGCGAACCAGGCCAGCACCGGCAGGAAGGCGCCGGCCAGGTACAGGGCAGCCAGGCGCCGGCCCCGCCGCCCCTGTAACTGACGCCCACCCAGGGCCAACAGCAGCAAGGGCAGGAGCAGGGTCACGGGCCGCACCAGGATGGCCAGGCCGTGGAACAGGCCGCTGGCCAGGCCCTGGCCCCGGGCATCTGGCCGCGCCAGGGCGGCGATGAGGCTCCAGGTGGCGATCACCAGCAGGGGGGTATGCCAGGCCTCGGTGGACAACTGGTGGGGAAAGACCAGGGAATGGGGCAGCAGCAGACAGACCGCCGTGGCCCACTCGCTGACCCGGGGCGACAGTCCGAGCAATCGCCCGAGGCGAAAGATGGCCAGGCCGGAGCCCAGGGCCAGGGCAACCTGGCCGGCGATCACCGCCCCCTTGCCGCCGATCAGGTAGAGCACGGCATGGATCAGGTAGTCGCCGGGATTGCCGGAAACGGCGAGGAAGTGCAGGACTCCCCCGGCATCCCAGGCGGCGATGAAGGCCTGCACATCCTGCCAGCGGGTGACGGCCCGGTCGGCGTTGAGCCAGACCTCCGGATGGGCAGCATCGTACAGCCCCATGAGCAGATGCAGGGCCAGCACGGCGAGCAAGGCCCGCAGGGGCCACTGCCCGGTGAGAGCGTCCTGGCCTCTGGCCTGGACATGGGTAGCGGCGCTGGTCGTAGTCGTGGCAGCGCTGCCGGCATCGCCATCAGCCGCGATGGCCGTGGCAGCCGCGCTAACAGTGCCAGCCTCCAGGATCCGCATCGGCTCCCCTCCCCTTGCGCCAAGCCCCAGCACCGGCCTCCGCCTTCACCAGCACAGGCCCTCATAGGCCCCGGCAACGCTGCGGGCCTCGCAGATGCGCACGAAGTCGATGATCTTCTGGCCATAGCCCAGGCGGGTCGGCACGTCGCGGAATTCCTCGGCGGCGTTGCCGATGACAATGGTCTTGGCATGGCTGAGCACCTCATCCACCGAGTCCACCATCAGGCGGGAGATGTGGGGAATGAGGTTGAGGATGTAGTCCCGGTTGGCCCCCCGGATGCTGGCGATGCTGACGTTGCGGTCGAAGATGCGCAGATCGTAGCCCTTGCCCAGGAGGCGCTCGGTCAGTTCCACCATGGGGCTTTCCCGCAGGTCGTCGGTGCCAGCCTTGAAGCTGAAGCCCAGGATGCCCACCTGCTTGTGGCCGTTATCCACCACCGCCTGGATGCCCCGCTCGATCTGCTGCTGGTTGCTCGGCAGGATGGACGAGAGGATGGGCACGGAAACATCGAGCATCTTGGCCGTGTGCAGCAGGGCCCGCAGGTCCTTGGGCAGGCAGGAGCCGCCGAAGGCGAAGCCGGGCTTCAGGTAATAGGGGGAAATGTTGAGCTTGGTGTCCTGGCAGAAAATATCCATGACCTTGTGGGCATCCACCCCAAGGCCCTTGCAGACATTGCCGATTTCGTTGGCGAAGCCGATTTTCAGCGCATGCCAGGAGTTGTCGGCGTACTTCACCATTTCCGCCGTCTCGATGTCGGTGCGGATGAAGGGACCGGGGATGTCGGCGTAGAGGTCCGTCAGCACGGCGCCGCTGGAGGGTCCCAGTTCGCCGATCACGGTCTTGGGCGGGTGCCGGTAGTCATGCACCGCCGTACCCTCGCGCATGAACTCGGGGTTGAAGCAGACGCCAAACTCGGCCCCGGCCCGCTTGCCGGAGAACTGCTCCAGGGTCGGGATCACCACGGCGCGCATGGAGCCGGGCACCATGGTGCTGCGCACCACCACCACCGGCGCCGCCGGGCTGGTGCGCAGTACCGTGCCAATCTGCTCGCACACCCGGCGCACATAGGTCAGGTCGATGCCGCCGTTGCTCTGGCTGGGGGTGCCGACGCAGACGAAGCAGATGTCGGCCAGGGCCAGCCCTTCCTCCGGCACCGTGGTGGCCCGCAGGTTACCTTTACTCACTTCCTCCCGAATGATCTGGCCCACATCCTTCTCGACGATGGGGGACTCGCCCTTGTTGATCAGGTCCACCTTCACCTCGGAGGGATCGACGCCGACCACCTGATGGCCGTCCCGAGCCAGGCAGGCGGCAGAAACCACGCCCACGTAACCCATACCCATGACACAGATTTTCATCGCCTGTCTCCTGATACCAAAAAGCATGGTCGAGGCCCCGGGGCAGCACCGGACACCGCCGCCCCGGAACGGGATGCCCTAACAGTAGCGCCGGCGATGCAAGGGCGTATGGGCGGGACGGTTGGTCGGCCTAGTCCGAACGGCGCAGGGCAGGCCAAGAGGCAGGAAGGGGAAAGATTAGGCAAGGGTGCCAGGACATGGGCAAGTCAGCGGGCGGGCCGCCTGAATCGCCTGGAATAATGCGCCCTGTATTAACCCGTGCAGGACGGCCGGGAGTAAGATTTTGATTGAGCGTCATTCCTGCCGTGGGCGGAAAACCATACCCCTGGGCAGCCTTTCCGGAGGTTTGCGCCGGGCAAACCATTCTTGGGGATTTGCTGATGTCCTTTCGGATACGACGATTATTTCCCTTGGTTCTCGCGATAACGGTTGGCATAGCGCTATTGCTGACTTGGCGCGACCTCACCCAGCGCCACGAGCGTAATCTGCAGGACCACTTCAGCCTCGAAACCGAGCGCCTGACGACCAAGATCGACGAGCGCATGGCGGCCTACGCCCAGATCCTGCGCGCCGGCGCAGGCCTGTTTGCCGCCTCCGAACAGGTGTCGCGCCAGGAATGGCGCCGCTTCTACGAGCAGCTAGATCTGCAGCAGACCTACCAGGGCATTCAGGGGGTCGGGTTCACCGCCTATATTCCCCGGGAGCAGCTGGCCCGGCATGTGCAGGCCGTACGCCAGGAGGGGTTCCCGGACTATCAGGTCAGGCCAGAGGGGGATCGTCCCGAATACAGCAGCATCGTCTACCTGGAGCCCTTCTCGGGGGGCAACCTGCGGGCCTTCGGCTACGACATGTGGTCCGAGCCCGTGCGCCACGGGGCCATGGCCTTGGCGCGGGATAGCGGTAGGGTCGCCTTTTCCGGCAAGGTCAGACTGGTTCAGGAGGGCAAAACGGCGGCCCAGGCCGGGTTCCTCGCTTACCACCCGGTATATCGCAACGGCAGTTCGCCCCAGACCGTCGAGGAACGCCGGGCGGCCCTGGTCGGCTGGGTCTATAGCCCCTACCGGGCGGACGACCTGCTCAATCCCATTTTGCAGAACGATCTGGGTCCGATCCGCATCGAGATTTTCGACGGCGACACGACGGAGCCGGAGGCCTTGCTCTACGACAGCGGCCGTAGCCCCCAGGGCTCTGCCGAGGAGCCCGCCTCCAGCCCTGCCAGTGTTTTCAGCCTGAAGTCCCGCCTGGATCTGGAAGGCCGCCGTTGGACCCTGCGCTATACGGCATTACCCGAGTTTGTCTCAACCACCAAGTTTGAGCCACCGTGGGTGGAAATGGCGGCGATCGGGGTGATTGGCTTACTGCTGCTGGGGGTCACCTGGGGTTTTCTCAACACTCAGCGACACGCCGAGCGGATTGCCAGGCAACTGGTCGAGCGCTTGCGGGAAAACGAAACCAAGCTGCAGCGCATGCTCGAAGATCTGCCCCTGGGCCTGTGCCTGGTAGAAGACTCGGGCCTCATCGCCTTCCGCAACCGCCGCTTCCTCGACCTCTTCGGTTACGACGTCCAGGAGGTGCCCACGCTTGCCGAATGGTGGCAGGCCGCCTATCCCGATCCCGATTACCGCCAGGAGGTGCTGAGCGCATGGAACACCGCGGTGGCCCGGGCCGCCGAGAGCGGTACGGACATCGAACCGATGGAATACCGGGTCACCGCCAAAAACGGCCAGGTGCGCGACATCCTGATTTCCGGCATTACCCTCGGCCCGAGCTTCCTCGCCACCTTTGCCGACCTCACCGAACGCAACGAGCACGAACGTCAGCTGAAACAGGCCCGAACTGAAGCCGAGGCGGCCAGCCAGGCGAAGAGCGCCTTCGTCGCCAACATGAGCCACGAGATACGCACGCCGATGAATGCGGTGCTGGGGCTGCTGCAGTTGCTGCAATACACGAGCTTGAGCGAACGCCAGCTCGACTACACGCAGAAGGCCAAGGCGGCGGCCCAATCCCTGCTCCTGATCCTCAATGACATTCTCGACTTCTCCAAGGTCGAGGCTGGCAAACTGACCCTGGAATGCACCACCTTCCGTCTCGACGAACTGCTGCGCAACCTGTCGGTGGTGCTGTCGGCGGCGCTCCAGGACAAGGAAGTGGAGGTGCTCTTCCGTCTCGACCCAGCGACGCCGCGCACCCTGCGGGGCGATGCCCTGCGCCTGCAGCAGGTCCTGCTCAACCTCGCCGGCAATGCCATCAAGTTCACCGAGCGGGGCGAGGTGGTGGTGGCCCTGCGCCTGCTGCAAATCAGCCCGAACTCGGCACGCATCGAATTCTCGGTGCGGGACACGGGCATCGGCATTCCGGCCGACCGCCTGAGCGCCATTTTCGAGGGCTTCACCCAGGCGGAAACCTCCACCACCCGGCGCTATGGCGGCACCGGGCTCGGTCTGGCCATCAGCCAGCGGCTGGTGCGGCTGATGGGTGGGGAACTGGTGGTGGAAAGCACCGAGGGCAAGGGCAGCCGCTTCTCTTTTACTCTGGACTTCGCCCGGGACGAGGAGAGCCTCGAGGGCGAGCGGGAAAGTGCCAAGGAGAGGGATAAGGAAAAGGCAACCCAGGGCAGGCCCGAAGCTGCCCCCCTGCCCCATGCCCTGCACGTGCTGATCGTGGATGACAATGCCACCGCCCGGGAAATCCTGGCCGGCATGACCAAGTCCTTCGGCTGGCAGACCGAAACAGCCGCCAGCGGTGCCGAGGCGCTCGCCCTGATGCAACGGGAAGCCGCCGCCGGCAAGCCTTTCGACGTAGTCTGCGTCGATTGGGTGATGCCCGGCATGGATGGCTGGGAAACCATCCAGCACATGCGGGCCACGCCCCAGGGGGAAAAGGAGCCGGCAATCCTGATGGTCACCGCCCACGGCCGGGAGTTATTGACCGAGCGGCTGACCGAGGGGCAGAGCGATGGCCAGAAGCGGCTCGACGGCTTCCTGGTCAAGCCGGTGACGCCATCCATGCTGTTCGACGCGGTCGCCCACGTCACTGGCGGCCGGTCGGTCACCTCAGACCGCCGGAGCGCGGCGCGCCCCTCCGACAGCGACCGACTAGCCGGATTGCGCATCCTGGTGGTGGAAGACACCCCCCTGAACCAGCAGGTGGCTCAGGAACTGCTGACCCATGCCGGCGCCTATGTCCAGGTGGCGAACGACGGCCGGCAGGGCATCAACAGCATCCAGTCGGCCCGGTTGCCCTTCGACGTGGTCCTGATGGATATCCAGATGCCCGAGATGGATGGCTACGAGGCGACCCGCATCCTGCGGCAGGAAATGGGCGCCACCCTGCCGATCATCGCCATGACGGCCAACGCCCTGCCCTCCGACCGGGCCGCCTGCCTGGCGGCGGGCATGAACGACCACGTGGGCAAACCCATCGACATCAGCGAACTGGTCAGCACCATCTTGCGCCATTGCCGCCAGGAGGACCTGGGCGACAGCAGCACTCGTGGCCCATTACTGACCTCCCCACCAGCCCTGCCGCCCCTTCCCGCCGGGTTCGACCTGGCCAGTGCCCTGGCCCGCCTTGACCACAACCGGCCCCTGTTTGCCAAGCTGGTGCGGCAATTCGCCCAGGACCAGGGCGCCCTGCTCAGCCGGGCATTTCAGTCCCTGCGCCAGGGGGACCGGGACCTCGCCGGCCGGGAACTGCATACCTTGAAGGGAGTGGCCGCCACCCTGGGCGCCCAGGCCCTCGCCCATACCATCGCCGAAACCGAGGCCCGCCTCAAGGCCGGCACTGGCGCCGCCGAAGACGACCAGCTGTTCGAGCGCTTGCGGCAACAACTGGCTGAAGCGGTGCAGTGCCTGGGGACCGTGGCCGAGACTTTCGAACCGGAGGCTGAGGCGGGGAGCCAGTCCCCGCCGGACCAGGCCCAGGTGATCGATTACCTGGAAGAACTGGCCACGCTCCTGGCGGCCAACAACATGCGCGCCCTCGACGTCCATGCCACCCTCAAGCGCGAAGCGGGGGGTATGCTGGGCGAGCACCTGGCCGCCCTCGACGAAGCCATCGGCAAGCTGGATTTCCTCGCCGCCGGCGAGAAAACGGCCAACCTCATCGCCCTGCTGAAATCATGATGACCACCTATATTCCGCCGCCCCCGCCGCTCCATCCAGCCCCCCTGAGCAAGCTGGCAGCCCTGCCCGAACGCCCCAGGTTGCTGGTGGTGGACGATCAACCGATCAATATCCAGACCCTGTACCAGATCTTCCACACCGACCACGAAGTGTTCATGGCGACCAGCGGTGAGCAGGCCCTGGATTTCTGCCGCAACACGCCGCCGGACCTGATCCTGCTCGATGTGGTGATGCCCGGCATGGACGGGCTCGAAGTCTGCCGGCAACTCAAGGCCGATGCCGCCACCGCGGACATTCCGGTCATTTTCGTCACCGCCCAGTCCGACCCGGAGGACGAAACCAACGCCCTGGGCGCGGGGGGCGTCGATTTCATCCCCAAGCCGGTGAATCCCGCCGTGGTGCGCGCCCGGGTCAAGACCCATCTCACCCTCAAAGCCCAGAGCGACCTGCTGCGCCAGCTGGCCTTCCTCGACGGCCTGACCGGCCTGGCCAACCGCCGCGCCTTCGACGACGCCCTGCATGGCGAATGGCGCCACGGCCAGCACCGCCATTCGTCCCTGGCGCTGATCATGATCGATATCGACCACTTCAAGGCTTACAACGATCGCTACGGCCACCAGGATGGCGATCTCTGCCTGCAGGCCGTGGCCAACGCCCTGAAACATGCCTGCGGTCGCCCCCGCGATCTGGTGGCCCGCTATGGCGGCGAGGAGTTCGTTTGCCTGATGCCCGAATGCGACCTGGCAGCTGGCCGGGCCAAGGCGGAGGAGCTTTGCCGCGCCGTGGCGGCCCTGGGCATTCCCCACGATGCCTCGGCCACGGCTCCCATGGTCACCATCAGCCTGGGCGTTGCTGCTGCGGTGCCCGACGCAAACTCCAGCCCGGTCTGGTTGCTGGCAACGGCGGACGCCGCCCTGTACCAGGCCAAGAGCGGTGGGCGCAACCGGGTATGCGTGGCGCCGGAAGACGCCTAGAAACGCCGGGAGACTGCCCCCGGTTTTAAGCCCCGGCGGCGGATGAGGAGACGGCAAGGGCCGCCAGGGTGCTCTCGATGTCGGCAAAAAGCGGCCGGTTTTCCGGCTGCTCATGCAGGCAGGCGGTTTTCAAGCCATGCAGCACTGCCAGGGTTTCCCCGCCATCACTCGGCACCTCACTGTGGGCGAGCAGTTCCTCCAGCAGGCAACCGAAAGCCCGCACTTCGAGACGTTGCAGCCCCAGGGCATGGGCAGCGTCCGCGGGCGAGAAGAACGAAGCCGCGCCGAAATCGCCGAGCAAGGCCCGGCCCTGGCCGCAGTGCAGGATATTGTGGGCGTACAGGTCGCCATGCATGATGCCGCGCTGGTGCAGATGCCGTGCCACGGAAGCGATGCGCTGGGCAATGCTCAGGGCCGATGCCAGGGGGAAGCGCTGCTCGGGCCCATAGATGTCCCGGGTGCAGGAATCCAGGCTGGGGGGGCCGGCCAGGTTGCGGAATTCCGTATCGATCAGGGACATGACCAGGCCGCAGACACTTTCGGGATGGTCCGCCACCTTGCCCAGCACCGGGATTAGGTTGGGATGGTCCCCGGCGCGGATGCAGGCGGCCATCTCCGAATGGGGCAGGCCATCGCTGGTGACCGCTCCCTTGAACAGCTTGACGGCAACCGGCTGCGCCCCATCGTCGAAGCGATATTCAGCCTGATGGATCACCCCGGAAGCCCCCTCACCCAGGCGCTGCTGGAGACACAACTGCTTCCAGGCAATGCCTTGAATCGGCGTATCGGTCATGGCCGCGGCTTCCTCGACCTGGCAAAACGGATTGCCGCCGTAGGCCAGCCAGGACAGGCGGGGCAAGGAGAAAAGCCAGGAGGGCAATTCGCCCAGGTTGTTGGCGGCGATGCGCAGCAATTCCAGGCGGGAACAGGCTGCCAGTTCCGGCGGCAGGGCCTGCAGGCGATTGCCCGCCAGCATCAGCTTTTGTAGCTGGCTGCAGCGTCCCAGTTCGGCCGGCAGTTCTTCAATTTGGTTGTCGGTAAGGATCAGCCAGCGCAGCAAGGGGGGCAAGGACTCACCAGGGACCGTGCGGATCTGGTTGGCCTTGAAGCCCACCATGGTCAGCTGGGAACATCGGCCCAGGACTTCCGGCAAGGTGGTGAAGCGGTTGTCCGAGCAGAAGATGATGCGCAGCTTGCTCAACCGCGGCAGGTCCTCGGGCAGGGAGGACAGGGCATTGCCCGACAGGTCGAGGATTTCCAGGGTGTCAGCCAGGGCAAAGACTTCCCGGGGAAACTCCGTCAGGCCACAGGCCAGTTGCACCCGCCGGGCACCGGCCAGTTGCCCGCTCTGCAGTTGTTCCAGGGTATTCATCGCCCACTCCGGAAATAGCCGGCGCAGGGCCGCTGATGACGCCCATGGGCAGTGTTTTTCTTCCGGGAGGGAGACCGGGGCTGTGCAGGTAAGGTCATGGCGTTCAAATTCAGCTCGCTGGATCGGGGGACGACGTGATTGGTATGCTCGGCTCCCGGGGAGCGATACTTTACATCGGTTCCCCATGCCCCCAAAAACCGGCGCAACGGGAAAACAGGCCGGAAAAGTCCCCACCGGGCCCGCACAAAGCCCACCTGAACGGGCCGCGAAGGCCGCAAAAAGCACCCGCCCATTGCAAAACCAACGTAATAAGCGCATAGTGCCGGCACTTGCGATCTTCAAGTAGCCGTTGTTGTTTGGTCTGGTACCTGTTGTTCCCCCGGTATTCCTCCCTTCATGATCCTGCCGTCTTGATCTTCGCCCTCCCTCTAGGGCTCCCTCGTTTTCAGGACATCAAGTCATGGCAAAGGGCACTATCCAGTGCCTGAAGAAGGCAAAAAAATTTCGTTTTATCACGCCGGAAGAACTCTTCTCCCATTTCTCCGCAATTCAGGGAAATAGTCTCGGCACCATCAAAGACGTTCGGCAAGTCGATTTCGAGTCCCCCGCAGGGTATTCAGGGGCTGATTTTTCCAGCATCGACCCGGCTGGCTAGCAAGACCATGTCTTGCAACCAGCCCTGGCAAGGGACGAGACACTGCGTTCTCCCCTGCCCCCTATCCCTATCGGACTAGCCGCCGTCTGTGGCGGTACCTTCCCAATTTCTCTAGGAGACTGGCTATGGCCAAGGAAGAACTGATTGAAATGAACGGCGTGGTAGAGGAAGTGCTGCCCGACTCCCGATTCCGCGTGACCCTGGAAAACGGCCATGAACTGGTGGCCTACACTGCGGGCAAGATGCGCAAGCACCACATCCGCATCCTCGCCGGCGACAAGGTTTCCCTGGAACTGTCCCCCTACGACCTGAACAAGGGACGGATCACCTTCCGCTTCATCGAAGGCCGCGGCCCCGCTCAGTCGGCCCCCCGGCGCCGCTCCTGATCCTGCCACTCGCGCCTTTCCGGGCGTCATCCCGCTGGCCGGAGCAAAGCTCCGACCGGACCGACGCCCGTCCGTAGTTCCCGTCCGACGTCTCATACGCACCCCCAGCCCCAGCAGATCCTCGCGATCCTGAACGGGGCTGGACCGGACCGGAGTAACGCCGCCCTCAGCGGCCAGCCGTCTCCTCCGGCAAGTCCATCTCCCAGCCCCCTCCCCTTCGCCGCCCAGCCAATCCGCCCAGCATCCGTATTGAATCGGTGCCGGCCAGTAGCAGTCTCAGCTGCCGAAAATCTGCTGTGCGGTTTGAGTCATCCCGCAGCGTGCCCCACACTGATGCAGGCTGAAAACGCCAGGGCTAAGGAATATCGACCGGGCGCCCTATTTGGCTGCGCTTTCCTGAGCTGCTTCCGGCCACTCCGGTAGCTCGGCCATGGCAAAACTGCCCTTGCCGGACATCTTGACCCGATACATCGCTTCATCGG
>DATEZY010000145.1:0-7737 GCA_035255085.1 Azospira sp. | reverse complement strand
GCCCAGCGCAAGCTGCCCACCGACATGCCGGCGCCGCCTTCCTTCCGCAAGGTGAACCCGGCCGATTCCCCCATTTTCTACATCGCCCTGCATTCGCCGACCCTGCCCCTGCCGGTGGTCAATGAATACGCCGAGACCCAGCTGGCCCAGCGCCTGTCCACCATCGCCGGGGTGGCCCAGGTGCAGGTCTATGGCTCCCAGAAACACGCCGTGCGCGTCCAGGCCGACCCGGACCAGCTGGCGTCCCGGGGCATCGGCATCGATGAGCTGCAGCAGGCGGTGAAGGGCGCCAACGTCAACCAGCCCACCGGCACCGTGGATGGCCCGCGCCAGAGCCTGGCCATCAAGGCGAACGGCCAGCTGGAGACCGCTTCTGCCTATCGCGCCCTTACCGTGGCCTATCGCAACGGCCGGCCGGTGCGCCTGGACGAGGTGGCCACGGCCAGCGACGGCGTCGAGAACAACAAGATCGCCAGCTGGTTCGTGGACAAGCGGGCCATGGTACTGGCCATCCAGCGCCAGCCGGGGGCCAACACGGTAGCCACGGTGGATGCCATCAAGAAGGTGCTGCCGGCCTTCCAGGCCAAGCTGCCGGCGGCGATCCACATGGATGTGTTCTACGACCGCAGCGAATCCATCCGGGATTCCATCGACGACGTGCAATTCACCCTGATCCTCTCCGGAGTGCTGGTGATCCTGGTGATCCTGCTGTTCCTGCGCAACCTCTCGGCCACCCTCATTCCCAGCCTGGCTCTGCCCATTTCCGTGGTCGGCACCTTCGCCGGCATGTACGTGCTGGGCTACAGCCTGGACAACCTCTCCCTGCTGGCCCTCACCCTGTCCGTGGGCTTCGTCGTGGACGACGCCATCGTCATGCTGGAGAACATCGTCCGGCACGTGGAGGCGGGGGAGCCGCCCTTCCAGGCGGCGATCAAGGGGGCCCGGGAAATCGGCTTCACCATCATTTCCATGACCATCTCCCTGATCGCCGTGTTCATTCCGGTGCTGTTCATGGGGGGCATCGTCGGCCGCCTGCTGCATGAATTCGCCGTCACCATTTGCGCTGCCATCCTGGTCTCCGGCTTCGTTTCCCTGACCCTGACGCCCATGCTCTGCAGCCGCTATGTCAGGCACGTGGATCCGGCTTCCCACAACCGGGTGTACCAGGCTTTCGAGCACTTTTTCGAGGCCCTGCTGGATGGCTACCGGCGCAGCCTGAGCTGGGCCATGGCCCGGCCCCGGCTGATCCTGGCCAGCTTCTTCGCCACCCTGGCCGCCACCGTCGGCCTGTATATGGCGGTGCCCAAGGATTTCCTGCCCAGCGGCGACACCGGCCAGATCATCGCCTTCACCGAGGGCGCCCAGGATGCCTCCTTCGCCGCCATGATGGAGCACCAGCGCCAGGTGGCAGCCATCGTCGCCGACGACCCGGGCATCGAATCCTTCATGTCCTCGGTCGGTGCCGGCGGTGCCCGGCCCACGGCCAATACGGGCACCCTGTTCATTCACCTCAAGCCCCGCAGCGAGCGCAGCCTTACCCCGGACCAGGTGATCCAGGGCCTGCGTCCCAAGCTGGCGGCAGTGCCCGGGATCAAGGTCTATCTGCAAAATCCGCCGGCCATCCGCATCGGTGGCCAGATCACCGCGGCCCAGTACCAATACACCCTGCAGGATTCGGATCTGGACGAACTCTACGACTGGACCGCCACCCTGCTGGGGAAAATCCGCCAGCTGCCCGGCTTCGTTGATGTCACTAGCAACCTCAACAACCTGAGCCCGACCCTGACCCTGGAAGTGGACCGGGACAAGCTCGGTTCCCTGGGCCTGACCTTCGCCCAGGTCGAGGATGCCCTGCAGAGCGCCTACAGCTCCCGCCAGATTTCCACCATCTACGGCTCCACCGCCCAGTACCAGGTGATCCTGGAGCTGAAGCCCGAGTTCCAGGCCGATCCGGCCTCCCTCTCCCGGGTCTATGTGCGCTCCAGCAATGGCAAGCTGGTACCCCTGGATACGGTGGTCAAGGTGGTGCGCAAGACCCAGGCCCTGACGGTGAATCACCAGGGCCAGCTGCCGGCAGTGACCATTTCCTTCAACCTACAGCCCGGAGTTTCCCTGGGGGATGCGGTGGATCGCATCAAGGCCATGGAGCGGGAAATCAACGTGCCGGTGTCCCTCGCCACCAGCCTCCAGGGCACGGCCCAGGCCTTCCAGTCCTCGCTCCAGGGCCTGGGCATCCTGCTGCTGATCGCCGTGCTGGTGGTCTATCTGGTGCTGGGCATTCTCTACGAGAGCTTCATCCACCCCCTGACCATCCTCTCCGGCCTGCCCTCCGCCGGCCTGGGGGCCCTGCTGACCCTGCTCATTTTCAAGGTGGATCTGAGTCTCTACGCCTTCGTCGGCGTCATCATGCTGGTCGGCATCGTCAAGAAAAACGCCATCATGATGATCGACTTTGCTCTGGAGAAGCAGCGGGGCGAGGGCATGGCCGCCCGGGAGGCGATCTTCCAGGCCTGCCTGATCCGTTTCCGGCCGATCATGATGACCACCATGGCCGCCCTGGTGGGCACCCTGCCCATCGCCCTGGGCATCGGCGCCGGCGCCGAGGTGCGCCGGCCCCTGGGCCTGGCGGTAGTGGGGGGGCTGATGCTGTCCCAGCTGCTGACCCTGTATCTGACCCCGGTGGTCTATCTCTATCTCAACCGCTTCACCCGGGAAGAGGTCCAGCCTGATACCGCCGCGGCGTAAAGCGCCAGGGGCAAGCAAAGCGGGAAGCCGCTAGGGAAGCGGGCCAGGAAATTGGTCCGGGAAGCTCTCCTGGGAGCGGCCCGGAAAGTGGCCAGAAGAGCGCGGGTCTTGCCCGTCCAGTGCTGGCCCCCTTGTGGGCCGGGGGCGGGCCTAGCTGTCCAGCAGGCCGTTGAAAAAGTAGTGCTCCACCTTGGCGTTCATCAGGGCCATGACTCCGGCTTCGTCCTCCCGGGCCAGGCGCCCATGGAGCTCCGGCGCCACCTGGGCAAAAGCGGCGGCTAGGCGCGGGTCGAAATGGCTGCCGGCGTCCTGGGCGATGATCTCCAGGGCCGTCTCGCAATCCATGGGCTCCTTGTAGGGGCGGCGGGAAGCGAGGGCGTCGAAGACGTCGGCGATAGCGAAGATGCGGGCATTGAGGGGGATTTCCTCGCCCTGCAGACCCCGTAGGTAGCCCTTGCCGTTGTATTTCTCATGGTGGAATTCCACCACCTCCCGGGCCTTGTTCAGCCAGGGGGAGGGGGCAATGATGTCAATGCCCAGGGCCACGTGGGTCTGCATCACCTCGAACTCCTCCGGCGTCAGCTTGGCCGGCTTGAGCAGGATGGTGTCGCTGATGCCGATCTTGCCCACGTCGTGGAGAAAGGCGCCGATGATCAGGGCGCGCATGGCATCGCCCTCCAGGCCCACGGCCTCGCCCAGGGCGCAGGCGTAGAGGGTGACCCGGTAGTTGTGGATGCTGGTATCCGAATCCCGCTGGGCGATGGCGGCCCCCAGGACCGAGGACATTTCCAGGTTGCCGCGCAGGATTTCCCGGGAGCGGCGCAGCAGGTCCCGGTGCAGGGAAATGATCACCGGGTAGAGCACCACGGTGGTGATGAGTACCGCCGCCAGCACCACGCCCAGGATCAGGTAGAGGTCCTGGCGCAGCCGGGCCTCTTCCTCCGGGGATACTAGGAAGACGCCCTCGAAGAAGCCGGATATCTGCTTTTCCTTGTTCCAGATGGGGACCAGTACCTGCACCACGGTGTTGCCCAGGATGGTGAATTTCTCGTAATGGTGCCGCCCATCCCGGGGGAAGGTGTGGGTGCTGCCCTGGAGGCTCGCCTCGATGTCCTCATGGGCCGGGTTCACCGCTTCCACTACCTTGCGCTGCTGCCGGTCGTAGAGCTCGATGACGACGAAATGGTCGCGCACGAAGCCCAGGGTCCGCTCCCGCAGGAAGTCCAGCTCCTGGGGCGACATTTCCGCCGCTTCCAGTTCGCTGGCCTGGAACTTGGCCGATTCGGCCTGGGCCAGGGCGACTACCGCATCGTCGATGCGTTCCGTTGCCAGGTACCAGGCGCCGCCCCCGAGGAGCAGTGAAACCAGCCCCCAGGCAAGCAGCAGGCGGGTAATGACAATGTGGTTGATATTGCGCATCCGCTTATTTTAATGCCATTACGCCGGTGGCTGGAGGCGGCGGTATAGTTACGCTCCCCACGCAGATAAAACATGAGGACACAGCCATGACCCATGCCATTCGTTTCCACCAGGCCGGCGGCCCCGAAGTCCTGTCCTGGGAAGAAGTCAGCGTCGGCGCTCCCGGCCCCGGCGAGGCCCGGGTGAAACACGCCGCCGTCGGCCTCAATTTCATCGATACCTACCACCGCACCGGCCTCTATCCCCTGCCGCTGCCCTCGGGCATCGGCCTGGAAGGCGCGGGCACCGTCGAGGCGGTGGGCGAGGGCGTCACCAGCCTCAAGCCCGGCGATCGCGTCGCCTACGCCGGCGGCCCCCTCGGCGCCTACGCCGAGGAGCGCCTGATTCCCGCCGACCGCCTGCTCAAGCTGCCGGACAGCATCGATTTCCGTACCGGCGCCGCCATGATGCTGCAGGGCCTCACCGCCGCCTACCTGCTGCGCCGCACCTACCCGGTCAAGGCCGGCGACACCGTCCTCATCCATGCCGCCGCCGGCGGCGTCGGGCTCATTGCCTGCCAGTGGGCCAAGGCCCTGGGCGCCACCGTCATCGGCACCGTGTCCACCGAGGCCAAGGCCGACCTGGCCCGAGCCCACGGTTGCGACCATCCCATCCTCTACACCCGGGAAAACTTCGCCCAGCGGGTGCGGGAGATCACCGGTGGCGAGGGCGTGCCCGTGGTCTATGACGGCATCGGCAAAGACACCTGGGCCGGCTCCCTGGACAGCCTGCGCCCCCTGGGCATGATGGTCAGCTTCGGCAATGCCTCCGGCCCGGTGGGGCTGCTCGATCCCCTGGTGCTCTCCCAGAAGGGCTCCCTGTTCTTCACCCGTCCCACCCTGATGCACTACACCGCCAAGCGGGCCGATCTGGAGGCCCTGGCCGGGGAGCTGTTCGCCATGGTGACCTCGGGCAAGGTGAAAATCGAGGTGAACCAGACCTTCGCCCTGAAGGATGCGGCCGCTGCCCACATCGCCCTGGAAGGTCGGCAGACCACCGGCTCCACCATCCTGCTGCCTTAAGGAACTGGAAAAGATATGGGAGAAAAAGTCCGCGCCAGCCTCATTTCCCTGCGGGACCTGCTGGCCACCGCCTGGCCAATCGTGCTGGTGGTGACCATCGGCTTCATCGTCGCCGTCCAGTTCATCAAGCCGGCGCCGCCCAAGCGGGTGGTGATGAGCACCGGCAACGACAGCGGTGCCTACTACGCCTTCGGCAAGAAGTACGCGGAAATCCTGGCGCGCAGCGGCATCACCCTGGAGGTGCGGACCTCCGCCGGCTCGGCGGAAAACCTGAAGCGCCTGCTCGATGAGAACGACGAGGTGCAGATCGCCCTGGTCCAGGGCGGCGTGGACATCCCCCGCCCCGCCGCCACGGGCGAGGCGGATGCCGGTGCCGCGACAGAACCGCCGCCCCTGCTCTCCCTGGGCAGCATGTACTACGAGCCGGTGTGGGTGTTCTATCGTGGCGACAAGGACCTGGACCGGCTGCACCAGCTGGCCGGCAAGCGCATCGCCGTCGGCGCCGAAGGCAGCGGTATCCGGGGTCTGGCCCTGCAACTGCTCTCGGCCAACGAGGTCCCGGTGGATGCCCAGCATCTGTTGTCCCTGGGCGGCCTCAAGGCGGCGGAGGAATTGCAGCAGGGGCGCATCGACGCCGCCTTCGTCATCGCCGCGCCGGAGGCGCCGGTGGTGCAGGTGCTACTGCGCTCCCCCGGGGTCAAGGTGATGAACTTCTCCCAGGCCGAGGCCTATACCCGGCGCTTCCCCTATCTTTCCAAGATCACCCTACCCGAAGGGGCGGTGGATCTGGTGCGCAACTTTCCGCCCAAGGACACCGTGCTCCTGGCTGCCACCGCCAACCTGATCGTCAGCGACGGCCTGCACCCGGCCATCCAGTCCCTGCTGCTGCAGGCCGCCAGCGAGGTCCACGGCCAGGCCGGCTTCTTCCAGCACCGGGGCGACTTCCCGGCGGTGAAGGACCAAAGCCTGCCGGTGGCCGCGGCGGCGGAACGCTACTACAAGTCCGGCCCGCCCTTCCTGCAGCGCTACCTGCCCTTCTGGGCGGCGATCTTGGTGGACCGCCTGGTGGTGCTGCTGCTGCCGGTGTTCGCCCTGCTCCTGCCCCTGGTCAAGGTCGCCCCGTCGATCTACAGCTGGCGGGTGCGCTCCAAGATATTCCGCTGCTACGGCGATCTCAAATTCCTGGAGAACGAAATCAAGCAGGACTACGATCCCAGCCGCAAGCTGGAGTACCTGGACCGGCTCGACCGCATCGAGGACACCGCCTACCGGCGCAACATCCCCCTGGCCTACTCGGACCTGTTCTACACCCTGCGCGAGCACATCGACCTGGTGCGCCATACCCTGGACCGCCTGGGCAAGCAGGAGCGGGCGCCGGAAGAGGGCGGGGCAGCAAAGGCATAAGTACGTGAAAGCATTTCTGATCGCCAACCCCAAGGGCGGGGCGGGCAAGAGTACCCTGGCCACCAACCTCGCCGGCTACCTGGCCCAGGCCGGCCACCCGGTGATGCTGGGGGACCTGGACCGGCAGCAGTCGGCCCGGGAATGGCTGGCCCTGCGCCCCGGCGTCCTGCCCCCCATTCGCACCTGGGAAGCCCGGGGCGACAAGGAGAGCAGCGTTGCCCGGCCGCCCAAGGGTACTACCCACGCCGTGCTCGATTCCCCCGCCGGTTTCCACGGCAAGGCCCTGGAACGCACCCTCAAGCAGGTGAGCCACGTGCTGGTGCCGGTCCAGCCCTCCCTCTTCGACATCCTCGCCACCCGGCATTTCCTCACCGAACTGCTGCAGGAAAAGGCGGTGCGCAAGGGCGCCCTTCAGGTGGCGGTGATCGGCATGCGGGTGGATGTCCGCACCCGAGCCGCCGCCGAACTGGAACGCTTCTTTGCCGCCTACGAACTGCCGGTGCTCGGCTGCCTGCGCGACACCCAGCTCTACGTCCAGGCCGCCGCCCAGGGCCTGACCCTGTTCGACCTCAACCCTTCCCGGGTGGAGAAGGATCGGGAGCAGTGGCAGGCGATTGTGGAGTGGGCGGAGCGGGACTGAGGGCTTGAGCCCTGGGCTACGCCGGAGAGGGCGGGCCCGCGTCGATGCTTAGCTTCTCTGCGCTTGCCCTGGTGGCAGCTCCTGCTTCCCAGGGGCCGTACTACTACTGAGGTGCTTGGCCAGAAATGCCGAGGAGGCAGGGCAGAGGGCAGCGAACTGGGTGCTTGCCCGAATCGCCGTCGGGGCCTGATCCCGTGCCGCGGGCGAGTAGCCAAGACCAAGAAAGAAGCGAGCCGCGCTGGTGGTGAGCAGAAACAAAGCTTCCACGCCCTGGGCGGCCGCATGTGCCTCCGCGAATGCCACCAACTCCCGCCCCAAGCCGTGCTGGCGAAAGTCGGTACGCACCGCCAGGGAACGCAGCAAGCCAACCGGCGGATAGAGTTCCAGGCCAACCACGGCGATCAAAGCCCCTGCCTCGCGGATGCCGAAGAACTGCAACGGCAGGGCGGCCGAGATGTCGGCGGTGGG
>DATEZY010000144.1:0-29473 GCA_035255085.1 Azospira sp. | reverse complement strand
GTCATTGGCGAAGAGGCGTTCGATCTGCTGCTGGTCCGGGTGGTCGGTCACCACCGTCACCTGGCCGTCGGAAGCCACGGCCAGCATGGGTTCCGGCGGCATGCGCACGCCGGCATCGCGGAATTTGTTGCCGACGGCGGCGGCAAAATCCGCCACGCTGGCGCCGAGCCAGCTGCGGGCCGCCTCGACCTGGGCTGTAGCATCGCCAGCTCCGCCGAAATCAGCCAGGGTAAGCTGGGCCGGGCTAGTGGCCGCACCGGTGCCGCTCGTCACCTCTGAACCCCCTGTCGTTGCAGCGTTTCCCGGATTCCAGGAGGCGCTGGCCAGGGACCGGTAGACGGCCTGGGGATTGGCATAAGATGACGCCGCGACAAACATGAAAAAGCCTCCGCATTATTGGTTTGCGGAGGCTTATTGCAAAAGGGATGCCAGGCTCAAGGGACGCCGGGAAAATCAATCCTGACGCGGCTCTCCCGAAGGCTGGCGGGCAGGCGGGACGGCCATCTCGGCCCATTCCCCCTGCCACCGCCAAGCCGTCCCCCTTCTGCGCTCAGGCGGCTTCCTTCAGGGCCCGGCGCAGGATCTTGCCGACGTTGGTTTTCGGCAGGTCGTCACGGAACTCCACCAGGTGGGGCACCTTGTAACCGGTGAGGTTTTCCTTGCAGTGGGCGATGATGGCCTCCTTGGTCAGGCCCTTGTCCTTGGCCACCACGAACACCTTCACCGCCTCGCCGGAACGCTCGTCGGGCACACCGATGGCAGCCACTTCCATCACCCCGGGATGCATGGCTACCACGGCCTCCACTTCGTTGGGATAGACGTTGAAGCCGGACACCAGAATCATGTCCTTCTTGCGATCGACGATGCGGATGAAGCCCCGCTCGTCCATCACCCCCACATCCCCGGTATGCAGGAAGCCGTCGGGATAGAAGGCAGCCTCGGTCTCCTCCGGGCGCTGCCAGTAGCCCAGCATCACCTGGGGGCCGCGCACGCAGATTTCCCCCGCCTGGCCCAGGGGCAGGTCGTTGCCCAGGTCGTCGCGGATGACGATGTCGGTGGAGGAAATGGGCAGACCGATGGCGCCGTTGAATTCGGGCAGGTCCAGGGGATTGATGGTGGCGGCCGGGGAAGTCTCGGTCAGACCGTAGGCCTCGATCAGAGGCCTGCCCGTCACCTCCTTCCACTTCAGGGCTACGGACTTCTGCACCGCCATGCCCCCCCCCAGGGCCGCCCGCAGGTGGGAAAAATCCAGCCGGGCGAAATCCGGGTTGTTGAGCATGGCGTTGAACAGGGTATTGACCCCGGTGATGACCGAGAAGGGGTATTTGGCCAGTTCCTTCACCAGACCCGGAATGTCCCGGGGATTGGTGATGAGCACGTTGGTCGCCCCCTTCTTGAGGAAGGTGAGGCAGTTCGCCGTCAGGGCGAAGATGTGATAAAGCGGCAGGGCGGTGATGACCAGCTGCTGGTCGCCATGGAGGAAAGGGTCGATCCAGGCGTCGGCCTGCTGCAGGTTGGCGATGATGTTGCGATGCAGGAGCATGGCCCCCTTGGCCACGCCGGTGGTGCCGCCGGTGTATTGCAGGAAGGCAATGTCGTCGTGCCCCACCGCCACCGGCTGCAGGGCCACCTCCCGGCCCCGGGCCAGCACCTCCTTGAGGCGCAGGTGGCCGGGCAGGTTCCAGGCGGGCACCATTTTCTTCACATGGCGCACCATGAAATTGACCACGGCCCCCTTGGAAAAGCCAAGCAGGTCCCCCAGGCCGGTGACCATCACATGCTTCAACTGGGGCAGGGCCGGCAGGGACTGCTCCAGGGTATGGGCGAAGTTCTCGACGATGACGATGGCCTCGGCGCCGGCATCCCGCAGCTGGTGCTCCAGTTCCCGGTGGGTATAAAGCGGGTTGCAATTGACCACCACATAGCCGGCACGCAGGGCCCCGAACATGCAGATCGGGTATTGCAGGAGATTCGGCAGCATCAGGGCGATACGCGCCCCCTTGGGCAGCTGCAGCACCTTCTGCAGGTAGGCGGCAAAATCCCGGGAGAGCCGGTCCAGATCGCCGTAGCTCAGGGCCACATCCATGTTGATGTAGGCGATGCGCTCCCGGTACTGGGCGCAACTCTTTTCGAACAGTTCCCCGAGGGAGCGGAACTGGTGAATGTCGATCTCCGCAGGCACTCCTTCCGGATAGCTGCGCAACCAGATTTTTTCCATTTACAGGTCTCCTCCTATGGCTGGGCCAAGGGTTGTTTTATTAACGATTCAAACGACCGTTTGAAATCATTGTAACCCGAGTTTCCTGCCAACGGTAGTGGGATCAGAACCTACCCGGAACCCTAGCCTGGCCCCTGGATCTGCCCCTAGGCTGCACCCTATGTAGGACCCTACGCCGAAAAGCACTTTCCGGCCATGCCCCGCCCCGGATCAGTGCCGATCAGCGCCGTAAACGCCGCTGCCCGCCGGGCGTTGGCCGGGCGGGCAGCGGGATGGAGCGGAACAGCTTGAAGCGAGAGGAGGCAGTTCGACTGCGCTTACTCGACGCCCTCTTCGTCCGGCCAGTTCTTGATGTAGTTCTTGAGCATCTTGTTCTCGAAGCTCTGCTCTTCGAGCACGGCCTTGGCCACGTCCATGAAGGACAGCACGCCCATCAGCAGGGTGCCGTCCATGACGGGCACGTAGCGCTGGTGATGGCCAAGCAGCAGGCGGCGCAGGTCGTTGGTTTCCATCTTCGGGGTGGCGATGGTGGGGTTGGGCAGCATCACCTCTTCCACCTTCACCGTGGAAATGTCGCCCTGGCGGGCATGCACGGCTTTGAGCACCTCGCGGAAGGTGAGCAGGCCGACCATCTTGCCGCCGCCCATCACCACCAGGGAGCCCACATCGTTCTCGGCCATGGCAGCCACAGCGCTGTCCAGGGTCTGCTGGGGCGTGGTGGTGAACAACACCGTGCCCTTGATCTCCAGAATATCCCGCACTTGCATGTCAGTTCCCCTCGTCGCTATTGGTGCCGGTTGCTCCGGCTGATTTGGTTTTCGGATGTTAGAGCATCCTTCGGGTTTCCGAAAGTGGCGTTTTCCCCAAGCCAGCCGCCCTTTTTACGCCTCAGGCCGGCTCCCGGGAAATTTCATGCAGAGTGCCATCGGCGAAGATCAGTGCGCCGCGCATGGGCTTGGGGGCGAACAACGGCGCCAGGAGCCGGCAGTAGTCAGCCACCTGGAGCTGATACTCGGGCAGGCGCTCGGTATCCGGACCGGAGCTCTTGTAATCAATGACCCAGACGGCATCCTCCAGTTCCACCAGACGATCCACCCGGCGCACCTTGCCTTCACCGTCCACCACCTCGGCCTCGTTCCAGGCTCGAAGCCCGAGCGCCGGCTGCAGGAAGGACGCCAGCTCCGGCCGCGCCATGAGGCGCTGGGCAGCCGCCTGGGCGGAAGCGGCAACCCCGGGGGTGACGTCGTAGCCCTGCCACCAGCCAGCCTCCAGGGGCAGGCCGGCGGTAAGACGCTCCAGGCAACCGTGCAGAACCACGCCGAAGCGGGCGTTGTCGCTCATGACCTCCCGGCGCTGGCCCATGGGCAGGCGGGCCGGGAAATCGGTGGCTGACACTGGTGCCGCTGCGGCGGACAGGGTCGATGCGTCGGCGCTGGCCAGAGGCAGATCCTCACCGTAGGCACAAAGACCCTCCCCCTCTGCGGGAACCGCCCCGAGGGACGCCAGGGCCCGGGAGAGGCGGGCGTAGGGCGTGGTATCGGACTTGAGGGCACCGCTGCCACTGGCCACGAACACCTGCTTCGCCCGGGTGATGGCGACGTAGAGCAGGTTCAGTTCCTCCCGCTCGGCCAGCCGTTCTTCTTCGGCGAACAGGGGCTCCCGGGCCTTGCCCCGGTCTTCCTTGCGGCCGAAGAGGGAGACGTGGCGCGGCCGCTCGGCCTCGGGCGGCCAGTCGGAAAGCAGGCCCCAGGCATCGGACTTGCCGTTGCCTGCAGGATTGGCGTCGAGCAGCCAGACGATGGGGGCCTCCAGGCCCTTGGCAGCATGAATGGTGAGGATACGCACCCGGCCCGGGTCGTCGCCGGCAACATCGGCCTCGTCCGTCCCCTCCACCATGCCTTCGTCCGGCGCCTCGTCGGCATCGGCCTGGCGCAATTCCGACAGTTCGTCGATGAAGCGGGGCAGGCTGGGATAGCGGCCGCCATCCAGGTCCAGGGACAGCTGCAGCAGGGCCAGGAGATTGGCTTCCACGCCGGGCCACAGGGCCGGCGCCACCGCGTCCCGATAGCGGGCCAGTGCCTCGCCCTGGTGAAAGATGCGGTCGAGCAGGTCGTGGGCCGGCAGGCAGTCGGCGGCGGTCAGCCAGCCGCCGAGCAACGCCGCCGCCCGGGCCAGGCGGGGCGGGCAGCCACCTTCGACAGCCAAACCTTGGAGGCGCTCCCACCAGGTGGCACCAGGCGCCTGGGAGAGATGCAGCAGGTCATCGTCGCTGCAGGCGAACAAGGGGGTGCGCAGCACGTGGGCCAGCTTCAGGTCGGCGGCCGGCAACACCAGGAATTCCAGCAGGGCGGCCATGTCCCGGGCTTCCAGGGTATGCAGCAAACCGCCCCGGGAAGCGGCCAGATAGGGAATGCCGGCAGCCTTGAGGGCGCGCTCGTACTCGGCCAGGCGGGTGCGGGTGCGCACCAGCAGCATGACATCGCCGAAGCGGGCCGGACGCTCCGTGCCGCCGTCCCGCACCTGCCAATGCGCCACCATCTGCAGCAGGCGCTCGGCCAGGACAGCGGCTTCTAGGGCCCGGCCCGGGTCGGGGATTTCCGGCTCCGGGGTGGTGAGGGGATTGCGCAGGCCGGCGCTCGCCTCCCCTTCTGCGTCGGCTTCTGCCAGCGCATTGCACAGGGGCAGCAGCTCCACCCGCCCGGGCAGCCCCTCGGCAAAGGAGGTCTGGGTGCGGAAGGGCGTAAACAAAGGCTCCGGGGCGAACAGGGCATTGACCACGGCGACAATGGCCGGGGCATTGCGCCGGGTGGCGTCCTGGTCCAGGGCCACGGCGTCGAAGTTATCCTGGAGGAAGCGGGCGGCGGTGGCGAAGAGCCGGGGCTCGGCCTGGCGGAAGCGGTAGATGGACTGTTTCGGGTCCCCCACCAGGAACAGACGGGGAGCGCTTTCCCCGGGACCGTAGGCGCCGAGCCAGGCGAGCAGGATCTGCCATTGCAGGGGATTGGTGTCCTGAAACTCGTCCAGCAGGATGTGCTTGTAGCGGGCGTCGAGCCGGGCCTGGAGGAAGGCGGCATGGGACTCGTCGCGCAGCAGGCGCAGCACCTGCCACTCGGCGTCCACGAAGTCGATCAGGCGGCGGGCGCTCTTGTGCTTTTCCAGCAGATCGAGGAAGGCGCAGCCCAGGACCAGGGCGCGGCGGTTAAAGGCGAGGATGGCTTCGGCCCGCTGCCGCTCCCGGGTTTCCAGCAACCTTTCCCCCAGGCGCTGGTGCAGATCGAGGAAACGGGCGGCACCGTCAGCGCCAAAGCGCTTGTCCAGGGCCGCTGTGGGCTTGCGGGCGCGCAGGGTGCCGGCCTGGGTCAGCACCACGCCGGCCAGGGCGTCGAAGCGTGCGGCCACCAACGCTGCCGCCACTCCGTCTGACGGTAGGGCCAGGGCGGCGCGGAGGCTGGCGGCCAGGCCCTGGTCGGTCTTGGTGTCCGACGCTTCGAGCCAACCCAGGTAGGCCTGGAAATCCCCCTCCCAGCCGGGACGGAAAAAATCGGCCACGGCCTCGCCTTCGGCGCCGGCACCGAGAAAGGCGGCCAGCTCGGCGATGCCGTAGGCCGCCGGATCCTGCTGGTCGCCGGCGTAGGCCAGCCATTCGGCGCGGCGGGCCACCAGGCGCAGGATCAGGGACTTGGTGCCGGACAAGCCCACCTCCGCCAGCAGGGCGGTGAAATGGCCGGCCAGCTCCCCTTCCGGCGCCTTTTGCAGGTCGCTGGCGAAGGTCTGCCACAGCTCGTCCAGCAGGCGCTTGCCCGATTCGACCAGGGTGGTGCCGGCCAGGCCGCTGACCAGGGGCGCCGCCGCCACCAGCTGCAGGAACCAGCCGTGGAAGGTATGCACCGACAGGGGCGGCTGGGCCTGGGCCACCCGCTCGTAGAGGCCCCGGGCCTGGCGCAGGCGCTGGGGGCTGGGCTCCATGGCCCGCTCCTGCAGGAACTTGCTCGCCGCGGCGTCGTCCATGGCCGCCAGGTCGCGCAGCCAGCCCATGACCCGCTCCTCGATTTCCCGGGCCGCCTTGCGGGTGAAGGTGATGGCCAGGATTTCGCCGGGGGCGCTGCCTTCGAGCAGCAGGCGGACGATGCGGGAGGCAAGCAGCCAGGTCTTGCCGCTACCGGCACAGGCTTCCACCACCACCGAGCGGTGGGGGTCCAGGGCCTGCTGAATCAGGGGATGGGGCATGTCGGAAGCCATCAGAAATAGTCGCGCCGGCACAGGCCGGCCATTTCGCAGTAGTCGCAGATACGGGTGGCGCCGTGGGCCGGTAGGGGCGAGCCGGCGCGCATGGCGGCAAGGCTCTCGGTGAGGCGGGCGGACTGGGCGGCCGCGGCGGCGGCCAGGTCTTCGGCGGCGCTCACCGCTTCCACCTTGTCGTCGTCCAGGGCCAGGTAGGCGGCACGATGGGCCACCTCATCCACGCCCCCGGCGAGCACGGCATAGGCGGCGAGCTGCACGTCCTCCTCCAGATGGGCCTTGAGGGCAGAGCGGCTGCGGGTCTTGTAGTCGAGCAGGGCAAGACCTTCGGGACCACGGTCGGCCCGGTCGATGCGGCCATAGAGCTCCACCTCGCCCCCATCACCCAAAGACAGGCGGCGGGCCAGGGGCCATTCGGCCCGCTCCCAGCGCCAGCCCTCTTCCTCCCAGCGGCGCTGCCAGGCGAGGTACGGGGTCTGGCGTTTTTCCCAGCGCAGGCGCCAGCCCAAGGCCAGGTAGTTGTCATTGATGGCCGGGGCGAACACCTCCTCGGTCAGGGCCTGCAGGCGGGCCAGGGCAGCGGCATCGGTGACGCCGGACAGGGAAGGAAATTCGCCGTGGAAGCGCTCCAACACCTTATGCACCAGTTCGCCGTAATCCCGCTTTTCCATTTCCTCGCTCACCTCTTCCAGCTCCCCCAGGCCCAGGATGTGGCGGGCGAAGAAGCGGTAGGGGCAGGCCACCAGGGTGCCGTAGGCACTCACCGAGACCCGGGCCGGCACCTGGGTGGCGGCCACCGAGGGCAGCGGCTGGCGGGTGGGGCCGGGCCGGGCGGTGTCGCTTTCCGGCGGATCGGGCAGACGGGGGGCCAGGCCTTGCAGGCCATCGCCCCAGGCGAAGCGGTGCAGGGCCGAGAGGCGATCCAGCTCGGGGGCCAGGAGGCAGGCCTCGCCCTCCTGTTCCGACTGCCAGGTGACCACCACCTGGGGCACGCTGGCCAAGAGCAGGCTCAGGTCCTGGCGCAGCCGTTCCTGGGCCACGGCCCGGGTGGGCAGACCCAGTTCCTGGCGCACCGCCTGGTTGAAGAAGGCGGCAGGCGGTTCGGCCGGGCGCAGGCGCTCGGCGTCGCCCCCCAGGATCAGGGCCGCCTCGAAGGGCCGCAAGCGGGCGGCGGCCAGGTGGGTCATGGTGACCGGGCTGTCGATGCTGTGGTCGCGGAAGGTCTCGCTTTCCAGCTCCCGGTTGAGCCAGTCGCGCCAGACGGAGAAACCGAAGCGGGCCTCGCTCGCCCCCAGTTCTTCCCGGCGCCGGGCCAGCAGGTCCAGGATCACCGCCCCGGCCGCATCGTCCCCCAGGCGGGAGATAGCGCCCACGGCTTCCAGGGCCCGCTCCAGGCGGCCTGCCCAGTCAGCGATACCGGTGTCGCGGCCGGACAGGATGCGTACCGCCACCGCCACCCGGTTCAGCAATTCCCCCGCCAGGCGGGCGGCAGCACCGGGCGGCGCCTTGTGCTCCAGGGCCCGGCCCATGGCACCAAGGCCGGAACGGGCATTGGCGTCCCGCACCGCCCGCTCCAGGGTGAACACGGCGGCCTTGCGCAGCCCCTCCTCCACGTCGTCGAAGAGGAAGGGCGACTTGAGCAGGTCCAGCAGGTCCCGGTAATAGACATTGGCCGCGGTGGTTTCCAGCAGGCCGTCGATGGCAGCGCCGGCCCGGGAGGTGGACAGTTTCCATCCCGCCTCATCGGCCACCAGTACTTCCCGCCGCTCCAGCAGGGCGCGCACGCGGCGCGCCACCAGCCGGTCCTGGGCGATCAGGGCGATGCGCCGCTTGCCCTCGGCCAACCATCCCAGCACCGTGGCCGCCGCCGCCCGGGCTTCCTGTTCCCGGCCCCGGGCCGCGAGGATGGCCAGGCGCCCGGACAGGGGGCCGGCGGGGGTGGTGGCAAAAGCGCTAGCGGCCGGTTCGGCTGACAGCTCGGCCGACAGCGCCGCCGCCCGCTCGGCCAGGGGCGGCACCTCGTCTGCTGCCGGCCAGGCGGTAGCGAGCAGGCGTGCCAGGGGCGCCGGGTCCGCCACCCGGTGCTGGGGGTGGAGCAGCAGCACCGGCTGGCGCTCGGCATAGCGGGCAAAGAACTCCCGCTCGGCCGGGGCGCAGGCGCTGTCCGGCGGGCCATCCAGGATCACCACCAGGGGCGCGGAAGCCGCCTCGACCAGCCTGGCCAGGCGAAGGGCGTAGGCCCCCGGGGCATCGGGCCGGCCCAGACTGGCCAGGACCCGCCACAGTTCATGCACCACCCGCGCCTCGAAGGCCAGGGGAGCACTAGCCCGCAGGCGATAGGCCGCTTCCAGCTGGGCCAGGAAAGCCGCCTCGTCCCCGGGCAGGGCCACGGCGTGGGTGGTGAGTTCATCGAACAGGGCCGCCATTTCGGCAGCCACGCCCCACAGGGCGCCATCGTCGAACCAGCCCCGTTCCGCCAGGGCCTGGCGCAGCAGCAGCAGGCGCTCGCTTTCGGGCAGGGGCGGATTCTCGAGCATCACCGTGCCGGCCCAACGGGCCAGGGTTTCGCAGGGGGGAAGAAACAGGGGGCCGCCGTTGCTACGCCCCGACTCGCGCCCCAGCTCCCGGCGCAATTCGGACGCGAGAGGCAGGCCGGGAACGATCAGGCGCCGCTGACCGAGGTCGGGACCGCTGCCGGCAGGAGTCTGGATGAAAGGCAGGATGAGGCGGGCCGCCGTTGGGAGAAAATCTTCCCCGGGGGGTAGGGCATGGCAGGTCAGCAAGGGAGCGGAGTCGGGCATGGCAAGGCAGGCCCGCGGGGCCCGGAGATAAAGTAGGAATCAGGAAGGTGCAGGACGAGCGAGGAAAGAACTGGGTAGCCAGGAAGAACGAGGCAGCGCGATGCCGGCGCCAGGAGCGCCAAGATTGCCACGCCAGCGCTGCTGGTGGCGCGTAGAGGCGCTCAGCGCTCCAGCAGCTTCAGCTTGTCCGGCTTGCCATTCCAGTCATCAGCATCGGCCGGAGCCGCCTTGCGCTCGGCGATGACTGGCCACTGGGCCGCCAGCTCGGCATTGAGGACGATCATGTGACGCTGGTCCATCGGCACGTCGTCCTCGGAAAAAATGGCTTCCGCCGGGCACTCGGCGACGCACAGGGAACAGTCGATGCACTCCTGGGGATCGATCGCCAGAAAGTTGGGGCCTTCGCGAAAACAATCCACCGGGCAGACATCGACGCAGTCGGTATATTTGCACCTGATGCAGTTTTCAGTAACGACGTAGGTCATGGCTTCCTCCCCAATCCAGGGCCCGGGTGGGCCGGTGGCCGAACTATAGCCTCTCGCCCGCCCCCCAACAAGAATGGAGGCGGCATGGGGTAAGCCCACAGTGGAGCCGTTGGCAACAGGAAAAACCCTGGGCTTGAGAGGGAAAAAAGGGAAAAATGGAAACTTCCCAACCCCGGGGTTTTTCGCTAGCATAGTCCGGTGTCTGATCCGCCGGCCATTCTGGCAACGGCGCGTTTTCCCCCTGAACATTCGAGAATCTCAAAAGAGGCTTATTCCATGAGCGAACACATCCATTACGTGACCGACGACAGTTTCGAGGCCGAAGTGCTGCAATCCCAGCAGCCCGTCCTGGTCGATTACTGGGCTGAATGGTGCGGTCCCTGCAAGATGATCGCCCCGATCCTGGATGAGGTTTCCGCCGAGTACGCCGGCAAGCTCAAAGTGGCCAAGCTGAACATCGACGACAACCAGAAGACCCCGGCCAAGTACGGCATCCGCGGCATTCCCACCCTCATGCTGTTCAAGGGCGGCAACGTGGAAGCTACCAAGGTGGGCGCCCTGTCCAAGTCCCAGCTCACCGCTTTCATTGACAGCAACCTGTAAAGCCGCTAGTCTCAAGCCTGAAAGTCCCGCCGACGCGGCGCGCACCATCTCCCGATGAGCAGCGTCCCCGCGGAGATATCGAAAAATCCGCGCCGGACTTTCAGGCCGCAAGTTTCAAGTGACGTCAGGTCACAGTGGCAGGCGAAATTGGAAATGTGCTTCGCCGCCCCCTCTCCGAATTTTCCGAATCTGACACCTGTCGCCCGAGCCTTGCCGTCCGCTGTGAAGCCGAGCTTTGCAGCCGAACACCCGATCCCACCCAAATTTTTCTGACGTTTCTTCCGACGTTATATCCCCGGGGCCTGCGCCCTTCCTTCGCCGAAAATCCATCCACCTCTTTCGACGCGCCATGCATCTATCCGAACTAAAAAACCTCCACGTCAGCCAGCTTCTGGAAATGGCGGTCGCCAATGAAATCGACGGCGCCAACCGGCTGCGCAAGCAGGAACTGATTTTCGCCCTGCTCAAGAAACACGCCAAGAAAGGGGAGAGCATCTTCGGCGACGGCGTGCTGGAAGTGTTGCCCGACGGCTTCGGTTTCCTGCGCTCCCCGGAAACCTCCTACCTGGCGAGCACGGACGACATTTACGTTTCCCCCTCCCAGATCCGCCGCTTCAACCTGCACACCGGCGATACCATCGAGGGTGAAATCCGCACCCCGAAGGACGGCGAGCGCTACTTCGCCCTGGTAAAGGTCGACAAGATCAACTACGAGGCGCCGGAAGCCTGCAAGAGCAAGATTCTCTTCGAGAACCTGACGCCCCTGCACCCCTCCTCCCACCTGCATCTGGAGCGCCCGATCCGGGCCGAGGAAAACACCACCTCCCGCATCATCGACATGATCGCCCCCATCGGCAAAGGTCAGCGCGGCCTGCTGGTGGCACCACCCAAGTCCGGCAAGACGGTGATGCTGCAGCACATCGCTCACGCCATCACCTCCAACCATCCGGATGTGCAGCTGATCGTTCTGCTCATCGACGAACGTCCGGAAGAAGTGACGGAAATGCAGCGCACCGTGCGCGGCGAAGTGGTGGCCTCCACCTTCGACGAACCGGCGACCCGCCACGTCGTCGTGGCCGAAATGGTGATCGAGAAGGCCAAGCGCCTGGTGGAGCACAAGAAGGATGTGGTCATCCTGCTCGACTCCATTACCCGTCTGGCCCGCGCCTACAACACCGTGCAGCCCGCCTCCGGCAAGGTGCTGACCGGCGGTGTGGATGCCAACGCCCTGCAGAAGCCTAAGCGCTTCTTCGGCGCCGCCCGCAATATCGAGGAAGGCGGCTCCCTGACCATCATCGCCACTGCCTTGGTGGAAACCGGCTCCCGTATGGACGACGTGATCTACGAGGAGTTCAAGGGTACCGGTAACATGGAAATCCACCTGGATCGCCGCATGGCCGAGAAGCGCATCTACCCGGCCATCAACGTGAACCGCTCCGGCACCCGCCGCGAGGAACTACTGCTCAAGCCTGACGTCCTGCAGAAGATGTGGGTGCTGCGCAAGCTGCTGTACAACATGGATGACCTGGAAGCGATGGAATTCCTGCTGGACAAGGTCAAGGCCACCAAGGCCAACGCCGAGTTCTTCGACGCCATGCGCAGCGGCCGCTAAGTCCGGCCTGCACCAGACCTGGGGGCCCATGCCGGGCCCCTAGACCCCGAATCAAATTTGCAACCACCGGAAAATTCAAGGATAATCGCGCGTTTTCCGGGGCCGGTCACACTCGCCGGCCGATAGATTTCGAAAGGACCCATGATGAAAGCCGGTATCCACCCCGATTACACTGAAATCCAGGTAAGCTGCTCCTGCGGCAACACCTTCACCACCAAGTCCACCACCGGCAAGCCCCTGAACGTGGAAGTGTGCTCCGCCTGCCACCCGTTCTACACCGGCAAGCAGAAGATCATGGACACCGCCGGTCGGGTTGAGAAGTTCAACCAGAAGTTCGGCAACCTGCGCAAGCCGGCCTAAGCATCGGTCTCAGCCGCTTTGCAGCACAAGAAAAGGCAGCCGGTGGCTGCCTTTTTGATTTTTACCCCCTGACGCGCAGCCCCCAACAATAAGAGCCAATCGCGTGATCGAACGTCAGAAGACCTTCCCCACCCTGCCCCTGGGCGGCATCTCGCTGGTGCTGCTGTTCGCCCTGTTCCTGCTGCCGGGATTGGCCGGGCACGACCCATGGAAGGTCGAAGATGCCAATCACTTCGGCGTTGTCTGGCGCCTGTTGCAGGGCGACGACTGGCTCAACCTCAACCTGGCTGGCGAACCGTGGCCCGAGGCGCCCCTCTACTACTGGCTTGCGGCCCTCACCGCCAAAGCCCTGGCCTGGGGCCTGCCGGTTCACGATGGTGCCCGTTTCGCCACCGCCCTCTGCGCCGCGTTTGCCTTCTTTGCCTCCGGCCGTGCTGGCCGGGAACTGCATGGCCGCGACCACCAGACGGCCGCCCCCCTGCTGCTGGCGGGCAGCCTGGGACTCCTGGTCCACGTACACGAGACCCAGCCGGCCATCGCCTATCTCGCCACCCAGGCCGCCGGACTGTGGGGCCTGGCCCTGATGCAACGCCGCCCCCTGTATGGTGCCCTCACCTTTGGTAGCGCCACCGGCCTTTCCGTCCTGGCAAGCGGCCTGGCGGGACTTCCAGCCCTGATACTACCGGCCCTCGCCCTGCCCTTGGCCGCCACCGAGCGCCGGGGCCAGGTCACCCTGGCTTGCGGCAGCGGCCTGCTCCTGGCCGCGGCCGTGGCCAGCCTCTGGCCCCTGGCACTGGCCCTGTACGCCCCCGACCAACTGGAGCTCTGGTGGAGCAACGAGTCCACCCAACTGCAGGACTCCGCGGCCATCAAGGAAGCGGCCTTGCAGATGCTCAGCATCGCCCCGTGGTACGCCTGGCCGGCCCTGCCGGTCGCCGCCTGGACCCTGTGGATGCGGCGCCGGCAACTGGCCACGCCAGCCCTGCTCCTGCCCTTCCTGGCCACCATCGGCGCGGCACTCAGCATTGTCACCACGACCGACGCCCGCAGCATTGCCGGCCTGCCCCTGCTGCCCCCCCTGGCCCTGCTCGCTACCGCCGGCCTGCCCCACCTGCGCCGCGGTGCCGCTAATGGCTTCGACTGGTTCGGCATGATCACCTTCACCCTGGCCGGTGGCCTGGTTTGGCTGGGCTGGGGCGCCATGACCTGGGGCCGGCCGGAGCAGATCGCCCGCAACTTTGCCAAGCTCTCGCCCGGCTACGAAGCAGCCCTATCGCCCTTGGCCGTGGGACTGGCAGCAAGCGCCACCCTGGCCTGGTTCTGGCTCATCTTCTCCTCCCCCCGCTCCCCCTACCGGGGCGCCACTCACTGGCTGGCCGGCATGACCCTGGTTTGGGCACTGGTGAGCGCCCTGTGGCTGCCCTGGATCGACCACGGCAAGACCTACCGCCCGGTGGCCGACAGCCTGGCCCAGGCCCTGCCGGCCAATACGGGCTGTATCGCCGGCCGGGACCTGACCCCAGCCATGCGCACCGCTCTCGACTACTTCGCCGATATCCGCACTATGCCTTTGGAAAGCGCCGCGGGCCAGCATTGCCGCTGGCTACTGACCCTAGGCAGCGCCCGCGCCACCGCCATGCCGGAGGGAGGCTGGAAGCAGGTATGGGAGGGGCACCGGGCCAGCGACCGTTCCGAGCGCCTACGCCTCTTCCGCCGCACCCGATAATCGACAGGCCGCTTGGCGCCATCCGCCTACCTCCCGACGACAGCAAAGAAAACGGCCCGGCTCCATAAGGAGTCCGGGCCGTTTTGCGATGACAGCGCTTGGAAAGACTTTTACTGCTTGGTGGTCAGGTAGGCCGTCACTGCCTTGATATCGTCGTCGGTGAGTGGGCCGGTGGCAATCTGCATCAGGGGATCGATACGCTCGCCGGTTCTGTCGCGATAACGCTTGAGGGACACCATCAGATACTCGCGCTTCTGGCCAGCCAGGCGGGCGATGGTCTCGTTGCCCCGGGCTTCTTCACCGTGGCAGCGCACACAGAGCTTGGAGAACACTTCCTTGCCCCGCTTCACTAGGCCGGCTTCTGCCGTACCGGGCACCACCTTGGATTCGGAGTAGTACAGGGAAATCTGTACCCGCTCGTCCTCGGAGAGGACCTTGATCAGCTTCTGCATGAACTCGTCCTTGCGCTGACCGGCACCAAACTTGCGGATCTGTTCCAGCAGGTAGGCCGGATTCTGGCCCGCCAGGTTGGGGACCTCCGGATACTTACTGTTGCCATCCTCGCCGTGACAGTTGGCGCAGAAGAAGGAAGCCTTCTTGCCTGCCGCCACTGCAGCCGCGACATCGGCCTGCATGGCCTTGAGGCGCTCATGGGGCGTCATGTTGGCGGTGGTTAGCGGCGCCGCAGGAGCCGCCTCCTTCTTCGCCTGAGGGGCCGCATGGACCCAACCGGCAACCAGCATCAGGGAAAGGGACAAGGGCAAAGCCAATCCCAAGGTTTTTCTCATGTTTCCTCCCAAGGTGGTGATGTGGGCTTCCCGGGCTCAAACCCGGAGAAAATGCTCACGGTAATATTTAAGTTCTTCGATGGATTCGTAGATATCCGACAGGGCGGTATGCTGGCCTTTCTTCTCGAAGCCTTTGGCAATGTCGGGCGCCCAGCGCCGACACAGTTCCTTGACCGTGCTCACGTCCAGGTTGCGATAATGGAAATAGTCCTCCAGCACCGGCATGTAGCGGGCCATGAAGCGCCGGTCCTGGCCAATGGAGTTACCGCACATCGGCGTGGCGCGCTTCGGCACCCATTGCTGCATGAAGGCCAGGGCCTGGGCTTCGACGGCGGCTTCATCGGTGGTAGAGGCCTTGACCCGGTCGATCAGGCCGGACTTGCCGTGGGTGCCCTTGTTCCAGTCGTCCATGGCGTCGAGCACGGCATCGCTCTGATGCACCACCCACACCGGCGATTCGGCCAGGGGCACCAGATTGACATCGGTCACCACCATGGCCAACTCGATGATGCGATCCCCATCCGGGTTGAGGCCGGTCATTTCCATGTCCAGCCAGACGAGGTGGTTTGCGTCCTGTGCCATAATTCGCCCGAAACTTATAGATTCGACATTTTCGCACATCTTCATGCCCAACGATTTCCCTTCTGCATTCACGGCCGCATTTCTTGCGGCCCTCGCCATCTCCGTAAGCGTCCGCCTATGGCTGGCCATGCGCCATATTCGGCACGTCAGCGCCCACCGCCAAGCGGTGCCCGCCGAATTTGCCGATCGCATCCCCCTGGCAGCGCACCAGAAGGCGGCTGACTACACCGTTGCCCGGGCACGCTTCGGCATGGTGGCCAGCCTGCAGGAGGCCGCCCTGCTCCTGGCCCTCACCCTGGGCGGCGGCATCCAGGCCCTGCACAGCCTGTGGCAGCCCATCACCGGCGACGGGCTGCTCTATGGCCTGGCCCTGATTTTCAGCCTCGGCCTGGTTTCCAGCGCCGTCGACCTGCCCTTCACCCTCTATCGCCAGTTCATACTCGAACAGCGCTTCGGCTTCAACCGCATGAGCCTGGGACTGTTTTTCGCAGACCTGGCCAAGCACACCCTGCTCGGCGCCCTCATCGGCGGACCGGTGGTACTGGCCGTGCTCTGGCTCATGGGCCGCATGGGTGAACAATGGTGGCTCTACGTCTGGCTATTCTGGTCCGGCTTCAACCTGCTGCTGATGTTCATCTACCCGACCTGGATCGCCCCCCTGTTCAACAAATTCACCCCCCTCGAGGATGGCGCCCTCAAAACCCGCATCGAGGCTCTGCTGGCCCGCTGCGGTTTCGCCGCCTCCGGCCTATTCGTCATGGACGGCTCCAAGCGCAGCGCCCACGGCAACGCCTACTTCACCGGGTTCGGGAAGAACAAGCGCATTGTCTTCTTCGACACCCTGGTCTCCCGCCTGTCGCCGGAGCAGGCCGAAGCAGTCCTGGCCCATGAGTTGGGGCACTTCAAGCTGCATCATGTGGTCAAGCGCATGGTCCTGTTGTTCCTCATGTCCCTGGGTTTTCTCTGGCTCCTCGGCCAACTCATTGCCGCCCCCTGGTTCTATGCCGGCCTGGGGGTGCACGCCGAGAATACGGCCCTGGCCCTGGTGCTGTTCTTCCTCGTCGCCCCGACCTTCACCTTTCTCCTGACTCCCTTCTCCAGCCTCCTTTCCCGGCGCCATGAATATGAGGCCGACGCCTATGCCGCCGCCCACGCCGATCCGCTCCAACTGGTGGCGGCCCTGGTCAAGCTGTATGAAGACAACGCCAGCACCCTGACACCGGACCCGCTCCACTCCCTGTTCTACGACTCGCACCCCCCTGCCGCCCTGCGCATCGCGCGCCTGAGCCGCCACGCCTGAGGAGACCGCCATGATCCTGGATGACCTGGCCCGCGATACCTGCCGCCCCCTCTCGGGCCCCCAGCACCGCCTGGACGAACCCACTGTGGCCTTGCTCCTGCCCCTCCTGCCGGGCTGGCAGCAGGAAGCAGGCAAGGAAGGGGGCAAGCGGGGCGAGCGCATTAGCAAGACCTTCCGCTTCACCGGCTTCGATGCTGCCATGCTCTTCGTCAATGGTGTGGCCTGGCTGGCCCAGCGGCAGAACCACCATCCGGACATGGAAGTGGGCTACAACACCGTGCGCATCACCTACAGCACTCACGACGTCGGCGGCCTGTCCCGCAACGATTTCATCTGCGCCGCCAAGATAGAAGCCATGGCGACCCTGTGATGACCCGACCGACCCTACACCATGGCCGCATCATCGCCGCTCACGGCCGCCAGTATCTGGTGGAACTGAACAACGGCAACACCCTGCTCTGTTTCCCCCGGGGCAAGAAGAGCGACGCAGCCTGCGGCGACCGGGTGGAAGTCAGCCTGCCGGCCAAGGATCAGGGTGCCATCGAGGCCATCGCGCCGCGGGACTCCCTGCTCTACCGCTCCAATGAATTCCGCCACAAGCTCATCGCCGCCAACGTCACCCAGATCGTTATCGTCGTCGCCACCGAACCGGGCTTCAGCGACGAACTGGTCAATCGCTGCCTGGTGGCGGCGGAAAGCCAGGACCTGAAGACCCTGATCGTGCTCAACAAGTGCGATCTGACCGAGCGCCTCGACAGCGCCCGCCAGGCCCTGGCCCCCCTGGTGGCCCTGGGCTACTCGGTGCTTGAACTGGCCGCCCGGGAAGGCGGCGCCGAGGCCCTGCGCCCGCGGCTGGAAGGGGAAGTGAGCGTGCTGGTGGGACAGTCCGGCATGGGCAAATCCACCCTGGTGAATGCCCTGATTCCCGAGGCTCGGGCGGCCACCCGGGAGATTTCCGAAGCCCTGGATTCGGGCAAGCACACCACCACCCACGCCCGACTCTACCATCTCAACGCCCATTCGGACCTGATCGATTCCCCGGGCCTGCAGGAATTCGGCCTGGGCCACCTGACCCGGATCGACCTGGAACACGCCTTCCCCGAACTGCGCCCCCTGCGCGGCGAATGCCGCTTCCGCGACTGTCGCCATGACCGGGAACCGGACTGCGCCTTCCGCGCCGCCCTGGAGGCCGGCCGCATCGATCCGCGCCGCTGGGCGGCTTTCCGCAGCCTGTACGCCGTCACCAACGCCTGACCCAGCCCCTCCCCTGCGTCGGGGAAGCCGCGCTAGTTTCGTTGCGGCTCGGGCATGTCAGTGCAATGCTGGAAGGCCTCGGCCTTGATGCCGCCGGTGGCGTTGCGGTAAGGCGCGAAGCACTCCTGACTGGCCCGGTACTTGCGCATCTTTTCTTCGTAACTGTCCGAATTGCCGGCATCGCCTTTGGCAGCGGGCACCACCTGGACCTCCGGCGCCTGGGGACGGGGAAACAGGGGGGCGGACGGAACGGGGGCTTGAGGCGCCGTTGCCGGTGCCAGCTCCTGATAATTCAGGCGCTTGGCCTTGTTCCGGTATTTTGGCGGCACCGTATCCCCCATCTGGATGGCACCATTTTCATCCACCCATTTATAAAGTTCGCCTCCCCAGGAACTGGCGGATACCAGGCTGAGGCAAAGCACGGCGAGCCAGTTTTTAACCATGGCGAATCTCCCGGAAAAGCTGCGCGACACGACAACAACCGCCGGCAGGAAACAACTAATGATCTCAAAATCATAGCGCTGGCAAAAAGCCCCTGTCCATTGGCTCCTTGCGCCATGCCATGGGCCGCGGCCTTTGCTATTCCCGCCTTGCAAATACGGGGACGGATATTGGCCACTCCCGGCAACCCAGCACTCCGGAACACCCGGCGGGAAGAAAATGGCTAGGTAGAGTGATTCCAGGCAAGGGTCTTGGGGAAAAAATCCGGTGCAACAACCGCCGCCATCCCTTGCAGCATTTTTTCCGCGTGATACCCTCCCTCCTTCCGAATTTAAACAAACATGCAGATGACTTCACCGACCTTCAGCACACCCCGGGCTTTCCTTGCCGAACTGAGCGAGAAATTCCAGGTATTCCGCGATGACCTCCCCCTGGCCATCGGTATCAGCCAGCAGCTGGCGGCGCTTTACCCGGAGGTGGATCCCAAGCTGCTGAAGTCCTCCCTGTTCCGCCACACCAATTCGATCCGCTACCTGAAGACCATGGAGAAGGCGACCCAACGCCACGACCTGCAGGGTAACCCGGCAGGAGAAGTGACCGAGGACCACCGCCAGCACGCCGCCGAGGTATTGAAGGAACGCTTCAAGAAGCAGGCCGAACAGCGCAAGGCCGACCTGGCCGCCAAGAAGGCGGAGGAAGACGCCAAGAAGGCCGAAGCCCAGCGAGCCGCCAAGCTGGCCGCCCTGGCCGAGAAATTCGGTCGCAAATAAGGAGAACCAACCATGGCCACCAAATCCGCCGCGAAACCTGCTGTCAAACCCGCCGCAAAGCCGGCTGCCGCCAAAGCCGCAGCCAAGCCTACCGCCAAAACTTCGACCAAGCCCGTGGCAAAGCCTGTCGCCAAGGCTGCTGCAGCGGCCAAGCCGGCGAGCAAAACCACCACGCCGCAACGCCTGCTGGGTGCTGCCGACCTCATGGGCGCACTGAATCTGTCCGATGAGTTCTATGCCATCGCCTATAACATCGAGACCTCCATGCTCAATGCCGGCGCCGTGCCCGGCAAGGACTACAGCCGCCTCGATCTGTACAAGCTGGCCCAGCCCTTTGTCCTGGAACTATTCAAGGGCAACGACAAGTTTTCCTACACCTACCCGGCCACGGAAGTCGCTAAGCCCTGAACTTCAAGCGACAAGGACACAATCAAAAAAGGCGCCGAAAGGCGCCTTTTTTATGGCCGTTTCAGGCCTTTGGACGAAAGCGGAAGTAACCGATGAGTCGGTCGAGTTCGGTTGCCGTTTCCAGCAACTGGGAAACGTTGTTCTCGGCATCGGCGATGGCGGCCGCATTTTCCTCGATCAGCGCGGCGATTTCCGAAATATTGGCAGTCACTTCCTGGCTGGCCTGGGACTGCTGGATGGTGGCCTCAGCGATATGGCCGGCCATTTCATCGATACTTTCCCCATCCCGCACCACTTCGGCCAGGTCGGCCTCAGTTTCCCCCATGGCAGCATCGTTGTACCCCACCTGGTTGCCGGCGGATTCGATATTGGCCACGGCGGTCTCGGTCACCCGGTGAATTTCCTGCACCGTACCGGCGATCTCCGAAGTCTGCTGGCGGGTGCGCTCGGCCAGCTTGCGTACCTCGTCCGCCACCACGGCAAAACCCCGGCCGGCTTCCCCAGCCCGGGCCGCTTCGATGGCGGCGTTGAGGGCAATGAGGTTGGTCTGGTCGGCGATTTCCTGAATGGCCTGGGTGACGACGCCAATGCGGTTCAGGGACTGGAACAGGGTGGCCATGGTGGCGCTGGCCGTTTCGACGGCGCCAACCACGGCCCGGGAGGCTTCCCGGCCCTGGCGCATGCGCCGCCCCACGCCATCGATGTGGCTGCGGGTGGCCCCGACGGCCTCGGCAGTCTGTTTGGCATCGGTAGATACCTGATCCACCGCCGCGCTCATTTCCTCCATGGAGGCGGCGATGCGCCCCACGGATTCGGACTGGGACTCGGACTGCCGGGAAACGCTGGTCATTTCGGCATTGAGCTCCCGGGTATTGGCATTCACCCGCTGAGCCGCTTCGGCAATTTCCGCCAGCATCACCTTGAGGTGGGCCTGGGTCGCCAGCAGCGAATCCTGCAGCTTGCCCACCTCGTCCAGACGCTCATGCCACAGGTCTTCCGACAGATCGCCCTGGGCCACCCGGTCCAGGCTGGCATTGGTTCGGTCGATGGCGCGGAAGATGCCCTGCTGCAGGCCGATCTGGATACCGCCGGCGATCAGGCCGGCAAGGTTGAGGCCCTGCACCAGGGTGACGATGCTGTCGGCCGAGAAGCCCATGCCCTCGCCGAACCAGACGGCGACGCCGGTCAGGGCCTGGGCGGCCATGACGAACAGGGTGAGGCCCGCCATCTTGCCGCGCAGGCTGAGGCGACGCCAGAAGCCGGGACGCGGCAGGGTGGCGGCGCCGGCATTGAGCCGCTGGTAAAGGGCTTCGGCGCCCTGAATCTGTGCGCGGCTGGGCTCGGTACGCACCGACATGTAGCCCAGGGTCTGTCCATCCTTGCGCACCGGCACCACCAGGGCATCGACCCAGTAGTGGTCGCCATTCTTGCAACGGTTCTTGACGATACCGCGCCAGGGCCGCCCCTCCTTCACCGTGGCCCACAAATCGGCGAAGGCCGCCGGGGGCATGTCGGGATGACGCACCAGATTGTGGCTTTGCCCGTACAACTCCTCGCGGGAGAAGCCGCTCAGCGTAATAAAGGTCTCGTTGGCGTAGGTAATGCAGCCCTTCAGGTCCGTCTTGGAGACGATGTACTTACCTTTGGTGAAGGGCACTTCCACCTGCGTCACGGGAAGATTCTTTTTCATTGCTGCCTGGACTCCGTTGGGTATGGGGTTAGCGACGACTCCGCCGCAAAAAAACCCGGACTGCATAATACGGTAGGTATGTTGCAAATGTCCTATGGAATAACCACATTTCGTGCCAGGTTTTCAGCAACAAAAAAAGCCCGATGGTTTCCCATCGGGCTTTTTACTGGAACTAACTAGCGAGCTTAGATGCGCTCGTAGATGGTGGTGATGCCCTGGCCGCCGCCGATACACATGGTGGCCATGCCGTAACGGGCGCCGGAACGCTGCATTTCGTGCAACAGCTTGGTGACGATGACGCCGCCGGTGGCACCCACCGGGTGGCCCAGGGCGATGGCGCCGCCGTTGACGTTGGTCTTGGCCGGATCCAGACCCAGGCCCTTGGCCACGGTCAGGGACTGGGCAGCGAAGGCTTCGTTGGACTCGATGACGTCGATCTGGTCCAGGGACAGGCCGGCCTTTTGCAGGGCCAGCTTGGAGGACGGGATCGGGCCTTCGCCCATCAGTTCATTGGGCACACCGGCAATGGCGTAGGAGACCAGGCGGGCGATGGGCTTGTGGCCAGCGGCGGCAGCCTTGGCGGCATCGGCCAGGACCAGGAAGGCAGCGGCGTCGTTGATGCCGGAAGCGTTGCCGGCGGTGACGGTACCGTCCTTCTTGAAGGCGGGCTTCATCTTGGCCAGGGCTTCCATGGTGGCAGCGCGGGGATGCTCATCGGTATCGAACACCACGTCGCCCTTCTTGGTCTGGAAGGTGATGGGCACGATCTGGCCCTTGAAGCGGCCTTCGGCGATGGCCTTAGCGGCGCGGTTCTGGGATTCCACGGCGAAGGCATCCTGCTCTTCCCGGGTGATGCCCCACTTGGCCGCCAGGTTCTCGGCGGTGATACCCATGTGGCCAACGCCGAAGGGGTCGGTCAGCACGGCGACCATGGCGTCGATGGCCTTGGTGTCGCCCATGCGGGCACCGGAGCGCAGGGCCGGCATCAGGTAAGCGCCGCGGGACATGACTTCGACGCCGCCGCCGATGGCGTAGTCGGCGTCACCCAGCATGATGGCCTGGGCGGAGGAAACGATGGCCTGCATGGCGGAGCCGCACAGACGATTCACGGCGAAGGCCACGGAGTCCATGGACATGCCGCCCTGGATGGTGGCGACGCGGGCCACGTAGGGGTAACGGGATTCGGTGGGGATGCAGTTGCCGACGGTGGCAAAGGTCACTGCCTTGGGGTCAACACCGGCGCGGGCGATGGCTTCCTTGACCACCAGGCCGCCCAGCTCGGCTGGCTCCATATTGGCCAGGGAACCGCCAAAACCACCCACGGCGGAACGAACGGCGGACAGAACTACGATTTCCTTGCTCATGAGCTTCTCCTTGTTATAACTAACTTATTAACCCACCCAAGTGGCGAGCCCGATCAACAGCAGCAACAGCACCCAGAGTACCAGGGCTCGCCAAACCAGGCCCACGGCGCTCTGCATGAAATCAACATCGGCCTCCTCGCCGACGCCCAGCTCGGCCCGGTCGGTGACCTCGCCCCCCTCCACCAGGGGCTGTCCCAGGCGTACGCCCAAGGCTCCGGCGCCGCTGGAGAGAACAATCCCCACTTCATGGTCGGCCCAGGTGTCGGCCTGGGTACGCCAGCAATAAATGGCATCCTCGAAGTCGCCCACCACGGCGAAGGCTGCTGCCGTCGCCCGCAGGGGCAGCCAATCGATTATGGCAAAGATTTGTTGCGAAAATTTTCCGAAGTCGCCGAATTCCACGTCGGTACGCCGCCCCCAGCGTTCGGCCAGGAGACAGGACACCCGGTAGAGCACGGCGCCGCTGGGCCCGGGCAGGAGCACGAAGCACAGGATCACGGCAAAGACATGGCGGTGGGAGGCAGCCAGAGCCTCCTCAATGGCCAGACGGGCAATTTCGCTGGACGACAGGTCCTCCGCCGAACGCCCCCGCCACTCACCGAGCAACTGTCGCGCCCGGGGCAGATCGCCCATGCGCAGCGCCAGGTGGATGTCAGTGAAGTGATGGCTGAACTGGCGGAAGCCCATGGTCAGGTACAGCACCAGGACGTTCCAGGCCCAGCCCAGGAGCGGCGTAACCGCACAGAGAGCGTAATAGACACCGGCTGCAACGGCCATCAGCGGCAACACAGCCAGACACCAGGCCAGGACACCGTGGCGGGACTCGCCGGCGTTGAGCCGGTGTTCCAGGCCATCGACGTAGCGGCCGAGGGGTTCCAGAACCAGGCGATTGGGTAGGGGCCGTAGTTGCTCGAGGAACAGGGCCGCGATCAGGGAAAAAAGGCTCATCCCGAAACAGACAAAAAATGTGGTGAAGAAGTGCCACCGGCACCGTGAAATCCGCCCCAGGAGCCAGATCCAGCCTCGGACGACAAGGATTCAAGATAACACAAATCCCCTCCCCCTTGCGAATGACGCCGGGAAAGGCTGACTACAGTTCCAGGGTGGGCAGGCCCAGGCGGCGGACCAGGGAGACGATCATGCCGGCGGTAGCGCCCCAGATGAAATAGTCGCCGTAGGGCATGGCGAAGAAATGGCGCTGGCGCCCGCGCCACTCCCGGGAATGGCGCTGGTGGTTGGCGGCATCGAGGAGGAAAGCCAGGGGCACCTCGAACACCTCGGCCACCTCGAAGGGATCCGGCCGCACAACAAAAGGCGGCTGCACGAAGCCGACCACGGGAGTGATGCGAAAGCCGGTGCTGGTGCGGTATTCCGGCAGGAAGCCAACCACCTCCACCCGCTCCGGCGCCATGCCCACCTCTTCTTCCGTCTCCCGTAAGGCGGTATGGACGGGTGAAGTATCGGCCTCCTCGACCCGGCCGCCGGGAAAGCTGACCTGGCCGCCGTGGTCCCGCAGATGGGAGGTGCGCTGGGTGAGGAGCACCGTCGGCTGTTCCGGGCGCAGGACGATGGGAAAAAGCACTGCTGCCGGTGTCAGGGATTCATCGCCCAGGCCATCCTCATGGATGGCCGGCAATGCCTCCGGTTCCTGGGCCAGGCAGTTGCGGATGCGCTGCAACTCCGCCCCCCAGGAGGTCATCAGGTAGGACTCAGGCAACGACCCGCTCACCACCGCTCTCGATCTCGGCACGTACTGCCTGGAGGGCATCCTGCAGGGTCTCCTCGGGCAGGCGATTAACCATGGTGGCCACCAGATCGGCAGACTCCACGGCACCCACCGGCAGACACTTGGTATCCAGGGTGGCGATCAAGCCGGCGGCAGAGCCGACGATCTGCAACAGCAATTGCCGTTCCCCCATCAGCATTTCCAACTCCTCGCGTAACAGCGCGATTTCCTGGTCGCGGTGCGGCATGACACTCTCCTCTTGGGGTCAATATCGTTTTTTAAGAACCATCCGCTCCCCATCCCGCTGCATTTCCATGCGGTTGAGGAAGCTCATGCCCAGCAGGGCGACGGGCATGTCTTTTTCCATCACCATACCGTCGACGTTGGTCAGAGTGACGTCGCCGATACGCACGGTGTTCAGGTTCACCTTATACACCCTGGCGGCACCATTGGCGGTCTGGGAATAGCCGACTTCGGCCTTGCTCAGATCGATGCCAAGGCGCTTGGCATCAGTCGCCCCCATGGAAACCATGGTGGCCCCGGTATCCACCAGGAACCGCATGACATTACCATTGACGCTGCCCGTGGTCAGAAAGTGACCTTGGGCATCGGCAGAAAGCACCACGCTGGCGCGCTCCCCACCACTTTGCGAGATCACGCTCTGCCCGACGCGGAGGGTGCGGCGCTTGCCGTCCACCTCGACAATAGCAGCACCATTGTCCACCGCCACCAGCTTTACCCCGGTCTCGGTCTTCTGCCCCACGGCGACGGCCTTGGCCGGCGCGCCATCGATCACCAACAGCGCCTTGTTGGGGAAGAGACCGGCAATGCCCACCTCCACCCCCTGGGCCCCCAGGGGAACGGCAAGGGCGGCCGCCATTAGGCAGCCGACCAGACCGTGACTAAAATGGGCACCATTCCAACCCTGTCCCGTGGGCTTTGCCATGCGTCCTGTTGCCATTTTCCGCCACTCTCCCACTGAAGGTCCGGGCTATTTTGCCACATTCCTCGATGCCCATCGCGTGCCCTGGGAGCTAATCCCGATCGATGCGGGAGCCCCGGTGCCTTCGGCTGCAGACGGCTACGCCGGCCTGTGTTTCATGGGCGGCCCCATGAGCGTGAACGACCCCCTGCCCTGGATCAAGCCGGTCGGCGCCCTGATCCGGGACGCCGTCGCCAAGGATATCCCCGTGCTCGGCCATTGCCTGGGCGCACAACTAATTGCCAAGGCCTTGGGAGGCCAGGTGACTCGCAACCCGGTAAAGGAAATCGGCTGGGGAACGGCCACGATCGACGCCAACGCGGCGGAGACGGCTCGATACTGGTTTGGCGATCTCAACAGCGAAGTCACTGTTTTCCAGTGGCATGGAGAAACCTTTTCCATCCCGGAGGGCGCGGTGCGCTTGCTGGGCAATGCCTATTGCGCCAACCAGATGTATGCCCTGGGACCCCACTTGGGCATGCAGTGCCACGTGGAAATGACCCCGGAAATGATCGCCACCTGGGGCACCCAATGGACCGAAGAAGCGAACGCAGTAGCCCATCTGCCTTCGGGTCAGACACCGGCAGCAATGTTGGCGGATATCGAAAGCAAACTGCCGGCAATGCGCCAGCTGGCCGATCGCATTTATGGCCGCTGGATCGAGGGGCTCAAAACCTGAAGCAGCTCAGTTTTCAAAAACAAAAACGGCGCCCGAAAGCGCCGTTTTTCTTGTACGACGAAAGTTGGATCAGTCGCGGAAGTTACCGTACTTGATGGGGAAGTCGGTAATCGACTTCTTCACCAAGTTAATGGTTTCCTGCAACACATCCCGCTTCGCCCCGGTAACGCGCACCGTATCGCCCTGGATGGCGGCCTGGACCTTGAGCTTGGAATCCTTCACCAGCTTGACGATTTTCTTCGCCAGTTCGCTCTCGATGCCAATCTTGATCTTCAGGTCCTGTTTCACCTTGTCGCCGGACACCTTCTGTACGGCTTGCTGGTCCAGGCGCTTGACGCAGTCCGGCTCCTTCTTTTCCATTTCAGGAAAGAGGATGACCTTGACCTGGTCCAGCTGGAAATCGGAGTCGGCAAAGACGGTGATGACTTTGTCCTTCTCGTTGAGCTCAACCTTGGCGCTGGTGCCCTTGAAGTCGTGACGGCCGACGATCTTCTTGCCGGTGGCGTCGACGGCGTTCTTCAACGCCACCATGTCCACTTCAGAGGAAAAGTCGAAAGACGGCATCTATGCGTCTCCTTAGCCGAAGTAGCAGACGTAGTGGTAGGGCTCGCCGGTCACTTCGATATCGAAGCTGGAATTACCGGGCACGTTGAAGGACTGGCCAGCGCCAGAGGTCTTCCACTCGGTTTCACCCTTGAGGCGGTAGCGGCAGGAACCGGCCACGGTTTCCATGACTTCGGGAGCGCCGGTGTTGAAGGTCAGCGCGGCGGGCAGGATCACGCCCACGGTTTTTTTGGAGCCATCGGGAAAAACGACGGTGTGGCTGACGCACTTGCCGTCGAAGTACACATTGGCGGCTTTGACCACGGAAACATTATCGAACTGAGACATCAGATTCCCCACAATTTCTGAATGATGCCCTTGGCGATGAAACCAAGCATGCCAAAGGCCAGGACAAAAAAGAGAACGAAGGTACCGACCTTGCCGGCCTTGGATTTGTAGGCCAGTTCGCCAATGATGAACAGCATGAAGAGGATGAACCCCCCCATGATGAAGGTCGTTCCAAAATTGGCGATCTGGTCCTCGGTGAACCCGAACAGGGTTCCTTCCATGACTTACCCCTTGCGCTTGGTCAGGTTCGCGGCGATGCGCATGCGCAGCGCGTTGAGCTTGATGAAACCACCGGCATCCTTCTGGTCGTAAGCGCCCGCATCGTCCTCGAAGGTCGCGATGGTGGGATCGAACAGGGAGTCGGTCTTGGAGTCGCGGCCGACAACGATGACGTTGCCCTTGTACAGCTTGATCCGCACCCAGCCGTTCACCGTCGCCTGGGTATGGTCGATCAGGGTCTGCAGGGCACGGCGCTCCGGGCTCCACCAGTAGCCGTTGTAGATCAGGCTGGCGTAGCGGGGCATGAGGTCGTCCTTGAGGTGGGCGACTTCCCGGTCCAGGGTGATGGATTCGATGGCGCGGTGGGCGCGCAGCAGGATGGTGCCGCCTGGGGTTTCATAGCAGCCCCGGGACTTCATGCCGACGTAGCGGTTCTCCACCAGGTCCAGGCGACCGATGCCATGCTTGCCACCCAGCTGGTTGAGCTTGGCCAGCAGTTCGTGGGCCTTCATCTTCTCGCCGTTGATGGCTACCAGGTCGCCCTGAATGAATTCCAGGTCGATGTATTCGGCGGCATCGGGAGCCTTCTCCGGGGAGACAGTCCAGCGCCACATGTCTTCCTCGGCCTCGGCGGCGGGATTCTCCAGGTGACGACCTTCGTAGGAGATGTGCAGCAGGTTGGCGTCCATGGAATAGGGAGAGCCGCCCTGTTTGTGCTTCATCTCGACGGGGATGCCGTGCTTCTCGGCATAGGCCAGCAGTTTCTCGCGGGACAGCAGGTCCCACTCGCGCCACGGGGCGATAACCTTGACGCCAGGCTTCAGGGCATAGGCGCCCAGCTCGAAGCGCACCTGGTCGTTACCCTTACCGGTAGCGCCGTGGGAGATGGCGTCGGCACCGGTCAGGTTGGTGATCTCGATCAGGCGCTTGGCGATCAGGGGGCGGGCAATGGAGGTGCCGAGCAGGTACTCGCCTTCATAGACGGTGTTGGCGCGGAACATGGGGAAGACGAAGTCGCGCACGAATTCTTCGCGCAGGTCGTCGATGAAGATGTTCTCGGGCTTGATGCCGAACTTGAGGGCCTTGGTGCGGGCCGGTTCCAGTTCTTCACCCTGACCCAGGTCGGCAGTGAAGGTCACCACCTCGCACTGGTAGGTGTCCTGCAGCCATTTCAGAATGACCGAGGTATCGAGGCCACCGGAGTAGGCCAGTACCGCTTTCTTCACGTCGCTCATGACTTCGCTTTCCTGCAAAAATCGTTACGTTGAAAATTACTGGGATTCGTTACTGGGGTTCGACCCTGCCAAGCAGCAGGTATTCCATCAGCGCCTTCTGGGTGTGCAGGCGGTTTTCTGCCTCATCCCAGACCACGCTTTGGGGACCGTCGATCACTTCCGCCGTCACCTCCTCGCCACGATGGGCGGGCAGGCAATGAAGGAAGACCGCTTCGGGACGGGCAACGCGCATCATGTCGCCATCCACCTGCCAATCGGCGAAATCCCGCAGACGTTCTTCGTTCTCCGCCTCGAAGCCCATGGAGGTCCAGACGTCGGTGGTGACGATGTCGGCCCCCTTGGCCGCTTCCATGGGATCGGCGAACTGCTCGAAATTGGCGGTGCCGTAAAGGCCGGCCCGCTCCGCTTCCACCTCGTAGCCCGGAGGGGTGGACACATGGACGTTGAAATCCAGCACTTCCGCCGCTTGCAGCCAGGTATTGCAGACGTTGTTGGAATCGCCGATCCAGGCCACGGTCTTGCCCTGGATGGGGCCCCGGTGCTCGATGTAGGTGAAGATGTCGGCCATGATCTGGCACGGGTGGTATTCATTGGTCAGGCCGTTGATCACCGGCACCCGGGAGTTGGCAGCGAAGCGCTCGATGATTTCCTGCTCGAAGGTGCGGATCATGACGATGTCGCTCATGCGGGAAATCACCTGGGCTGCGTCTTCCACCGGCTCACCACGGCCCAACTGGGAATCGCGAGTGTTGAGGTAGATGGCGGAGCCGCCCAGCTGCTGCATGCCGGCTTCGAAGGACAGGCGGGTGCGGGTGCTGGCCTTTTCAAAAATCATCACCAGGGTGCGATCCGTCAGGGGCCAGTACTGCTGGTAGCTCTTGAACTGGTCCTTGATCCAGCGGGTGCGCTGGAAGAGGTAGTCGAACTCCTCCCGGGTGAAATCCTTGAACTGCAAAAAATGCTTGATGGTTGACATGATTATTCCCCCCCCGGGGTGGTTATGCGCCCAGGAAAGTACGAATCAGGGCGGACAGACGTGCCACCAGCTCCCGGGCCTCTTCCTGGGTGAAGGTCAGCGGCGGCAACAGACGCACCACCTT
>DATEZY010000143.1:0-14892 GCA_035255085.1 Azospira sp. | reverse complement strand
GACATCTGGGGCAGGATGCGTTTGTAAATGGAAAAAAGAGGCCGGCTGATCAGGGCCCGACGCAGGGGGCGGACACTGACCAGCACGGCTAACGTCAAGAGTGTTGCCACACTCAACAGAGGGATGATGCTCATGGATGCTGTCTCCTTTTATAGTCTCGCGGCCAATCTTTGTCGGCTCTTCGAGTTGTTATTTCGTGGTTGCTGTAAATAAGGTCATCAAGGTTCGCTGCTGGAATCAATGCTGGGATCAAACTGGGGCAAGGGGGCGCGCAAGCCGCCGATGAGGAAGGACATGAGCCGGGGCAGCAGCTTGTCCAGCCGGTCCTCCGCTTCCGAAGGCTCGATGCCCCAGTCGGTGACGATGCGCAGGGCGTCGGTACCGGCAATAGCGTAGGAGGTGGCACCGAGCATGAAATGGAAGCGCCAGACGATTTCCGCCTTGGGCACGTCCGGCAGGGACTTGAACAGGGCCTGCTTGTAGCGGTCCACCACGCCGGCGTACTCCTCGGCGAAGAAGGCGCGGATAAAGCCGGAGGGATCGGTCATGGTGCGGCCGATCAGGCGCATGAAGGTCTTGCCGCCCAGGGCCTCGTCCTCGGCCATGCGGATCAGGGTGCCGAAAAAGGCATCGACGATCAGGGACGGCTTGATGGGTTTTTCGCCGGCCTGGGCCTCGAGTTCGTCGAGGATGCGCAGACGCTCCTGATTAAGCCAGGTGAGGCGGCGACGGAAGACTTCCTGGATCAACTGATCCTTGGAGCCGAAGTGGTAATTCACCGCCGCCAGGTTCACCTCCGCCGCCCCGGTGATCATGCGCATGGAGGTGGCCTCGAAGCCGTTTTCCATGAACAGATGCTCTGCCGCGTCCAGGATGCGCTCCCGGGTATCGGCGGCGGAGGGGGTGGCACGGAGGATTGGGGTTGCTTGGACCATACTTGCCTTGATCATTTTCAAACGAGTGTTTGAATCATATGTTTAAAACTTTTGACTTGCAAGCGGCAAGACAAAGTTTTTTCTCTGCCATCACCCCGCTCTCGTGCAGACCGGAATCCAGCCCCCAAAGCGGGCACCCCGGGGATCAAGCCGGCCCCCAGGATGCCGTCACCAGGGGGAACTTTCCCTGCCGCCTGCTTGCCCATTCTGAAGGCCACAGAACCGTAGCCACCCGCTAGTAGTGCCACCCAAGAAAGCAACGGGAGGCACTAAACAGCCCTGTCTATGATGCCCCCAACCCCCGACGCCATCGGGCAACGAGGAGACACACCATGACCGAGAAGAAACGCTTGACCACCGCCGCCGGTGCCCCCGTACCGGACAACCAGAACACCATGACCGCCGGCCCCCGGGGCCCCGCCCTGCTGCAGGACGTGTGGCTGCTGGAAAAGCTGGCCCACTTCGACCGGGAAGTGATCCCGGAACGGCGCATGCACGCCAAAGGCTCCGGTGCCTATGGCACCTTCACCGTCACCCACGACATCACCCGCTACACCCGGGCCAAGATTTTTTCCCAGGTCGGCAAGAAGACCGAACTCTTCGCCCGTTTCACCACGGTAGCCGGAGAACGGGGCGCCGCCGACGCGGAGCGGGACATCCGGGGCTTCGCCGTGAAGTTCTATACGGAAGAAGGCAACTGGGACCTGGTGGGCAACAACACGCCGGTGTTCTTCCTGCGCGACCCCCTGAAATTTCCGGACCTCAACCACGCGGTGAAGCGGGACCCGCGCACCAACATGCGCAGCGCCAAGAACAACTGGGACTTCTGGACCTCCCTGCCGGAAGCCCTGCACCAGATCACCATCGTCATGAGCGAGCGGGGCATTCCGGCCACTTACCGCCACATGCACGGCTTCGGCTCCCACACCTTCAGCTTCATCAACGCCAAGAACGAGCGCCACTGGGTCAAGTTCCACTTCAAGAGCCAGCAGGGCATCAAGAACCTGACCGACGCCGAGGCCGAGGCCATCATCGGCAAGGACCGGGAGAGCCACCAGCGGGACCTGTTCGAGAGCATCGAGAAGGGCGACTTCCCGAAATGGACCCTGTACGTGCAGATCATGCCGGAGAAGGACGCCGCCAAGGTGCCATACAACCCCTTCGACCTGACCAAGGTATGGCCCCACCAGGACTACCCCCTGATCGAGGTGGGGGTCATGGAACTGAACCGCAATCCGGAAAACTTCTTCGCCGAGGTCGAACAGTCGGCCTTCAATCCGGCGGCGGTGGTGCCCGGCATCGGTTTCTCGCCGGACAAGATGCTGCAGGCCCGCCTCTTTTCCTACGGCGATGCCCAACGCTATCGCCTCGGCGTCAATCATCACCAGATCCCGGTCAATGCACCCCGCTGCCCCTTCCACAGCTACCACCGGGATGGCCAGATGCGGGTGGACGGCAACCAGGGCGGCACCCTGGGCTATGAGCCAAACAGTTACGACGAGTGGCTGGAGCAACCCGACTTCCGGGAGCCGCCCCTCTCCGTGGAAGGGGCCGCCGACCACTGGAACCAGCGGGAGGATACGGACTATTACTCCCAGCCCGGTAAGCTTTTCCGGCTGATGACCCCGGCCCAGCAACAGACCCTGTTCGACAATACCGCCCGCTCCCTCGGCAGCGCCCCCAAGGACATCCAGCTGCGTCATATCGGCAACTGCCTGAAGGCCGACCCGGCCTACGGCAAGGGCGTGGCCAAGGCCCTGGGCATTGCCGAGGCAGAGCTCCCCAAGGACTAGTAGCAGGCTAGCAACAGCCAGGCTCGACGATAGAACGCCCGCCACTCGGCGGGCGTTTGCTTGTGCGCCTTCCCGATGCCCAAAAGAAAAAAGCCCGGGACAAGCCCGGGCTGAAAGGTGAGTCGGAATATTGTTAGTGGGAGGAAGCCGCAGCGGCGCCGATACCGGTTTCGGAGCGGATTTCCTGATCTTCGTAGTCCTTGCGCTCCTGGGCAGCCTGCTCGCTGCGATCCATGAGGGAGAACAGCCAGATGCCGATGAAGCCAGCTGCCATGGAGAACAGGGCGGGAGAAGCGTAGGGGAAGATTTCCTTGGCGTTGCCGAGGATGTCCACCCAGATGGACTTGGACAGCACGGTCAGGACCACAGCGGTGATCAGGCCCAGGAAGCCACCGTAGAAGGCACCCTTGGTGGTGCAATCCTTCCACAGCACGGACATGAACAGCACCGGGAAGTTGGCGGAAGCGGCGATGGCGAAGGCCAGGGACACCATGAAGGCGATGTTCTGCTTTTCGAAGGCGATACCCAGAGCCACGGCGATGATGCCCAGGACGATGGTGGTCATCTTGGAAACACGCATTTCGGTGGCGCTATCGACGTTGCCGTGACGGAACACGGAGGCGTACAGGTCGTGGGACACGGCGGAAGCACCGGACAGGGTCAGACCAGCAACCACAGCCAGGATGGTGGCGAAAGCCACGGCGGAGATGAAGCCGAGGAACACGTTGCCGCCCACGGCGTTAGCCAGGTGGATAGCCGCCATGTTGCCGCCGCCGATCAGACCGCCCTTGGCATCCAGGAACTGGGGATTGGTACCCACCAGCACGATGGCGCCGAAGCCGATGATGAAGGTCAGGATGTAGAAGTAACCGATCCAGGTGGTGGCCCAGAACACGGACTTACGAGCTTCCTTGCCATCCGGCACGGTGAAGAAGCGCATCAGGATGTGGGGCAGACCAGCGGTACCGAACATCAGGGCCATACCGAAGGAAATGGCGGAGATGGGGTCCTTGATGAAAGCGCCCGGGCCCATGATGGACTGACCCTTGGCACCGGCAGCGGCAGCCACGGTCTGGATGGTCGCGGTGGGATCGGTTTCCAGCGCCTTGGCCAGCAGGCCCTTGGCAGCCAGTTCGGTCTTGATGCGCACGGCGTCGGCGAACAGGGCCTCAGGGGAGAAGCCGTACTTGGCCATCACCATGAACACCATGAAGGAAGCACCGGACAGCAGCAGGCAGGCCTTGATGATCTGCACCCAGGTGGTGGCAGTCATACCACCGAAGAGCACGTAAACCATCATCAGGCAGCCGACCAGCACCACAGCGATCCAGTAGTCGAGACCGAACAGCAGCTTGATCAGCTGGCCGGCACCCACCATCTGGGCGATGAGGTAGAAGGCCACCACCACCAGGGTGCCGGAAGCCGCCAGAGCGCGGATCGGGGTGGCCTGGAAGCGATAGGCAGCCACGTCGGCAAAGGTGAACTTGCCCAGGTTCCGCAGGCGCTCGGCCATGAGGAACATGATGATGGGCCAGCCGACCAGGAAGCCGATGGAGTAGATCAGGCCGTCGTAGCCGTTGGCGAACACGGCAGCGGAAATACCCAGGAAGGAAGCGGCGGACATGTAGTCGCCAGCGATGGCCAGACCGTTCTGGAAACCGGTGATGCCGCCGCCGGCGGTGTAGAAGTCAGCCGCGGTCTTGGTCTTGGAAGCTGCCCACTTGGTGATGAACAGGGTCAGGATCACGAAGGCGGCAAACATGATGATGGCCGTCCAGTTGGTCGCCTGCTTTTCCATCTGGCCGACAGCCTCCCCGGCGAACACCGGGGAGCTCAGGGCACCCAGGGCGGCAAGGGTGAGGGTGTTTTGGAGTTTTTTCATTTCTTCATTTCCTCCTGGACGATCTGCTCGGTCAGCGCATCGAATTCGCTATTGGCGCGACGCACATACAAACCAGTGATGAGGATGGTAAACACGATGATGCCGGCACCGACCGGGATACCGACGGTCATCACGCCGCTTTCGGACAGCTTGGCTGCCAGCAGGGACTTATCGAAGGCGATGATGACGATGTAGCCGTAGTACACGATCAGCATGATGATGGTGAGCAGCCACCCGAAGGTGTTGCGCTTGCTCTTTAGCTCATGGAATTTCGGGTTAGCCCGAATTCGCTTTGTCAGCTCTTGTTGACTCATGAATGTCTCCTCCTTAAAAACCTTGCAGCCAATCAAAGGAATGGCCATGGAAGCGAACTATGGCCCCGAAGACTTACAGCTGCCTTACTTAAAAGAGAAGTTTTTGCGTCAGTACGCTTGGGTTTTTGAATCAACTAACCCAATGATTTAACGAAAAATTACATGTTGCAGTGCGGCAATGACAACGCCAAACCAGCAAGCACAAATATCGATAGATGCAATTGATTCACCATTGGTAAATCGAAAAAATCCCGCTAATGCGCTGTTTTTTATAGCCTCACGGATCCGCAGGCCTGGTGAAAAAGTTGCCTGCCAGAAGCTCCGGCTCAAGGGTGCAACTGCAGAAAAGGGTGGGGGAAAAAGATGGAGGAAGCCCCTGGGGCTCCTCGAGGTCGGCCGTAAGCCACCGGGCGGTGCCTTACAAGAACGGCCGACCGTCCAGAACTCAGGCCAGGAATGCCTGACGTTCCTTAAACAACTTGCGGGCGTCCACATGGGCCTGGTCCAGGTTACGCATAGCCGCGTTGTCATCGTGGGGACAAAAATACTCCTTGTCTTGGGCCGCCATCACCAGCTGGATGGCCTCATCGTCGCTCAGGTCGTATTTCTCGGTAATGAGGGTGGTCACCTCATCCAGGTATTCTTCATAGGTCATGCTTGGGTCCCTCGGATTAGCCAAGCCGCCAGTGTACCGCCCTAGCCCCTTGGTACGGCCCCCGGAAAGTCCGCTGTTGCGATGGGCGGAAAAAAAGCCAACAGCGCCCCTTGAAAAGCCGGGGGGTCGTCCCTATTATTAGCACTCGTCGGGGGCGAGTGCTAACCGCCCCCCGGTGTCACCATCGGGCCCCTGGCCCGCAGATCAAGTCAAAAAACGTCCTAACAAGGAGCTAACTCTATGAAAATCCGTCCCTTGCATGATCGCGTGATCGTCAAGCGCGTCGAAGCTGAACGCACCACCGCCTCCGGTATTGTCATTCCCGATTCCGCCGGTGAAAAGCCGGATCAGGGTGAAATCCTGGCCGTTGGCGCTGGCAAGCGCGACGACTCCGGCAAGCTGATCGCGCTCGACGTCAAGGTCGGCGACCGCGTCCTGTTCGGCAAGTACGCCGGTCAGACCGTCAAGGTGGATGGCCAGGAACTGCTGGTTATGCGCGAAGAAGACATCATGGGCGTGGTCGAGGCCTAAGCCTCCCTTCCCCATTCAAAAGACTAGCTAGGAGAATTCAATGGCTGCTAAAGAAGTTAAGTTCGGTGATTCCGCCCGCGCCCGTATGGTCGAAGGCATCAACATCCTGGCCGATGCGGTCAAGGTGACCCTGGGCCCCAAGGGCCGCAACGTCGTGCTGGAGCGCTCCTTCGGCGCCCCCACCGTGACCAAGGACGGTGTGTCCGTGGCCAAGGAAATCGAACTGAAGGACAAGTTCGCCAACATGGGCGCCCAGATGGTCAAGGAAGTCGCTTCCAAGACCTCCGACCTGGCTGGTGACGGCACCACCACCGCCACCGTGCTGGCCCAGGCCATCGTCCGCGAAGGCATGAAGTACGTGGCCGCCGGCATGAACCCGATGGACCTGAAGCGCGGCATCGACAAGGCTGTCGCCGCCACCATCGAAGAACTGAAGAAGATTTCCAAGCCCTGCGCCACCACCAAGGAAATCGCCCAGGTCGGTTCCATCTCCGCCAACTCCGACGCTGACATCGGCAACATCATTGCCAATGCCATGGAAAAGGTCGGCAAGGAAGGCGTCATCACCGTTGAAGACGGCAAGTCCCTGAACAACGAACTGGACGTCGTCGAAGGTATGCAGTTCGACCGCGGCTACCTGTCCCCCTACTTCATCAACAACCCGGACAAGCAGATCGCCGTTCTGGACAACCCCTTCGTCCTGCTGTTCGACAAGAAGATCTCCAACATCCGTGACCTGCTGCCCGTGCTGGAGCAAGTCGCCAAGGCCGGCCGTCCCCTGCTGATCATCGCCGAGGACGTGGAAGGCGAAGCCCTGGCCACCCTGGTGGTGAACAACATCCGCGGCATCCTGAAGACCGTGGCCGTCAAGGCTCCTGGCTTCGGCGACCGTCGCAAGGCCATGCTCGAAGACATCGCCATCCTGACCGGTGGCCAGGTGATCTCCGAAGAAGTGGGCCTGACCCTGGAAAAGGCTACCCTGGAAGACCTGGGCCAAGCCAAGCGCATCGAAGTGGGCAAGGAAAACACCACCATCATCGACGGCGCCGGTTCCGAAGACAACATCAAGGCCCGCGTCACCCAGGTGCGTGCCCAGATCGAAGCCGCCACCTCCGACTACGACCGTGAAAAGCTGCAGGAACGCGTGGCCAAGCTGGCCGGCGGCGTGGCCGTGATCAAGGTGGGTGCTGCCACCGAAGTCGAAATGAAGGAAAAGAAGGCCCGCGTCGAAGACGCCCTGCACGCTACCCGCGCTGCCGTTGAAGAAGGCATCGTTCCTGGCGGCGGCGTTTCCCTGATCCGTGCCCGCGCCCAGCTGGGTGCCCTGAAGGGCGACAACCACGACCAGGACGCCGGCATCAAGATCGTGCTGCGCGCCATCGAACAGCCCCTGCGCGAAATCGTCTCCAACGCTGGTGACGAGCCCTCCGTGGTGGTGAACAAGGTGGTTGAAGGCTCCGGCAACTTCGGCTTCAACGCTGCCACCGGCCAGTATGGCGACATGGTGGAAATGGGCGTGCTGGACCCCACCAAGGTCGAGCGCACCGCTCTGCAGAACGCCGCGTCCGTCGCCGGCCTGATGCTGACCACCGACTGCATGGTGGCCGAGCTGGCCGAAGACAAGCCCGCTGCCGGCATGCCCGACATGGGCGGCATGGGTGGTATGGGCGGCATGGGCATGGGCATGTAATTCGCCCAAGCCAGCATCTGCTGCAAAGAAAAGCCCGGCTTCGGCCGGGCTTTTTATTTTTTCGGCTTCAGCCCGGCCTGCGGGCTGATCGAGACACCATGCCTAGGGAGCAGGGAATTCCTGCAGGAAGGCCGCCACCGCTTTCATGTCGCTCTGGGCCAAACCGTGGGCAATGGTCTTCATTACCGCCCCCTCGGGCCGTTCATCCGTACGCTGGAAGACATTCAGCTGCTTCAGCAGATAATCCTCGTGCTGGAAGGCCAGGCGGGGGAAGTCGCCATTGCCCTGGCCAGAGGTGCCGTGGCAGGAGCCACAAGGCGGGATGTTCTTCTCCGGCAGGCCTTTCTCGAAGATGCTCCGCCCCTCGGCGACCAGGGCATGATTTCCGGCGACTCCGGGCGACACGGCTTGCTGCTTGGCGTAGTAGGCGGCCAGGCCGGCAATCTGCTCGTCCGTCAGATGCCGACTGAGGCCCCACATATATTCAAAGCCCGCCGGGTCGAGACGGTTATGGCCCTTGAAAGCCTTGAGCTGCTTCTCCAGGTAGGCCTCCGGCATGCCGGCCAAGCGGGGGAAGTTAGGGGAAAGGGCATTGCCATCCAGGCCGTGGCAATTGGAACAGACCTGGGCTGCCAGCGTTTCCGCCGGCACCTTGGGATTGCCCAGGTCCCGGGAGCGCTCCAGGTTGGTACAGGCGGCGCCCAGGCCAGCCAGGGCCAAAACCAGCGTAACAGTGCGTACGTTCATCATGTTCTCCTATGATCTATGCAGGGGTAAGGGCTGAATGCCGGGCGGCTTGTCGCTGGCCCCGCATCAATAGGCACCCCAGAAGTAAAGGAAGAGCAGGTTGTTGTCGCTGGCGCTGCGGCTGGAAACCCCGTCGTAACCCTGGTTGCCGCCCATGAACTGGTTGTACTTGTAATACTGCAAACCAATGCGCATGTATTGCACCGGGGTCCAGAACACTTCGGGGATCCAGACCTTGGTGTTGGGACTGTTGTTGGCCGAGCCGGTGATGGCATTGGCCCCATACAGGATCGCGTCGCTGGAGCCCCGGGTGCTGACGTAGGAGAGGCTGGCGCCATACTTGGCCTGGTAAATGTAGGTGCCGTTCAGCTTCAGGTAATCGAGGCTGTTGGAGGAATTGGCTGCCCCGGCCGTATAGACAGGATTGTCGGCATTCCAGATGGCATTGTCGTAGCTCTGGCGCTCGTGGGTGTAGGAGAACTGGGCCGTCACCGTATGGGGATCCAGGTTGTACTGGTATTGGCCATCGATCCCCACATCCCGGTTATGGATGATCGGCGAATTGCTGTCGGTACTGTCCGACAGCACCCGGGCATCCAGGCCGTGCAGGCCGATCATGGCGCTATGGGGGCCCCAATCATGGTTAAGGGCCAGGCGCCAGTAAGGATTCGCCCCCTTGAGGAAGGTCGTATCGGCGCTGGCCACCCCCTGGGACATGAAGGAGAAAATCTTGTTGGCGTTGCGGTACAGGCCGACCTCGGCATAGACCGTGTCGTTCCAGTAGGCGTAGGCATTGAGGCCCGCCGCCTGGGCACCGCCATTGAGCATCGGGGTGAACTGGGGGCCAGTAAAGATGTTGCTCTGCAGACTGGCGGGGCCGATAGGCGATGGCACCATCTGGAAGGGGTTGTTGAAGGTGTTCCAGACGTCGGTGGTACCGATGTTGTTGTTCAGGCTGAAACCGTAAATCAGGTCCCGCTTGGCGTCGATCAGGCGATCGGCGTAGCGCAGGTCGAACTGGTCGGTGGAGGCATGGCTGATCCAGCGGCCGCTGTCGTTCTGATGGTCATAGGGGTCCAGGGTCCATTGACCGAACAGGCCGATGTTGTCGGTGATACGTCCACCGGCGAACAGGCTCGCCTGGGTCACGGTGGGCAGGCCATTGCGCGGGAAGCTGTCCTGGGGGGAAGAGCCATTACCGCCGCCCCCATTGGGATCGTTGGCCGTGCCGTTGGTGGTATTGGCCACCCGGGCGACACCGGCCTGGAGCATCACCGACAGGGGGACGTCGCTGCGGGAGCCGATGGTGTAGCCGGTCAGCTTGAACTTGCGCCCGTAGGAAGTAAGGGCCGGGAATTGGCCCCCGGCATGGCAAGCCAGGCAGTTCTGGCCGGTCTGGCGGGCAAACAGGGGCAGGGCCTGGGCATCCAGGGGGGCCAGAGCCGCCATGGTCAGGAGCCATCCCGAGATAAACGTCGTCGCGCCGGCCAGCCAACCCCGCGCTCTTGTTGTGCGATCAGTCGCCATGTCGACTCCCCCTTCCCATATCCAGTTGTCAAAAGCGGAACATTACCCTCGCATCTTCCGCGGCAACTCTGACCGGCAACTGACCACTATCAATATGTTTTATTTATACTTTTTTATAACCTCGAATAACCACAGGAAAGCAAAGGGGAAGTCCCGTCGCCCTCGCCCAGCGCCGTTAAACAGGCTGGACCAGGGCAGGAACGGCAACGGGCGGGCCGGAAAAGTAACTCACCAGCTCGTTCAGGTGATCGGCCGCCGACTGCAGGCATTCGGACATGGCATAGGCGCCCTGGGTATCCTGCCGGTTATCGACCACCAGCTCGGAGATCTGCTCGATGCGCCCGAGGAAGTCCTCGAAGGCGAAAGACTGCAGGCGGATGGAGTTTTCGATACGCTCGATCAGGCTCAGAACCTCGCCCGGCTCATCCTCAGGCGGCGACACCGCCAGGGCCTTGAGGCTGGCCAACATCTGTTCCAGATCCCGGGAGAAGAACTGGGCATCGGAAAGGACGCTGCGGGCCTGGCTCAGCCGGTCATGCTGGATTTCCGAGTGGTCGCTGATTTCAAACAGGGCGCCGTTGAGTTGGCTGCAGTGCTCCTGGATGCCCTTGGCCACCAGGTAAATTTCATCGGTAATGACCTTCAGATGCATCTGCATGATGGCGCTGGCGCGAATCAGCTGGCCGGTTTCGCCCTTGCCATAGACCTCCACTTCGCCGCTCAGGTCGCCCTGGGCGATGCGGTCAAAACTGACGATGGCGCTCTGCAGCGGCGTCACGATGTCGCGCAGGAAGAAACGCCCGACCACCAGGACCACCAGTATGCCGATGACGATGCCGGCCAGGGCGATATTCCAGATCAGGCGGTTGCGCTCCCGCATCTCCGTGTAATCCCGGTCGGAAGCGGCCTGGATGCTCTGCTGAAAGGCGGAGAGCTGGAGATGCAGCTGGTCGAAGTAGGCTTGCATCCCGTTCAGGCCCGGCATCGGCATATCACCGCCCGCCCCCTCCGCTCGGGCCCCTTCCAGAGGCAGGAGGACCAGCTGCTGCAGCCGCCCATATTCCCGCACAACCCGTTTCAGGATGGCCGTATCCGCTTCCGCCAGGGGGATGTGCTGCAATTCTTCGAGCAAGCCCTCCATGCGCTGGCGCACCTGCTGCAATTTTCCCGGAGATCCCTTGTCCTCGGCGGGATGGAGGTTGGGGCCAAAATGATTCATCAGGTCGTTGCGCAACTGCTGGGCTTCGGCATCGAGCTGGCTGGCCTTGGTCAGGGGATCGATGCGGCTCGTGTATAGAGTCTCCACCGTGGTGTTGGACAGCATCAGGCCGCCGATCCCCAGGATGCCGCCCATGATCATGAGAAAAATGACGAACAGGGAACCCAGGAAAAATCCAGTGCGGATGGTCATCAGGCGGTGCAGGACATTGCCTTTGATGGCCTCGCCACTGTGGTTGAGTTCCCGGTACAGGGCCTCGGCGGCGAGAATCTCTTCCGGACTGGCGGCCTCCCGCACGGACATGTAGCCGATGGTCTTGTCGTCCTTGCGGATGGGTACGACCACGGCCTTGACCCAGTAGAAGCCGCCGTCCCGGGTGCGGTTCTTGACGATGCCTTTCCACGGGTTGCCCTGCTCCAGGACTTCCCACATGTGGGCAAAGGCCTGGGCCGGCATATCCGGGTGGCGCAGCAGGTTGTGGGGTTGGCCGATCAGCTCGTCCCGACGGTAGCCGCTGATGTCCACGAAGGCGTCATTGGCATAGGTGATGATGCCGCGCAGGTCGGTCTTGGAGACGATGGAAACGCCCGCAGGCACGGTATGTTCTTGCAGGGTGACGGGAAGATTGAATCGCATGATGCGTGGAGCCTTGAGGCAAAAAAGCGGTTAGCTGGCGGCGTGCCAGAGACGCCGGATAACCAGGGCGGCGGATTGGCACTTGCTCGGGGAGACGCAGCCGGTGATGTTGAATTCGCTCACCCCCGTATCGCGCAACACCGGGCTGCTTCGGGGCATGCCGGAGCGGTCATAGATGCTGTAGACCACGGGCTGGCTGTTGGCTGCCGGCGTGTTCTTGACCAGGCAGGTCTCGCCGCTGGCCAGGGAAACCAGGGTGCCGGCGGGGAAGCGGGTGAGGGTCTTGAACAAGGCGGCAACGTGCTGCTCCGCGTAGCGCGAGCCTTTTTCCAGGAACAATTCCTTCATGGCATTGGCTGGGAATTTTCCCGGGGCCCGCTCGCTCGGCAGCACCATGCTGGCGTAGGAGTCGGCCAGGTTGAGCAGGAAGGACCCCGGCAGGGCCTGCCCCGCCCTCAGCCCCCCCGGGTAGCCGGCCCCGTCCGGCCGCTCATGATGCTCCCGCACATAGCGCAGCCAGAGGGGGTCATGGACGCCGTGGCTGCCCAGGATGCGGACGGAGTGTTCGGTATGCTCCTGGACCCGGGCCCGGGCGATTTCCGGCAGCCCCTTGGCAAAACCGCCGGAGATCTTGTCGAAATCGTTGAGCCCCACGTCCCGGGTCAGGGCGGCGCACACCAGGGCCCGCCGATGGGCCGGCTCGATCTCGCACTGGGGCGCCAGCAGGGCGGTAATGGCGGCGCCGAGCAACTGGTGTCCGGGCCGGTAATCCCGGATTTCCGTGGACAGATAGGCCGAGGCCAGCACTGCGTCGGCATCCTCCTCCACCAGGGCGATCAACTGCTCGGCCCGCTCCAGCACATAGTCCTTGACGCTGATGCGCGGCGACGGGGGCTCGCACAGCAGCTTGTGGATGCGGCGAATGCTGGTGGCCAGATCCCCGGCCCGGAAGAAGGCCGGCCCCAGACTCGCCTTGCGCGCCTTGACCTGGGCATCGTCGGCGGCCTTCTTTTCCTCTTCGCCGCCATTGGCGGGGATCTGGAACAGCCGCTCCGGCTCGATATTGGGCAGACCGATATAGCAGCCCCGCTCCAGCAGGCGTTCGACCAGGCCGGGCATGGTGATGACGTAGCCCTGCTTGAGCAGGAGCACCCCGCCTTCGTCGTAAAGTGGCCAGCGGATGGGCTTGTGCAGCACAAAATCGGCGGGCACCGCGCGTCGGAAATGTTTCGACATCAGGGGAATCCGAACACCTGAAGCGCTCTAGCAGCCGACATGGCGGGCAATGTCGATACCCCAGGGCGAGGGATCCTCATGGCCGACGATAGCCTCCCGCCCTTCCCAGTGCGCGGCGGCCAGGTCGATCTCTTCCGGCGGCAGATAGACGCGCCGGGCGGCATGGAAAATCACCCGTACCCGCGGCCGGATCAGCTTTTCCGGATGATGCTGGATGACGATGGCCAGGCGCCCGCTCTTCAGGCGCACCAGGGAGCCAATGGGATAAATGCCGAGGCAGCGCACGAATTGGCTCACCAGGCTGGGGTCGAAGTGCCGCTGCCATTCGAAGATCCGGCGCATGGCCTCGGGGGCCGGCAGCCCCTTGTGATACACCCGGTCCGAGGAAATGGCGTCATAAACATCGACGATGGCCGCCATGCGGCCCGCCTGGGAAATGGCCCCCTCCCGGGTATGGCCCGGGTAGCCATTGCCGTCATAGCGCTCATGGTGCTCGCCGATGACGTTCAGGGCCGCCTGGCCCAGGGAATACGGAGCCACCAGATGCAGGCCGCGCTCCACATGGGTTTTCATGTGGTTGTATTCATCTTCCGTGAGCTTCCCCGGTTTCTTGAGAACCTCCGCGGCCACGGCCATCTTGCCGATATCGTGCAGCAATCCCCCCAGGGCGATTTCATGGGTGGTCGCCAGGTCGAGCCCGAGATGGTGGCTGAAGCGGGCCAAGAGCACGCCGACGTTGAGGGAGTGGTTGAAGGTGTATTCGTCGCGCTTGCGCAGACGGCAAACCAGGGCCATGGCCGAACTGTTGCGGATCACCGCGGCGGAAATGTTCTGCACCGAATCCTGCAACCCCGGAATGTCGATGTTCTTGCCCAGGCGGGCGTCCATCAGGGTCTGCTGCAGCCGACCGGCGGCCTGGTTCAGCACCTGGCGGGCACGGCGGATATCCTCCGCCGTGGGCGGGCGGGAAACGACACTCCCCTCCTCCGCGCGCCCCGACACGGGCTGGACCTGGGCGCTGTCCAGCATTTCGTTGCGGCTGCTGACCACGACCTGCTCCAGGGTGGGGGCATCGGCCACATCGATGCCACGGCGGGTGTCGATGAAGACGCTCTGGATGCCGTACCTGGCAATTTCCGCGATTTCCGCCTCGGAGCGCACCTGCAGCCGGTTGAGCAGGAACGGGTGGGACATCCAGCCAGCGTTGAAGTCGCAAATGAACATGCCGGGCCGCAGGCTGGCGGTGGCAATCTTCTTGATGTGGCCCCCGCTTGCCCCATCCGCAGTCTCCACGGCCCCCATGGCTGCCAGCTCGTCGGCATTCCCCGTGGCCTCGGGGGGCGGGACGTCCGGGGATTTCTTGCGGGCGGGCGAGAGCATGGCGATGGCCTTGGCAACGGGTCTAAGAAATGGATCTAAAAAGCGGCGGCTGCAGAAATTCCGGCTGCGGCCGAGGGCTCGCCGCAATGCCGGGGTTCGTTCAACCATGCCCAGCCGGCACTGGCCTTACTTTTCTTATGGTTATTCAGCGCGCCGATCATACCCAGACGATTTAGGTTCCGAACCTGGGGAATGCACCGGCTCCGGGCCCGGGGTTTTACCTAGGTGACATCGCCGCAAACCCGAAAAACCCGCAAAAATGACCAAGTGCATGAACAAGGTCCGTCACCGGTGCTACGCTGAGAGCATCCATTCCCGCGTGGTGCCCCATGGATTCCCACGGCATT
>DATEZY010000142.1:0-28904 GCA_035255085.1 Azospira sp. | reverse complement strand
GCGGGCTCCACGTTAGGAAGCCCAAGGAACCACTGGGAGGCGAAGAAGAAGGCGATCGCGGCGAGGATACCGGCAACCGCGAGCCCCTTGTAAAGGGCGCCCATGATGTACTGGCTTTTCCCGAGCCTGACAAAGTAGGTTCCAATGATGGAGGCAACGATCGAGATCCCGCCGATGAGGAGCGAGAACTCGATCCACATGGTCTCAGGGCCGAAGACGGTCTTGGCGAGGAGCATGGCAGCAACGAGGGTTACCGTGTAGGTCTCGTAGAGGTCCGCCGCCATTCCGGCGCAGTCGCCCACGTTGTCGCCCACGTTGTCGGCAATCACGGCGGGATTGCGCGGGTCATCCTCGGGGATGCCGGCTTCCACCTTGCCCACCAGGTCGGCGCCCACATCGGCGCCCTTGGTGAAGATGCCGCCCCCGAGACGGGCGAAGATGGAGATAAGGGAGCCGCCGAAGGCCAGGCCCACCAGGGGCTCGACGATGTGGTGGATTTCCGTGCCGGGTGCAGCGCCGGCCTTGAGCACCGCGTAGTAGCCGGCCACCCCCAGGAGCGCCAGGCCCACCACCAGCATTCCGGTGATGGCGCCCCCCTTGAAGGCCACATCCAGGGCTGGCGCGATGCCGCCCCGGGCTGCCTCGGCGGTGCGCACGTTGGCCCGCACCGAGACGTTCATGCCGATGAAGCCAGTGGCACCGGAAAGCACTGCACCGAGAAGGAAGCCAATGGCGGTGCTCCAGGCGAGGAACAGGCCGATGACGACAAACAGCACGACACCGACGATGCCGATGGTGGTGTATTGCCGATTGAGATAGGCGGACGCCCCCTGCTGGATCGCCTTGGCGATCTCCTGCATTCGCTCGTTGCCGGCGGGCAGGCTGAGGATCCACTTACTGGAAACGGCGCCGTAAAGCACTGCCAACACCGCGCACACAAGCGCTAACAACAGACCTGATGACATGAACTCCCTCCCTTGTTAGTGGTAAAGCTCAGGCCGTTCGGGCGATCATGCCGTCCTTACGGTCCGGTTTGCTGCATGAAACAAACCTGTCTAGCCGCGCCGGTTGCAGTGCTGGATTGATTACACCTTGAATTCCCCCAACTGCTTGGGCACGGCGATATTCTGCAACTGCACGTAATCCGGCAGGCCATGACGATAGGGAGGATAGTCCTCCCCTTCGATCAGCGGTGCAAGATAGGCGCGGCATTTGTCGGTGATGTGGAAGCCGTCGGCACTGATGAAATCGGGAGGCATCTTGCGCTCCACGTTGGCCACGTCCTTCAACTCGGCCACGCCCACTTCCCAGCGGTAGGGTGCATCAGCAAGGCGCTGCACGGTGGGCATGACCGCGTTGCGCCCGGCCACGGCCAGCTCCACCGCTGCCTTGCCCAGGGCATAAGCCTGGTCGGCATCGGTCTTGGAGGCGATGTGGCGGGCAGCGCGCTGCAGGTAATCGGCCAGGGCCCAGTGGTACTTGTGACCCAGCTTGTCCTTGATCAGTTGGGCAATCCACTGGCCGGCACCGCCGAGCTGGGAATGGCCGAAGGCATCCTTACCGCCCTGCTCGGAAACGAATTTGCCATCGGCGGTCTTCAGTCCTTCCGAGACAGCGATGGTGCAGAAGTCATATTGATCCACGCACTGCTGCACCCGTGCCAGGAAGGCTGCTTCGTCGAAGGGTACTTCCGGGAACAGCAGGATGTGGGGCGGCTGGCCGGTTTCGACACCAGCGCCGGAAGCCAGGCCGCAGGCGGCGGTGATCCAGCCGGCGTGGCGCCCCATGACTTCAAGGACAAAAATCTTGGTGGAGGTACGAGCCATGGAAGCCACGTCCAGCCCGGCCTCGCGGATGGAGGTGGCGACGTATTTGGCCACCGAGCCGAAGCCCGGGCAACAGTCGGTCAGGGGCAGGTCGTTGTCCACGGTCTTGGGCACGCCAACGCAGATGAGCGGATGGCCCATCTTCTCGGCGAGCTGGGACACCTTCCAGGCGGTGTCCATGGAATCGTTGCCACCGTTGTAGAAGAAGTAGCCGATGTCATGGGCACGGCAGACTTCGATCAGGCGCTCGTACTGGGCCCGATGCTCTTCGATGGACTTGAGCTTGTAACGGCAGGAGCCAAAGGCGGCTCCCGGGGTGGTACGTAGCCGGGCAATATCCGCTGGGGATTCCAGGCTGGTGTCGATCAGGTCTTCGGTCAGGGCGCCAACGATACCGTTGCGCCCGGCGTAGACTTTGCCGATCTTGTCCGGATGGGCCCGCGCCGTCTCGATGACGGCGCAGGCGGAGGCGTTGATCACGGCGGTGGGCCCGCCGGACTGGGCATAAAAGGCGTTTTTCACCGCCATAGTGATCCGCCTTTTACTTCAGCGCTGCGAAAGCCGCGTTCTTGATGTCTTCCACGGAACCGACGCCGGCGATCTTGCGATACTGGGGCGCGTTGGCGTCGCCGGTGGCGGCCCACTTACCGTAGTAATCCACCAGGGGCTTGGTCTGGGAGTGGTACACGTCGAGACGCTTCTTGACGGTTTCTTCCTTGTCGTCGTCGCGCTGGATCAGCTCCTCACCGGTCTCGTCGTCCTTGCCTTCCACCTTGGGCGGGTTGAACTTGACGTGATAGGTACGGCCGGAGGCCACATGTACGCGGCGACCGCTCATGCGGGAGATGATGTCGCTGTCAGGCACGTCGATTTCCAGCACGAAATCGATGGGCACGCCGGCGGCCTTCATGGCCTCGGCTTGGGGAATGGTGCGGGGGAAGCCGTCGAACAGGTAGCCGCCCTTGCAATCGTCCTGCTGCAGACGGTCCTTCACCAGACCGATGATGATGTCGTCGGAGACCAGGCCGCCGGCGTCCATCACCTTCTTGGCTTCCAGGCCCAGCGGAGTGCCAGCCTTGACGGCAGCACGCAGCATGTCGCCGGTGGAGATTTGGGGAATGCCGAACTTCTCGCGGATGAACTGGGCCTGGGTGCCCTTACCGGCGCCGGGGGCGCCGAGCAGAATCAATCTCATTGTTTCCTCGGAGTGTGTGCGATGACTGGATGTCGATCAGGTGGAGTCGTAAAAATGTCTTTGTAATTTTTATTTATTATTATCTTCTACGCCGGCGTCCTCTTTCGTTGTGCAACGGGCTTTCCGACGCAGCCTGCAGGCTTTTTTAAGGGTGAAAAATTACCCGCAAATGCCTTCCCGGTCAAACCATTTCCGCATCCGCGCGGCATCTTCCGGGGTATCTACCCCGGGCACCGGCAGGGTGTCCGCAATGGCCACGCTGATGCGGTAACCGTGCCATAGGGCGCGCAGTTGCTCCAGGCATTCGAACTGCTCCAGGGGCGAGGGCGCGAGGCGGGAATAGGCGCGCAGGAAGGCGGCGCGATAGGCATAGAGGCCGATGTGGCGAAAGGCGGGGAAGTCCTCCGGCAAGGTCTCGCCACCGGCCTCCCGGGCGAAGTGATCCCGGGCATAGGGGATCGGGGCGCGGGAAAAATACAGGGCGTCGCCGTCGGCCTTGCACACCAGCTTGACGATGTTGGGATTGAAAAACTCGGCCGCCTCGGTCAGGGGATGGCCCACGGTGGCGATATCGGCGCCACTGGCGGCCAGCCGGGCAGCAGTGGCGGCAATCAGTTCCGGCTCGATCAGGGGTTCGTCCCCCTGCACATTGACCACCAGGGCATCGTCGCCCCAGCCCCGTTGCTCCACTACTTCGGCCAGGCGGTCGGTACCGCTGGCATGGTCCTCCCGGGTCATCACGGCATTGAGGCCATGAGCCTGGGCTGCAGCCAACACCTCCGGGTGGTCGGTAGCGACCCACACCTCTTCCGCACCGGAGGCCAGGGCCCGTTCGGCCACCCGCACCACCATGGGCTTGCCGCCCAGGTCGAGCAGGGGCTTGGCCGGCAGGCGCGAGGAAGCGTAGCGGGCGGGAATGACGACCTTGAAGGACATGGGGCTTAAGCTTCGTCGGCGGAAAGCGGGCGAGCCTCTTCTTCGAGCATCACCGGAATGTCATCGCGGATCGGGTAGGCCAGCTTGCAGGGCTTGCAAACCAGTTCCTGCTTGTCCTTGCGATATTCCAGATTAGCCTTGCACACCGGGCAGACCAGGATGTCCAGCAGCCGTGCGTCCATTGAGTTTCTCCAATACGTAAGCGGAAAGATCGGGAGTGACCGTGGCCGCCACCGGCAGCACCCAGGCTTCGCCCCCGTAGATGGCGGCGCATTTTACCCCATCCTTGGCGGTGGTAAGGAGCACGCCGTCCCGGGCGAAGGCCAGGTCGGCGGCGGTGTAGGCATGATGATCGGGAAATACCCGAGTCTCGACCTCCAGGCCGAGTTCGGCCAGGGTGCGGAAAAAGCGCTGGGGATGGCCGATGCCGGCCATGGCGTAGAGCTTACGGCCGGCCAGATCGGCAGCGCTACAGCGTTGGCTCGGGTCGCGCAGATGCTCAAACTGCCCCGGCTCCAGATCCATGCGGAATACCGGCGGCGGCCTGTTGCCACCGTTGAACAGCAACTCGGCCGCCATGCCGTTGCCCACCACCGCGCTCACCTGTCGCAGGCGCTGGCGGGGTTCCCGCAGGGGCCCCACGGGCAACAAACGGCCGTTGCCCAGGCCGCGCACATCGCACACGGCGATTTCCACATCCCGGCCCAGGCGGTAGTGCTGCAGGCCGTCGTCGCAGAGGATGACATCGCACTCGGGATGGGCCGAGAGCAAGGCCCGGGCGGCAGCCACCCGGTCCCGGCCGATCCACACGGGGCAGGCGCTGTCCCGGGCCAGCAGCAAGGGTTCGTCCCCCACGACATCGGCAGGGGCATCGGCCGCCACCGCCGTGATCGCTGTCGCCGAGCCGCCATAGCCGCGGCTGACGATGCCCGGATGGCGGCCGGCAGCACGCAACTGTCGGGCCAGATAGAGAGTCAGGGGAGTTTTGCCGGCACCGCCGACGACGATGTTGCCGACGACAACGACGGGCACCGGCAGAATTTCCGCCGCCAACCAGCCGCGGCGGTAGGCCTGGCGCCGCCAGGCCACGAGCAAACGGAACAGCCAGGAGACCGGGGTCAGCAGATTGAACAGCAGCCCATCCACCAGGGCCGATGGCGATTGGCTACGCCCCCGCGGCAACAGTGACTTACGGAACCAGAACCGTTGCAGCCGGGGGCCTAGGGCCATGGTCTATTTGGCTTGGGGCGCCTGGGTGGCGAAGGAGATGCGCGGATAGCCGGCAGTCTGGGCCGCCTGCATCACATCCACGACGCTCTGGTGGGTAGCCTTGGCGTCGGCATTGATGACGATGACCGGATCCTTCTGGCTGCCGGCGGCACGGCGCAGGGCATCGGCGATGGCCGGCACTTCGGAATTGGCCAGGGGCGCCTTGTTCACCAGCACCTGGCCGGCGGCAGTCACCGCCACATTGACCTCGCTCGGCTGATCCGGCGCCTGGGTCGAATCCGCCGTGGGCAGATTGATTTCCAGACCGGAGAACTTGGAATAAGTAGTGGTGAGCATGAGGAAAATGATGATCACCAGGAGCACATCGATCATGGGGATCAGGTTGATTTCCGGCTCTTCCCGGGTACGGCCGCGACGAAAGTCCATAACGGGAATCTCAGGAACGGTCGCCGTGCACCACTTCCACCAACTTCACCGCCTGCTGCTCCATATCGACGACGAAGCTATCGACCAGGGCGCGGAAATGGCGCCAGGCGATCATGGAGGGAATGGCGATCACCAGGCCGAAGCCGGTGTTGTAGAGGGCGATGGAAATACCGTGGGCCAGTTGCTGCGGGTTGGCCCCGGTGGGCGCCTGGGAGCCGAAAATTTCGATCATGCCGATGACGGTGCCGAATAGGCCCATCAGGGGGCTAATGGAGGCAATGGTGCCGAGGGTGGTGAGGTAGCGCTCCAGGTCGTGACTGGCGCCACGGCCGGCTTCCTCGATGGATTCCTTCATCACATCGCGGCTGCTCTTGATATTGCGCAGGCCTGCGGCCAGCACCCGCCCCAGGGGGGAGCCCTGTTCCAGGGCATTGATCGCTGCCTCGTTCACCGTGCCTTGCCGCACTTCGCCGATGACCCGCTGCAACAGGCCATCCGGCACCACCTTGGCACGGCGCAGGGCCACCAGGCGCTCGATGATGAGGGCGACGGCGATAATGGATGCGAACAACAAGGGCCAAATGGGCCAGCCAGCTGCCTGAACGATTGCGAACACGGAACCTCCGCTGAGAATCTTGTAAGCCCGCAACTGTATCTTGCCCATTGTCATTCGGGCAAGTTTTGTCCGGACGACATCCCTCGTCGCCTTAATGCCATTGCGCTGACTGAGTTTTCCGCCCTTATCCACAAAAGCTGTGGATAAGCCTGTGGATTTCCTGTCACTAAGATGGCTAACTTGGGCTGGCACAAGGCTTTTTCTTACTCTGCCTCAAAAAATGGCGAACTTATTTTTTATTAAAAATCATACGGTTATGAAAAATTCGCCGAGGCAAGACTTTTCTGGCAAGCCAATACCGGAATACAGGTAGAAGCTGGGCATAACCTGCAATGACCACCGAGCCCCAGGCCGGGGCCACGGAGAAAAAAACACGCGCTCCCACCTCTCCCACCTGGCGGCGACAGCGTAATGCCACGGACTCCAGCGCCGCCTGCCCCCTGGGTTAAAATTGATCCCATGCCCGATCTCTTTTCCGCCCCCCCAGCCACTCCCGCTGCTCCATCGGCTCCGGCCCCGACCATCCTCACCATCTCGGCCCTCAACCGCCTGGCGCGGCAACGCCTGGAAAGCGCCTTTCCCCTGTGCTGGGTGAGCGGCGAAATCTCCAACCTGACCCTCGCCGCCTCCGGCCACGCCTATTTCTCCCTCAAGGATGACCAGGCCCAGGCGCGTTGCGTCATGTTCCGCAGCCGGGCCCAGGTGCTCGGCTTCCGGCTGGTCAATGGCCTCAAGGTGGAGGCCCGGGTGCTGGTCAGCCTCTACGAGCCCCGGGGCGACTTCCAGCTCAATGTGGAAGCCCTGCGCCAGGCCGGCACCGGCAATCTCTACGAGCAGTTCCTCAAGCTCAAGGCCAAGCTGGAAGGCGAAGGCCTCTTCGCTCCGGAACGCAAACGCCCCCTGCCCACCTTTCCCCGCAGCATCGGCATCGTCACCAGCTCCCAGGCCGCGGCGCTGCGTGACGTACTCACCACCTTGCGGCGGCGGGCGCCCCATATCCGGGTGGTGCTCTACCCCACCCTGGTCCAGGGCGACGAGGCCCCGGCCCGCATCACTGCCGCCATCAACACCGCTGCCGGTCGGGCCGAATGCGAGGTCCTGCTGGTCGTGCGCGGCGGCGGCAGCATCGAGGACCTGTGGGCCTTCAACGACGAGGCCGTAGCCCGGGCCATCGCCGCCTGCCCCATGCCGGTGGTGAGCGGCGTCGGTCACGAAACCGACTTCACCATCGCCGACTTCGCCGCCGATCTGCGCGCCCCCACCCCCACCGCTGCCGCCGAGCTGACCAGCCCGGATCGGGACGCCCTGCTCGCCCAACTGCAAGCCCGGGGCGAAACCCTGGCGCGGCGCTGGCGGCGCGGCCTGGAACAGAGACAACAGCAACTGGATTGGCTGGCCCGGCGCCTCAAGCACCCGGCTGAAAAACTGGCCCAGCAACGCCAGGGCCTTAACACCCTAGGCCAGCGCCTGACCCTCGCCCTGCACCGGCGGGTGGACCGGGCCCATGCCGACCTGGCCCATCTGGGCCATCGCCTGGCCATGAGCCGGCCCCAGCCAGCAGCCCAGGGCGAACGCCTGCGGACCCTGGGTTTTCGCCTGGAAGCCGCCCAGCACCAATTGCTACAGCGTCAGGGCGCCCGCCTGGAGCGCCTGGCCGCCAGCCTCACCCACCTCAATCCGGAGGCGGTGCTGGCCCGGGGCTACGCCATTGCCTTCGACGCCGCTGGACAGGCGGTGCATGACGCCACTGCCCTGACCCCCGGCCAAGCCCTGAAGCTGCGCCTGCATCACGGTGAGCGCCGAGTCCAGGTCAGCGACGAAGAATAGATAACGACAGCCAGCCCCGGCGACACCGCCAAGACCAGCATGGCCATTGAGAAATGTATGGGCTTCGGGGAACCCCGACCCTATTCCATTGTCTCTGGCGGTGCGACTGACTAGAATCATCAGTTCCCCAACAAAACCCTAACGGAGAAAAACATGGAACATCAACTCCCCGCCCTGCCCTACGCCAAGAACGCCCTGGTACCCCACATTTCCGAAGAAACCTTCGAATACCACTACGGCAAGCACCACCAGGCCTATGTGACCAACCTGAACAACCTGATCAAGGGTACCGAGTACGAGAACCTGGGTCTGGAAGAGATTTTCAAGAAGGCTCCCGCCGGCGGCATCTACAACAACGCCGCCCAGGTGTGGAACCACACCTTCTTCTGGAACTCCATGAAGCCTGCCGGCGGCGGCGCTCCCACCGGCGCCCTGGCTGACGCCATCAACAAGAAGTGGGGCTCCTTCGAGGAGTTCAAGAAGGCCTTCACCGCTTCCGCCGTGGGCAACTTTGGTTCCGGCTGGACCTGGCTGGTGAAGAAGGACGATGGTTCCGTGGACATCGCCAACACCGGCGCCGCCGGCAACCCCCTGAAGACTGGCGAAGGCAAGCCCCTGCTGACCATCGACGTGTGGGAACACGCCTACTACATCGACTACCGCAACGCCCGTCCCAAGTTCGTGGAAACCTTCCTGAACTCCCTGGCCAACTGGGACTTCGCAGCACAAAACTTCGCCTGATCCTTCCATCGGGTACTGAAACGGGACTGGCAACAGTCCCGTTTTTTTATGCCCCTGCTTCCCCTCCTGTCCCCATGCCCCCTCCGTCCGAAGCCTTCACCCTGGCCTGCCGCCACGGCGACTTCAGTGACTGGCATCGGGGCCGCCGCCGCTACGGAGTGTGGGCCATTGCCGCCGATACGCCCGCAATAACGGCCACCGTAGACAACCTCCAGGCCCGCCTGGCGCCCTGGCTGCTGCCCGACTACAGACGCCAGCCCCACATCACGGTGGCCCTCGGCGGTTTTCCAGCGATTACCAGGGGCTGGGCCGACGACTACAGCGCTACCTGTTTTGCCACCCAGGTCGCAACCCTGGAGCAACGGGCGCCGGCGCCGCTCACCCTGGAACTGGGGCCTTGTAACACCTTTACGTCGGCACCCTACCTCAGCGTCGGCGGCGACACCAACGAGTTGCTGCAACTGCGCCAGGCCCTGCTCGATTCCCATCCCGAAGCCGATAGCAGCGCCTACACCCCCCATCTGACCCTGGGGCTCTACGGCGGCACCTATCCCCTGCCTTCCATGCGGGCCCACCTGAACGAGCTCAGCCCAAGGCAAAATCAAGTCTTGGAAGTCCGTTATCTGGCCTTGATGACCTATGCTGCAGCCACCATCGGTGGCCCCCTGGAAACCGTAGCCCGCTTCGACCTGCAGCAGCGCCGCCTGGAAGCGGACCCCACCGTGCTGGACGCCCTCTTTACCCAGCTTTAACCCCCGCCGGGTAGTCGCCGAGGCGAGGCTGCATTACAGTCACGGCAACATCATTGCCCCGGATACCACTTTGCTGCCCGAGAACGCCACCCCCAGCGCCATCGTCAAATACCTCAACCAGCATGTCATCGGCCAGGACGAGGCCAAACGCACCCTGGCGGTGGCGGTCTTCGCCCACTACCGCAAGCTGGCAGCAGCCCCGGGGGGCCCGGTCACCATGGACAAGAGCAACGTTCTCCTGATCGGCCCCACCGGCACCGGCAAAACCCTGCTGTGCGAAACCCTTTCCCGCTTCCTCGCCGTGCCCTTCGTCACCAGCGACGCCACCTCCCTGGCCCAGACCAAGTATGTCGGGGAAGAAATCGAGGCGATCATGCAGCGCCTGCTGGAGAAGGCCGGTGGCGATGCCCGACGGGCCGGCCAGGGCATCGTCTTCATCGACGAAATCGACAAGCTCAAGGCCCGCCCCGGCGAGCCGGCGCGGGTCCAGGCCACCTCCGGCGAGAGCGTGCAGCACGCCCTGCTGAAAATCATGGAGGGCTATCCGGTCAAGCTACCGGACAACCGCTACATCGACACCAGCGGCATCCTCTTCATCTGCGGCGGTGCCTTTGTCGGCCTGGAGCAGATCATGGAAAAGAGCCACAGCTTCGGCTACATCGGCACCAGCAGCGACGACAACCAGAACATTCTGGATCGCCTCAACAGCCGGGTGAAGCCCACGGATCTCTTCGAATTCGGCCTGATCCCGGAATTTACCGGCCGGCTGCCGGTGATCGCCCGCTTCCAGGACCTCTCCAAGCCCATGCTGGTGCGGGTCATGACTGAGCCGAAGAACTCCATCTATAACCAGTTCCGGCAGCTGTTGCAAAACGAGGGCGTGGAACTGGTGATCGAAGCTGGCGTTTTCGAGCAGATCGCCGAAATCGCCTTCGAATACAAGACCGGCGCCCGCAGCCTGCGGGGCATCTTCGAGGAACTGCTTACCCCCATCCTCTATGCGGTGCCGGACCACAAGGAAATTCGCCGGGTGGTGATCAAGTCCCTGTTCGAGGACCCTACCTACTACAAGTAAGGCATCGGGGCTCAAGCGGAGCGCCCTCCAGGCCCGGCTTTGCCGCCAGACTGGCGAGTTAGCGCAGGAGGAGGGGCCGCTTCGACTGAGAAAACGTCGGCAGGAATGTGACCGGCGAGGAGGCTACAGCCGAAGCCTCAGGCGGCAACGGCAGCGTAGTGATCCAGGATACCTTCCAAATAGGCGAAGGTAGCCCCGGCGGCATCGGCGGCTTCCCGGCAGCTTCTGTGGTCCGGGCAGACGGCAATGGCCCATTGCCAGAACTGGCCCCAGCGGGCTTCGGTCTGGGCGCCGTAGCCGGAGAAGAAACGCCCCCCCCCCTCGGCGCTGAGGCCCTGGTGCTGGGCCAGATGGGCGGAGATGACCTGGCCGCCCAGGGTTGAGCCCTCCAGGGTATAGAGCACCCCGGCCAGGGCCGCATCGCTGACGATGCCGGGCACTGCGCAGGCGGCCGGGGGACGGCGGCTTTCCGGGTTTTCGCCGAACCAGGCCAGATCGGCCACCAGCCAGGGCCATTTTTCCCGGGAGGAGTAATCGAAGGGATGGGCGCAGGCTCCCAGACGGGCCCGGATGCGGGATTCCAGCTCCCGGTAGACGTGGTAGTAGGCCACCAGCACCGTCCGGTACAGGGATTCCGGATAGCCGGGCTTGGTCAGGCCGGCCAGGAGGGCGTGACGGTTGAGCCGCACGTGGGCGTCGTGGGTGGCGCTACGGAGGTGTTGGCGCAGATGCTGACAGGGATCGCCGATGCTCGGGTCGGGTTGAGTGCTCATGGACGCAGTTCCACCAAAGTCAGGTCGTCGTGAAAATCCTCGCTACCCAGGTGCCGGGCCACGGTCTGCCAGACTTCAAGCAGATCCGGCGCGTTGCCCCGGGAGGTGAGCAGATTCACCACGGCCGCTTCACCAAAGGCTTCCCCGGCCTCGTTCTCACATTCGGAATAGCCGTCAGAGAAGAGATAAAAACGGTCCCCCTCGCTCCAGGCCATCACTGCCTTGCCCTCCGCCATGTCCTGCTCCGGGCGCAGGCCCAGGGGGAAGAATGCGGAGGCCACGGCCTCCACCGTGCCGTCCTCGCGGCGACAGAAACAGCCGGGCAGCCCTCCGTTCCACACCTGGATGCCGGCCCGGTCCGCCGCCACTTCCACCAGGGCGAAGGCCATGAAAATCTGCAGGGGCAGGCGCTGGTACATCACCCGGTTCAACTCATGCAGCAGCGACTCCGCCAGGACGCCCGCGGTGGCCAGGGAATAGAACACATGGGCGATCAGGGGCACCGCCACGGCGGCAGGCGGACCATGGCCGGCGATGTCGCCCACCAATACCAGTTGCCGCCCATCGGGAGTGGCGGCGGCCAGCAGCACGTCGCCGTTGCTGCGGTCCACCGAGGAAAGCTGGAAGCGCAGGTGTGAAGGATCGAAAAGATCCGTCTCCCGCAGGCGGGTGAGGATGTCTTCGAGCAGCTGACGCTCCTGCAGCAGCTCCTGGTTCTGCCGGGCCAGTTGCCGCCGGGCCCGGGTCAGGGCCAGATGGGTGCGCACCCGGGCCCGCACGATGGGCGGGCTGAAGGGCTTGCCGATGTAGTCCACCGCCCCCAGGGCCAGGCCCCGGACCTCGTCTTTGGTGTCCGTGAGGGCGGTGACGAAGATCACCGGGATGTCGGCGGTGACGGGGTTGTCCTTGAGGCGGCGCAGGACCTCGTAGCCGTCCATGTCCGGCATCATGATGTCGAGCAGGATCAGCTCTGGCCGGGGCTCGGCAACGGCCAGGCGCAGGGCCAGCTCCCCGTTGATGGCGGGACGGATGAGGTACTCGTTCTTCAGGCAGCCCTTGATGACGTCAATATTCCCCGGGGTATCGTCCACCACCAGGAGCACGGGGCGCTCAGTGGAGTTCATCGCAGAAGGCCAGCATCACGTCCCGAATCTCTTCGCGCATGGCGAGGAAGCGCTCCACCAGCATGGGGTCGAGCCCATGGCCCGCATCCTGTGCCAGGAAATCCATGGCTTCGTTGAAGTCCCAGGCCAGTTTGTAAGGACGTTCCGAGGTCAGGGCATCGAAGACGTCCGCCAGGGCGGTAATGCGCCCGGCCAAGGGAATTTCTTCCCCCTTCAAGCCATTGGGGTAGCCGCTGCCGTCCCACTTTTCGTGGTGGGTCAGGGCCACGGTCCGGGCCAGTTGCAGCAGTTCGCAGGGGTGATCGCCGATGATCTCGGCGCCGATGCGGCAGTGGGTCTCCACCACCACCCGCTCTTCCGCGGTGAGCCGGTCGGGCTTGAGCAGGATGCTGTCGGGCAGGCCGATCTTGCCGATGTCGTGGAGCATGGCGGCATACATCAGCTGCTCAGCCTCGTAATCGGTGAAGCCGATGTGGCGCGCCAAGCACTTGGCGTAATGGGAGAGGCGGATGACGTGCAGGCCGGTCTCATAGTCCCGGAACTCGCCGGCCCGGCCCAGCCGGCGGATGATTTCCAGACGGGTATCCTCCAGTTCCAGGGTGCGCCGCTGCAGCTTCTCGGTACGCTCCTGCACCAGGTCTTCTAGGTGGCGGCTGCGGTCGGCCAGGGCCAGGTGGGTACGCACCCGGGCCAGCACCACGGGGGGGCTGACCGGCTTGACGATGTAATCGGCGGCGCCGAGGGAGAAGCCGTGGGTTTCGTCCTCCACGCTGGACTTGGCGGTGACGAAGATCACCGGGATCTGGCGGGTACGGTCATCGGCCTTGAGCAGGCGGCAGACCTCGTAGCCATCCATCTCCGGCATCATCACATCGAGCAGGATCAGGTCTGGCTCCCTGCCGCTAGCCACGGCCTTGAGGGCCATGCGGCCGCTGCTCGCCACCTTGACCATGAAATAGGGCGAGAGGATGCCCTTGAGAATGTCGATGTTCTCCGGGGTGTCGTCCACCACCAGGACCGACTTGGTCGCTCCGCTGTTCATCGCTTGCTCCCTTTTAGCCTTCTTCCCCAGCCAGGCTTTGCCGCCAGCGGCGAGCCGCCTCCAGAGCCGATTCGTAATCGTAGGCCCGCACCAGATGCCCCAGGGCTTCCAGGGGCGAGTTTTTCCCGGCATCCGCACCCAGGGCTTCGTGCAGCAGGAGCATGGTGTGCTCGACGCCGGAATCGAATTCCTCCAGGCGCAGAATGGCCTGATCCAGTAGACGAGCCAGATCCGCCGTAGCCACGGCAGGCCCCTGGGAAGCAGCAGCGGGGGCGGCAGCCTGGGGCTGCGCGGCATCGATGGCCGCCAGCAATTGGCGCAGACAGCCATCCAGGGTGGCCAGCCGGCAGCCCAGGCTGACCGCCTCGGCGCCGTCACGGATGGCCTCTTCGAGGGCCGCCGCGGCAGCGCTCAGTTCCCGGGCCCCAAGGGAGCCGCCCAGGCCCTTCAGGGTATGGGCTCGGCGCTGGGCCGTATCCCCGTCGCCACGATGGAGGGCATCGGCCACTTCGGCAATGGCGCCCCGCTGGCTCTGCCGGAAACGCCCCAACAGCGCCAGATACTGGGCAACACTGCCGCCGGTCCGCCACACGCCTTCGCTCACATCCACCCCATCGAGTATTGGCAGGGGCACGGCCGGCGCCGCTTCCTGGGGGGAGGCGTCGAATGCGGCCCATCCATGGCCCCGCACCCAGCGCAGCAGGGTGGAGACCAGCACATCGGGATCGATGGGCTTGGGAATGTGGTCATTCATGCCCGCAGCGAGACAGCGCTCCCGATCCGACGCCATGGCGTTGGCGGTCATGGCAATCACCGGTAGCGCCTGCCAGGCCGGGTTGCCGCGGATTTCCCGGGTAGCCGCGTAGCCATCCATGACCGGCATGTGCACATCCATGAGCACGCCGTCGAAGCTGGCGCCCCGGGCCAAGACGTCCAGGGCCTGGCGGCCATCCCCCGCCACCGTCACCTGGATGCCCAGATTGCCCAGAAGCTGCCGGGCCACTTCCTGATTGATGACATCGTCCTCCACCAGCAGCAGGCGCACACCGCGCAGGGCGGCGGCCTCCCGGGGGGTGAAAGTGCGCTGGGGCGGCAGGCTTCCAGCCACCTCGGGGCGCCCGAAAACCCGGGCCACCACGTTGAACAGGCGGCTCTGGGTAAAGGGCTTTTGCAGCACGCCGTCCACACCACCGCCTTCCGCTGGAGTCGAGCGATCCCCCAGGGCCGAGATCAGGATGAGACGGGGAGCAGGAGCCCCCCCTACCGCCTGGGCTACCTGCCGCACCAGGTCGGCAGCGCCATGGCCCACGGTCTGCAGATCGGCAAAGAGCAGGTCGTAGGGCTCGCCGCGCCGGGCAGCCGCCCCGATTTGCTGGAGGGCGTTATCCCGGGAATCCAGCTCCGTGACCCGGAACTGGAAAGCCCGCAGATAGGCGGAAAGTACCTTGCGAGCGCCAGGGCTGGCCTCCAGCAGCAAGACTCGCAGCCCACGCAGATCAGGCAGGCCTGGGTACTCCTGCTCCCTGTCGGCGGGCAAGCTGAACGGCAGGGAAAACTGGAAGTTGCTGCCTTCGCCGGGCACGCTTTCCACCCAGAGAGTGCCGCCCATCATTTCCACCAGACGACGGCTGATGGAAAGGCCCAGGCCCGTGCCGCCGTAGCGCCGGGTGGTGGAGCTGTCGCCCTGCTGGAAAGGCTGGAAGAGATGCTCCAGCTGCTCCGTGCTGAGTCCGACGCCGGTATCGCGCACGGCGAAGGACAGGGTCACTCCATCCTTTTTCCGCTCATCCACCCGGGCGCTCACCACCACCTCGCCGGCACCGGTGAACTTCACCGCATTGCCGGACAGGTTAATCAGCACCTGCTCCAGGCGCAGGGGATCGCCCACCAGGACCTGGGGCATGTCCACAGGCGTTTCCATGAGAAATTCCAGGCCTTTCTCCCGGGCCTTGACGGAAACCACGGTGGCGAGCCTTTCCAGCACATCGTCCAGGCGGAAGGAGACGGTTTCCATTTCCAGCTTGCCGGCCTCGATCTTGGAAAAATCCAGGATGTCGTCGAGGATGCGCAGCAGCGCCTTGGCGGAACTGTGGACCTTCTCCAGATAATCGCCCTGCTGGCCGGTAAGGGAGGTCTGCAGGCAAAGATAGGTGAGCCCGATGATGGCATTCATGGGAGTGCGGATTTCATGGCTCATGGTGGCCAGGAAATCGCTCTTGGCCCGGTTTGCCAGTTCCGCCGCCTCCTTGGCCCGCAACACTTCCCGGGTGAGCACCTGCAATACCGAGAGGGACAGGATCTTCACCGCATCCAGTTCGGCATGGCTCCAGGGCAGGGAATGGCCCCGGGAGGTCTGGACCCACTGGGCAAAGGAGCGCCGGGGCTCGATGCGGGGACCGGCGGCATCATTGACCAGCTGCTTTTCCGGGTTGCCGGCCCAGGCAATCTCCCGCACCACCTCCGGCCGGAACCAGAGGATGTAGCCGCGGAAATTGGCATCCAGGGAAATGGCCAGGAGCCCCGAGGCCAGATGGGCGTAGTGGCGGGCTGGCGGAAAGACTTCCCCCAGGCTCTCGGTGTAAAAGACCCCATCTTCCTGCATGCAGGTCTTGAGCCATTCGGTGAGGCTCCGGATGTCCCTTTTTCCCGGGGTCTGGCCGATGTGATAGATGTGGTCGTCGAAGGCGATAACGCTGCCGCCGGCTCCGGCCAGGCGCAGGTAATCGCCCTCCATCTGCTTCAGGCCCCGCTCAATGCCATCGGAGCCGCGAATGGATTGGGTCAGTACCAGCAAGGTTTCCCGTACCTTTTCCAGATACTGGTTGTTGCGGGAATATTCGATGCTGGCCAGCTTGAGGGAGATGGTCTTGCCGACGAATTCGATCAGTTCCCGCTGGTGGTAGGGCACCCGCCTGGCCGTGGCGCTGTGGCAGGCAATGAGGCCCCACAGCTTGTCCCCCTGCATCAGGGAGATGGTAATGGTGGCCCGCACCCCCATGTTGCGCAGGTAGGCCAGATGGATCGGCGACATCGCCCGCAGCACCGAGAACGACAGGTCCAGGGGCTTGCCGCTCAAAGGGTTCATGGACGGCAGCAGGGGGGACGGCTGGGATTCTGTATCCTCCAGCACCCGCAGCAGATTCTTGGCGTAGAGGGCCCGGGCCTGGGGCGGAATGTCGGCCGCCGGGAAATGGTTGCCGAGGAGCGCCGGCAGAACCTCGTTGCGAGCCTCGGCGATGACCTCCCCATCCCACTTATGATCGAAACGGTAGACCTTGACCCGGTCGAAACCGGTGAGCTTGAGGATTTCCTCGCTGACGAACTGACAGTACTGCACCAGGTCGTCTTCCCGGTCGAAATGCCAGAGGGCATCGCGAACCGGCAGGAATAGGGTCTCGAAGGGCTGCCAGTCCTCTTCGCGGAAATGGCGCAGTTCCACCACCTTGAGGCCATCGCTGATGTGGACGACCGCGGTGAGGCCATCGCCGCCCGGCACCTCGATCCGCACCGGCACCGTGGGCCGTTGCTGCATTCCCTTGGCCAGGGCGCTTTCCAGGCTGGCCATAGCTTCAGGGCCGAGGATGCCGGCGACGGGCAAGCCCAGGGCGGCTTCCCCATCGACGGGCAGGAAGGATTGGAGATTGGCGCTGGCCACGCGCACCCGTCCGGCGTCGTCGTAGGCCAGCAGCGCCCCGTAGGTCTGCACAGCGCCAGCGTGGTGGATCGGCTCCGCTGCGCATTTTTCCAGGGCCTCCTGCAGCAGACGGGCCTGCTCCGCCTCGTCCGGCACGCCGCTCCCCAAGGCGGTTGCCGCCAGTTCCTGCATATTGCTCACCTTGCAACCCCTTTCGGGCCGGGCGCGTTGACCGCCCGGTTATTGTTGTTTTTTCAGCCGGGGCGTCCATTGGCGCCCATAACGCCAGCGCATCAAGCGATTTTGATGACCTTGTGCAGATTCACCAGCTTGAGGATCTTCTTGACGTCGTTGTTGCAGTTGAGAAGTTCCAGGGATTTCCCGTCCCGGGTTGCCCGGTCGTTGACCACCATCAGGGCGCCGATGCCGGAGCTGTCGATGTAGGTGAGCTGAGCACAGTCGAGGCGCAGGCGATGCACCGACGCATCCGTCAGCAGGTTGTTACAGCTGTGGTGAAACACCAAGGTATTGGAGTAATCGAGACGGGGCTGCATGGCGACGTGGCCGTCGCTCCCCTGCCGATAGACATTGCTGACTTGCGTATGCATCGCAAATTCCCCTGAACGCCTGACGATGAGGCCTTTTTGTTATTGCCGCCGGAGCGGAACGGAACAGGCCAACCCTTCGGTCATAGAACTTTCGGCCTATGGCAAACATTAGGCTACCGGCATTCTTCTTTCGTCAAGGGAGCATGTCACAGGCCGTCAGTTTCGACCGGCACGACGCAACATTTCAGCCACCATGGCGGAGAATTGTTCCGCCATTTCGTGGCGCAGCAGGGAGGGACCGAGGAGGGAGGGTAGCCAGAAGTCCGGTTCCATTTCGGCCCGGTAGGTGAGGCGGGTAGCGCTCCCCTCCTCCGCCACACTCAGGGCGCTGATGAAATGCTTGATATTGCCGGACAAGCCCCGGGCGTGGATATGGCTGACCGGGGTGAGGGTGATTTCCCGCAGGGACTGGAACTTGAAGGAAAAAAGGCCGAAGCGGGCGGTGCCCCGCTGCTCCACCTGCAGCACGTTGCCCTGGCGCTCCAGCACCTGGCTGACGCTCAGGTTGGTCAGGAAACGCCCCATGTGGTCGAAATCGGTGAGTACCACCCAGGCGACGGCCGGAGCCACGGGGACAGTGAAGGAGCCTTCCACCAGCCAGCCCTCTCCCCGGCGGCTGACCTGGATATCCTTGTCATCCACCAGGGCGACGCCCGCCTCCTGGGCCCCAAGCCAAGGAGCGAACAGCAGCAGGAAAATGGCGCCGAGGCAGCGCCGACGTGGCTTTTGCATACAGCCATCATAGGACCATTCCGGCGGCCTAGGCTGACCGAGGACTGACCCGACGGCCGGCAATCAGCGGGGATCAGGAAAACTGCAGCAACGTCGGCAGGAAGACTTCATTCACCAGCACCGTCTTGGCGCCGCAGCCGAATCCGGAGCGACGCGCCCACAGGCCGGCGGGGGTATCGGGCAGTGTGCTCGCAGCCTGCCTGAACATGGGGTGGCGGGCATCCAGGCGCCGGAACTGGAGGCGGCCGCGAACGATGCGTGGATCGGAAAACAGCAGGCTGCCCAGTGATCGCTCGCCCAAGGCGCCAAAACGCAGGTCGAAGGGATGCCGGGGGCGCCGGGCCATGACCGTGTGGGCGAAGACGACGGGGATGCCGTCGCAGCAGAGCAGCACCTCCCGTACCCAGACCCGGGTGCCGGGTCGCAGGCCGAGAAAGGCCCCTTCGTCCCGCCCCACCGCTTCCTGGCACTGGCGCAGGCAGCGCACGGAAAACTCGCGGCAGGAGGCCCTCAGGCGGGCCGTCAGGGAGCCCTGCTCGCGCAGCCAGGAAAGATAGGGGGCGCTGGCCGCGAGGCGGGGTAGATCGTCCCGCCAGCCGCCCCGGAAGACCGGGGAGTCCCGCCGGGCCATTATTGGGGGGGCGGCAGCCGGTCGACGCCGCCGATGCTGGCGCCAGCCTTGATGCCCTTGGCGGCGAACCAGCCTTGGTTCATTTCCAGGGCGAAGCGGGCGTCCTTGTCGGCACAGTGATTGTTCTCGGTCTGGGGCTGCATGTCCCGGATGTTGATGATGTGGCCGCTGTCGTCGAGGAAGGCGACGGAAAGGGGGATGAGGGTGTTCTTCATCCACATGCAGTGCCGGGCGGCCTGGGGAAAGATGAAGAGCATGCCGTGGTTGGGCGCCATCTGGGTGCGCTGCATCAGGCCCTGCATACGGTCCGCCTGGTTCAGGGCCACTTCGGCCTCGATACGGTGGAAACCGGCAGTCAGGTCGGTGCGGGGCATGTCGGCGGCGGCCGCCAGGGCCGTGCCCGCCAACAGGGCGCCGAGGCAGGCGCGGGGGAAGAGTCGCAGTCGTTTCATGGGAGCGGATTATAGGCCAGATGGCCCGGCGGCTCAGTAGGCGTGGGGACGGGACTGGGCCGGCTGGTGGGCGTGCTTGACGGCGTGGGTCTTGTGCACCTTGCGAGCCTTATGGGCCTTATGCACTTTGTGCACCGCATGCGCCTTGTGCATCTTGTGGACGGCCTTGGCATGGGCCGGACGATGGTGCTTGGTGGCGGCCAGAGCGACGGAAGAGGTGGCGGCCAGGACCAGGGCGAGGGAGAGGGCAATTACTTTTTTCATGACTTGTCACTTTCGCGATGCGTTTTTTCGGGGAGCGGAGGCAGGGGCCTCGGGGGCTATGTCGGCATAGCCGCCTACGATGAGGCGCCCTTCTCCCGGAGCGAGCCCGTCTACCAAGGCCCGGCCCACGGCGGCCCGGATGAGCCGCAAAGTAGGATACCCCACGCTGGCTGTCATGCGCCTGACCTGGCGGTTGCGCCCTTCCCGGATCACCAGTTCGATCCAGCTGGTGGGAATGGCCGCCCGGAAGCGTACCGGCGGCGTACGCGGCCACAGCCCCGGCGGCTCGTCGATGCGCCGGACCCGGGCCGGGCGAGTGGGGCCGTCGTTGAGCACCACCCCGCGGCGCAACTGTTCCAGCGCCTCTTCCGTGGGCTCCCCCTCCACCTGGACCCAGTAGGTCTTTTCCAGCTTGTAGCGGGGATCGGCGATGCGGGCTTGGAGAGCGCCATCGTCGGTGAGCAGGAGCAGGCCTTCGCTGTCCGCATCCAGCCGGCCGGCGGGATAGATGCCCTTGATGGCGATGAATTCGGCCAGGCCGTGCCAGCGCCCTTCCGCCGTGAATTGGGAGAGGACGCCGTAGGGTTTGTTGAAGAGATAGATGCGGGCCATAGACCGGGCTTAGTCGCCCCGAGCTCCATAAAGATGGCAAAAGCGCAGCTCCTCCGGATAGGGGAAGAAATCCTCCACCCGGCCGTTGCGGATCTGCTCCTGGGTTTCCTGCCAGAACTGGGGTTCCAGCAGGTCCCGATGGTATTTGAGGAAGGCCTTGCGCACGGCCGGGGAGCCGAGCAGGAAGGTGGCGAACTCTTCCGGGAAGACGTCGTTGCGGGCCACGGAATACCAGGGCTCGCCGGACATTTCCATTTCCGGATAGGGGGCTTCCGGGATGTGACGGAAGTTCATGTCGGTCATGTATTCGATTTCATCGTAATCGTAGAAGACGATACGGTTGTAGCGGGTGACGCCGAAGTTCTTCCACAGCATGTCGCCGGGGAAGATATTAGCGATGGCCAACTCCCGGATGGCGTTGCCGTAGTCCTGCACCGCATGCTCCATCTGGGCCTCGGAGGCCTTGTCGAGATAAAGGTTGAGCGGCGTCATGCGGCGCTCGATGTAGAGGTGCTTGATGATGAGGTCGCCGCCATCCTCCTCGATCAGGGAGGGCACCTGCTGGCGCAGCTCCTCCAGCAGCGCCGGATCGAAGCGGGAAAGCGGCAGGGCAGCGTTGGAGAATTCCAGGGTGTCGGCCATGCGCCCCACCCGGTCCACCTGCTTCACCAGCTGGTACTTGTACTTGACCGTGGCGTGGTCCACTTCCTTGGTGCTGCCGAACACGTCCTTGATGATCTTGAAGACGTAGGGGAAGGACGGCAGGGTGAACACCAGCATCACCAGGCCGCGGATGCCGGGGGCGATGATGAATTTATCTTCCGAGTGGCGCAGGTGGTAGATGAGGTCGCGGAAGAACATGGTCTTGCCCTGCTTGCCCAGGCCCAGCATGGTGTACAGCTCGGAGCGGGGCTTGCCGGGCATGATCGAGCGCAGGAACTGGACGTAGCCCGAGGGCACTTCCATATCCACCATGAAATAGGCCCGGGACAGGGAGAAGAGGATGGAGATGCGCCAGGCGTCGAGCAGCACCGTGTCCAGGTAGAGCTTGCCCCCCGGGGTGTGCAGCACAGGAATCGCGAAGGGGTATTCCTGGTTGCCATTGATGGCCTTGCCGATGATGTAGGCGCCCTTGTTGCGGTAGAAGGCGGAGTACAGCACCTGGATCTGGCAGTTGGCTTCCCGGGCCGGCAGCTGCCCCCCGAGGAAAGCCTGCACCGTCCGGTAGATGTAATCCACGTCCCGCTCCAGATCCTCGAAATCCCGCTGCCAGTCGAAGTCCAGGACGATCTGGCGCATGGTGGCGCGCAGCCCGCCCTGTCCCGGGTAGTAGCTGGAGTAGGTAGGTGGATTGGATTCGATGTTCTCGGTCGAGATGGCCGGCCGCACGAAGATGAAATCGTTGTGGAAGTAGGTGCGGTGCAGGATCTTGCAGCACACAGAATTGAAGAAGGTCTCCGCCAGTTCCGGCTGCTTGTGGTTGAGCAGCAGGCCGATGTAGAGCAGCTTCACCTGCTGCCAGGTGGCGTCGTCCAGGCTCTCGGCCTTGAACTCGTCGCGCAGGCGCTCGACGCACTCGTCCACCCGGTCGTCGTAGAAGCGGATGCGGTCCTTCACTGCCTTATGCACCGCCAGCCAGTCCCCGGATTCGAAACGGAACTTGGCCTCCCGGCTGGTCTGGCGGAACAGCCGGTAGTGCTTGTTGAATCCGTCGATCAGGGCGATGGCGATGCGGTTGGCGGTCGCGGCAGTCAAAATATCCATCGGCAGAAGCTGGGCGCGGGGGAAGTGGAATGAAGGGGAAATCTTAGCACCGGACACGCTTGATGCCCCGACAACACAGGCAAAGACAGACATCTCCGGAAAAACGACCAGTCCCGCCCTCCATGGCATTCATTCCACGGAGCGCAATAAGATTGCACGGGGTGATATAATTTATATAAGAGTTGTCCTCTCCTTTAACTACGAACTACGCGAGGGATTAGCATGGCTGCTGGTAAGTCGAAGATCATTTACACGCTCACGGATGAGGCGCCCCTGCTGGCGACCTGTGCTTTTCTGCCGATCATCCGCACCTTTACCGGTCCGGCCGGCGTTGAAATCGCCGAGAGCGACATTTCCGTGGCGGCCCGCGTCCTGGCCGAATTCTCCGACTACCTGCGCGATGATCAGAAAGTGCCGGACAACCTGGCCGAACTGGGTCGCCTGACCCAGGATCCGGACACCAACATCATCAAGCTGCCCAACATCAGCGCCTCCGTGGCCCAGCTGATCGCCTGCGTCAAGGAACTGCAGGCCAAGGGCTATGCCATCCCCGACTACCCGGAAAACCCCACCAGCGACGAAGAAAAGGCGCTGAAGACCCGCTACGGCAAGTGCCTGGGTTCCGCCGTGAACCCGGTGCTGCGCGAAGGTAACTCCGACCGCCGCGCTCCGCTGGCAGTGAAGAACTACGCCAAGAAGCACCCCCACTCCATGGGCGAATGGAAGCCCTGGTCCCAGACCCACGTGGCCCACATGAACCATGGCGACTTCTACCACGGCGAGAAGTCCATGACCCTGGACAAGGCCCGCGACGTGAAGATGGAGCTGATCACCAAGAGCGGCAAGACCATCGTCCTGAAGCCGAAGCTCTCCCTGCTGGCCGGCGAGATCATCGACTCCATGTTCATGAGCAAGAAAGCCCTGTGCGACTTCTACGAGAAGGAACTGGAAGACTGCCGCCAGGCCGGTATCCTCTTCTCCTTGCACGTCAAGGCCACCATGATGAAGGTGTCCCACCCCATCGTTTTCGGCCACTGCGTCAAGATCTACTACAAGGAAGCCTTCGAGAAGCACGGCAAGCTGTTCGACGAACTGGGCATTAACGTCAATAACGGCATGGCCACCCTGTACGAGAAGATCGACACCCTGCCCGAGTCCAAGCGCGACGAGATCATCCGCGACCTGCACGCCTGCCAGGAGCACCGCCCCCGTCTGGCCATGGTCGATTCCGCCAAGGGCATCACCAACTTCCACTCCCCCAACGACATCATCGTGGACGCCTCCATGCCCGCCATGATCCGCCAGGGCGGCAAGATGTGGGGTGCCGACGGCAAGCCTTACGATGCCAAGGCCGTGATGCCCGAATCCACCTTCGCCCGCATTTACCAGGAGATGATCAACTTCTGTAAGTGGCACGGCAACTTCGATCCCAAGACCATGGGCACCGTGCCCAACGTCGGCCTGATGGCCCAGAAGGCCGAGGAATACGGTTCCCACGACAAGACCTTCGAAATCTCCGAAGACGGCATCGCCAACATCGTGGACCTGGCTACCGGCGAAGTGCTGCTCACCCAGAACGTGGAACAGGGCGATATCTGGCGCATGTGCCAGGTGAAGGACGAGCCGATCCGTGACTGGGTCAAGCTGGCGGTGACCCGCGCCCGCAACTCCGGCATGCCCGCCGTCTTCTGGCTGGACCCCTACCGTCCCCACGAAGCCGAGCTGATCAAGAAGGTGGAAACCTACCTGAAGGATCACGACACCAGCGGCCTGGAGATCCACATCATGTCCCAGGTGCGCGCCATGCGCTTCACCCTGGAACGTGTCGCCCGCGGCCTGGACACCATCTCCGTCACCGGCAACATCCTGCGCGACTACCTGACCGACCTGTTCCCCATCATGGAACTGGGCACCTCCGCCAAGATGCTGTCCATCGTCCCGCTGATGGCCGGCGGCGGCATGTACGAGACCGGTGCTGGCGGCTCCGCGCCCAAGCACGTGCAACAGCTGGTGGAAGAAAACCACCTGCGCTGGGATTCCCTGGGCGAGTTCCTGGCCCTGGCCGTGTCCCTGGAAGACCTGGGTATCAAGACCGGTAACGCCAAGGCCAAGCTGCTGGCCAAGACCCTGGACGAAGCCACCGGCAAGCTGCTGGACGAGAACAAGTCCCCCTCCCGCCGCACCGGCGAGCTGGATAACCGCGGTAGCCAGTTCTACCTGGCCATGTACTGGGCCCAGGCCCTGGCCGCCCAGTCCGAGGACAAGGAGCTGGCTGCCAAGTTCGCGTCCCTGGCCAAGGCCCTGGCTGAGAACGAGCAGAACATCATCGCCGAGCTGAAGAGCGTCCAGGGCAAGGCCGTGGATATCGGCGGCTACTATCTGGCCGACCCGGCCAAGCGCGATGCCGTGATGCGTCCCAGCGCCACCCTCAACAGCCTGCTGCAGGCCGCCAACGCCGCCTAATCGGCGTACGCTGGCCCAAGGCCCGGCCCAAGCCCCTACGGGGGTTTGGCCGGGCCTTTTTCTTGGCCCTTCGGTTTGTCGCGCCCCACCCGGACGCCAGGCCGGCGCCCCTCGCCCGCTCCCGCCAGCGGCCTCGTTCGGCCCGCCGGCCCCATCCCATTTTCAGCCCGGTAGATGGCTGACACCGCTCGGGTTTTTAATTCATAATGCCCCGCATGCCGGCTGAGTTTTTCCCTTGGCTAACGCCCTCATCCGGCAGGATCACGACGGGGTTTCAACGCAAAACCCTGCGCTTACATAAAGAACAACTCTCATCTCTCATGGAGCTAAGGAAATGAGTTCACACATCAAAGTCCCTCAAGGCGGCCAGAAGATCATTCCCGGCCAGGCAACTCCCGATAACCCCATCATCCCCTTCATCGAAGGCGACGGCATCGGCGTGGATATCACCCCGGTGATGATCAAGGTGGTGGATGCGGCGGTAAACAAGGCCTACGGCGGCCAGAAGAAAATCCACTGGATGGAAGTCTACGCCGGCGAGAAATCCACCAAGCTCTATGGCGCCGACGAATGGCTGCCCAAGGAGACCTTCGATGCCCTGAAAGAATTCTCCGTCTCCATCAAGGGCCCCATGACCACCCCGGTGGGCGGCGGCATCCGCTCCCTCAACGTGGCCCTGCGCCAGGAGCTGGATCTCTACCAATGCGTGCGCCCGGTGCGCTACTTCAAGGGCGTGCCCTCCCCCCTGAAGAATCCCGAACTGACCGACATGGTGATCTTCCGCGAGAACACCGAGGACATCTACGCCGGCATCGAATGGGCCAACGGCACCGACGCCTGCAAGAAGGTCATCAAGTTCCTGCGGGAAGAAATGGGGGTGAAGAAGATCCGCTTCCCCGAAACCTCCGGCATCGGCATCAAGCCCATTTCCGTCGAGGGCACGGAACGCCTGGTGCGGTCTGCCATCAAGTACGCCATCGACAACGGCCGCAAGTCCGTGACCATCGTGCACAAGGGCAACATCATGAAATTCACGGAAGGCAACTTCCGCGACACGGCCTATGCCCTGGCCAAGCGCGAATTTGGCGGTATCGAGATCGACGGCGGCCCCTGGCTCAAGTTGCCCAACGGTATCGTCATCAAGGACGCCATCGCCGACGCCTTCCTGCAGCAGATCCTGCTGCGCCCGGCGGAATATGACGTGATCGCCACCACCAACCTGAACGGCGACTACATTTCCGACGCCCTGGCGGCCCAGGTGGGCGGTATCGGCATCGCTCCCGGCGCCAACATCTCCGATGTCTATGCCTGTTTCGAAGCCACCCACGGCACTGCGCCCAAGTACGCCGGCAAGGACAAGGTGAACCCCGGTTCCCTGATCCTGTCCGCCGAAATGATGCTGCGCCACCTGGGCTGGAAGGAAGCCGCCGACCTGATCATCAAGTCCATGGAAGCGGCCATCGGCGACAAGGTCGTGACCTATGACTTCGCCCGCCTCATGGAAGGTGCCCAGGAAGTCTCCTGCTCCGCCTTCGGCGACGCCATGATCGCCCGCATGTAAGTCCGCCTTTAAGGCCGGCTAGCCGCCGTAAAAGCCCCGCCTTGGCGGGGCTTTTTTTCGCCCCTGTCTTGACGCAGTTTCGACCGACTCTCGCCCCTCTCCGTCGCCTGCCTTACGAAAATCAGCGATTACTAATTGGCCGCCATTTTTCTATACTGGCCGGACTAATACAAAAAAAGGAGCCATGCCATGACACACCACCACCTTTCCCTTCTTGCCGTCACCCTTGCCCTCGCCTGGAGCGGCGCCCAGGGGCAAACGACAGCCGCCCCGAGCCCAAACGCGCCCGCCAAGGCCAGCCTGCTCGACCGCCCGGCCCCCGATATCGCCAGTCTGCCGAACGACGACTACGGCAAGCTGGCCCGTTACGGCCACGACCTGGCCAACCGCACCTTCGCCCACCTGGGGCCGGAGGTGAAAGACAAGAAGATGCGTTACAGCGGCAACAACCTGTCCTGTACCTCCTGTCACCAGGAAAACGCCACCAAGCCTTACGCTATGCCCTGGGTCGGCGTCACTGCCACCTTTCCCCAATACCGGGGCCGGGAGGACGGGCTAAGCACCGTGGAAGAGCGGGTCAATGGCTGCATGGAGCGCAGCATGAACGGCAAGCCCTTGCCCCTTAATTCCCGGGAAATGAAGGCCTTCACCACCTACATCCACTTCCTCTCCCGCGGCATCCCCGTGGGTGCCGAAATCGAAGGAGCTGCCACCAAGGGTAGCAAGCCGCCCAACCGGCGCGCCGACATTGCCAGCGGCGGCGCCATCTACAAGGAAAAATGCCAGGTCTGCCACGGTGAAAACGGTGAAGGCAAGCGGGTCGGGGTCAAGGGCGATGCCCAGGGCTACCAGTTCCCGCCCGTGTGGGGCCCCGATTCCTTCAACACCGGCGCCGGCATGAACCGCATCCTCATGGCCATGCGCTTCATCAAGCATGACATGCCCCTGGGAGCCAGCCACACCAACACCGTGCTGAGCGACGAGGAAGCCTTCGACGTGGCCGGCTACATCGTTGCCAAACCCCGCCCGGAAAAGGCCGACCTGGAGAAGGACTTCCCGGCCCGCTGGAACAAGCCCATCGATGCCGCCTTCCCGCCCTACGTGGACGGCATGCCGGCAGACCAGCACAAATACGGCCCCTTCCCCCCTCTGGCGGAAAAGGCCAAGGAACTGGCGGCCAAGCATACGGCAGAAATCAAGGCCAAGCAGGGCGCCAAGTAACCCGGGGCGCTAAGCGCACAACAAAAAGGGTAGCCCGGGCTGCCCTTTTTTCTATCCCTCCAACAGCGCCTAGGGCATGGCCTTGCCCATGCGGGCCAGCACATGGCGGGTCATGCCCTTGGCCAGTTCATCTTCCCCCATGAACACCGTGCCCAGCTTCTCCCGCTCCAGCAACACGGCCTCTTCTTCCGAATGGGTGCGCAGCACGATCTCGATGGCCGGGTTGAGGGTCCGAGCGATGTCGACGATCTTGCGCACGTCCAGGGTATCCGGCGTGGCCACCACCAGCATGCCAGCCTGGGCGATGTGGGCCTGGATCAGGACCGCCGGGTCTGCAGCGTCGCCGGAGATGGCGGCGACCCCCTGTTCCCGCAGCTTCTCCACGACCGCCCGGTGCTGCTCCGCTACCACGTAGGGAATATGCTGCTGCTCCAGGGCGGCAGCGATGCGCCGACCGACGCGGCCATAGCCCACCAGCACCACCTGGCCGGAGAGGAACTGGGGCGCCACGGACATGGACAGGGCAGCCGTCGGGTCGTCCCGCATCTCCAGGCGGCGGGCCAGGGCGGAGTGGGCCAGGGCCCAGCGGCGGGCCGGCCCCACGGCAGCAAAGACCAGCGAATTAAAGGCGATGGAAATCAGGGCGCCCGCCAGGATCAGGCTCTGCCCGGCCTTGGGCAGCAGGCCCAGGGACAGCCCCAAGCCCGCCAGGATGAAGGAAAACTCGCCGATCTGGGCCAGGCTGGCGCCAACGGTGAGCGCCGTATTCAGGGGATAGCGGAAGGCCAGCACCAGGGCGATGGCCGCCAGGGTCTTGCCGAGGAGGATGATGGCTGCCACCGCCAGCACCTTGCCCGGTTCCTGCAGCAGCACCAGGGGATCAAAGAGCATGCCGACGGAGACGAAGAACAGCACCGAGAAGGCATCCCGCAGAGGCAGGGATTCCTCCGCCGCCCGGTGGGCGAAATCGGATTCACGCATCATCATGCCGGCGAAGAAGGCCCCCAGGGCGAAGGAGACGCCGAAGAGCTTGGCCGAGCCGTAGGCCACGCCCACGGCGGCGGCAACGACGCAGAGGGTGAACAGTTCCCGGGAGCCGGTGCTGGCCACAGCCCACAGGATGCGTGGAAAGACTCGCCGCCCCACCACCAGCATGAGGGCGATGAAGGCGCCGACCTTGGCCAGGGTCACGGCCAGTGTGCCCCACAGGCTGCCGCCGCCGGCCCCATGGACATCGGCAGTGTTACCGCCCAGCAACCCGGCCAGGGGCGGCATCAACACCAGCACCAGGACGCACACCAGGTCTTCCACCACCAGCCAGCCCACGGCGATGCGGCCATTGACCGAATCCAGGATGCCCCGGGTCTCCAGGGCCCGCAGCAGCACCACGGTGGAGGCA
>DATEZY010000141.1:0-26282 GCA_035255085.1 Azospira sp. | reverse complement strand
CATCGTTCATCCCGGTGCCGTGGTGGTGATCGGCGTCCTCGATAACGGCCATCTTCTGTTCGAGCGCCAGTTCCGTTACCCCTTGCACCGGGTCTTCCTTGAATTGCCCGCCGGCAAGATCGATCCCGGGGAAGATATCCTCGCGACCGCCCAACGGGAACTGCTGGAGGAGACCGGCTATCGTGCTGCCGAATGGCGCCACCTGGGGGTGATGCATCCCTGCATCGGCTATTCGGATGAGCGTATCGAGATTTTTCTCGCCCGCTCGCTGACGCGGGAATCAGCGCCCCAACTCGATCATGGTGAGCATCTAGAGGTGATCGAGATGCCGTTGGCGGAGGCGGTCGGGGCGGTGCGGAGTGGGGAGATTACCGACGCCAAGTCCATCACCGCCCTGTTCTGGGCGGAAAAGGTGCTGGCAGAGGGCTGGTGAGCCCTGGGGGCGGTCCCGGTAGTTTGGGGTAGGAGAGGGGGCGTCAGGGGCATTGGCCCCTTTGCGTGGCGGCGGGGCCAATGCCCCGCCGGCGGGACTGGCTTAGGGGTTACTGTTCATCTTCGGCGATGACGCGATCGCGCCCGCTCTGTTTGGCGCGGTACATGCGCTGGTCGCTCTTCTCCACCAGGGTTTTCCAATCCAGTGCCCGGTCTTCGATGCGTTCGGCCAGGCCGACGCTGGCAGTAACCGGATTGCCATCGGGGCGCAGGCCGAACCCGGCCTGGCGCAGGCGGCGCATGGCCTGCTGGGCCTGTTCCAGATCGGTGTTGGGCATGATCAGAATGAATTCTTCGCCCCCCCAGCGGGCGATCATGTCGCCCCGGCGCAGGTTGGTGCTGATGGCTTCGGTAGCGGCTACCAGGACCTCATCGCCGGCCTCGTGGCCGTAGCGGTCGTTGATGCTCTTGAAATTGTCGAGATCGACGAAGGCCAGGGACATGGGGGCGTTGCTGCGGCTGGAGATGATGAACTGTAGCTCCAGCACTTCCTCGCCGCTGCGGCGGGAAAAAATGCCGGTGAGGGGGTCGCGGATGGCCTGGCGTACCAGGGCAATCATGAAGGCCAGCTGGGAGAGACCGGCCAGGGTGGAAACTCCGGTGATAAGGGCGAGCAGCCAGAAAGCACCGGCAAAGGAGGGCCAGTCCAGGGTGGCCCAGCTGATGATGCCTGAAACCGCCTGGGCAAGGAGCATGGGCAGGGCGAAAAGAATATTCTCCGCCAGGGTCAGGGGGAAAATGGAAAGGCCCGCGAGCAGCACGAAGGGCAGGAAGGCGTAGCCGGCGCCGATGGCAGCCTGCATGCCGGTCAGCTGGTGGGAGACGAGCAGCTGGTGCGAGGCGATATAGAACATGGTCGGGATGGCGAACATGATCGCCATGGCCCGATAGGCATCGGGCAGGCTTCCCGAGGGGCGGTAATAAATCACCAGGAAGGCAAAGGCAGCGCTGGCCAGGAAGCGCATGGCCGCCAGGGCAAACCACAGCGGAAAGGGAAACACCACGTAATCGATGATGCTCCACAGGGGCGTCAGAACGGCAAACAGGAAGGAGAACAGGCGCACCCGGTTCACGATCATGGTGGCCCGGCGCCGGGAGAGCAGGGTCAGATGAAAGTGGGGAGAGAGGAGCCAGGTGAGTTCAGCCTTGTTCAATTCCCCCGGCATGAGGCCGGTCAGACGATGCCAAACGATGTGAGCCAGTTTGCTACTCATGGGATGCCGTAATTTATGTTGTTTTCGGGCTGGTTTTGGCCCCTGGACGCAAAAAAAGGGGCAGCCCATCGGGCCGCCCCAAGCATAGCATCAAAGTACCCAGAAAGGCTTAGCCGCAGGAACCTACAGCGCCGCAGGCTGTGCAGAATTCGCAGCCATCCTTCTTGATGACGGTGGTGTTGCCGCATTCGCCGCAGAGCTTGCCCTGGGTAGGACGAACGCTGTTGGCGCTGTCATCCGGAGCTTCCAGGATGCCCATCTGCTGCAGGGGCATGCCGGCCTCATCCAGGATGCCGAGCATTGCATAGCGATGGATGATGAGCTGGGCCAGGTAGGCCACGGTGGACGGGTAGTTGGTCTGGCGCCGGGTGCCGGGAACGAAGGCCATGAAATCGCCCAGGGGTTCCGGGTAGTCCAGCAGCTTGCGCAACTTCATGCCGATCCAGGCCGGATCCATCACCCGCATATCCAGGGACAGCAGCTTGCACAGGCCATCCAGGGCGCGCGGGTAGTTGCCGGAGAGCCACATGGAGTAGGGGCGGGTGACGCCGTCCGGCAGAGTGATTTCCTTCAGACCGAGGACGAAGTCTTCGCCGGTGGTGGCGTTGAACACGTCCACCGTCCAGGACAGGGTGCCGTCGGTGCCGGTCTTCGGCTCCTTGGCGCTGAACATGGCGTCCAGCACCGGGGTGGGGCCTTCGTGCTTCAGGGCGCCGAGCTGTTCCACGCGCCAGTGGATGACCTGGGAGACGGCGGAAACGATGGACGGCATGCGCTTACGCTCGCCGTGGGGCGGCGCGGCCATGTCAAAGGCATCGCCCGGGGTCTTGGACAGGGCATCCAGCTTCATTTCCAGCCAGCCATGGTCGTTGGCCCGCATGTCCATGGACAGGGTCTTGGCCACGGCACCGAGGCCGCGAGGCTGGTCGGGGCCATTCACCCACACTTCGAAGGGCCAGGAGCGGCGACCGGCTTCTTCTTCCTGATCCACATGGCCGACGAATAGGGCGAACTTGCCCTGGGGGTAATCCAGCATGTAGGTCCAGGCCATGTTGCCGTCAGGCAGATTGGGGCGGCCGGGCCAGCGCAGGGAGGCCAGCACCGGGGCCGGCAGGTTCTTGATGGCCAGGCGGCGGTTGGCGTCGGAGACGAAGTCCTGGGGATTGTTCTTTTCCTCGCCCTGGGGCTTGCTCGGTTCCACCGACAGCACGGAGCCCAGGACGCTGTTGGGGCGATAGGTGGCCAGGCCCTTGAGACCGGACTTCCAGGCTTCCATGTAGAGGCCCTGGAAGTCTTCATAGGGGTAGTCGCCGGGCACGTTTACCGTCTTGGAGATGGCGGTGTCGATGTAGGGGGCGACGGCAGCCACCATGTCCTTGTGGGCAGCGGCGGAGATTTCCAGGGCGGTGACGAAGTAGTCCGGCAGCTTTTCCACATTGCCGCCCAGGTGCTTGTACAGGCGCCAGGCGTAGTCCTCCACGGCGTATTCCTTGAGGGTGCCGTCGGGCATGCGCTTCTTCCGGTTGTAGGTCCAGGAGAAGGGGGGCTCGATGCCGTTGGAGGCGTTGTCGGCGAAGGCCAGGGAAATGGTGCCGGTGGGGGCGATGGACAGCAGGTGGGAGTTGCGCAGGCCGTGCTTGCGGATCTCGGCCTTGACCTCGTTGGGCAGGCGGGAGGCGAAATTGCCGCCGGAGAGATACAGCTCGGCGTTGAACAGGGGGAAGGCGCCCCGTTCCTTGGCCAGTTCCACCGAAGTCAGATAGGCGGTGTCGCGCATGAACTCGGAAATGCGGGAGGCCATGGCGCGGGCCTCGGTACGGTCGTAGCGCAGGCGCAGCATGGCCAGGGCGTCGCCCAGGCCGGTGAAGCCCAGGCCGATACGGCGCTTGTTGGAGGCTTCTTCCTGCTGTTGCTCCAGGGGCCAGTGGGTGGCATCCAGCACGTTGTCAAGCATGCGGGTGGACACCTTGATCACCTCGCCGAAGCCGGCGAAATCAAACTCTGCCTGTTCGGAGAAGGCATTCTTGACGAACAGGGTGAGGTTGATGGAGCCCAGGCAGCAGCAGCCGTAGGGGGGCAGGGGCTGTTCGGCGCAGGGGTTGGTGGCCTCGATCACTTCACAGTAGTTGAGGTTGTTGTCCTTGTTGATCCGGTCCAGGAACAGGATGCCGGGCTCGGCATGGTCGTAGGTGGCGCGCATGACCTGTTCCCACAGTTCCCGGGCACGCACCTTGCGATACACCCACAGGCCGTCCTCGCGCTGGAAGGCGCCGGTAGAGCGCATGTCGGCATTGGGTTCGGCCTTGTGGCTCAATTCCACTTCGCCATCGTTCTCCACGGCCTGCATGAAGGTATCGGTGACGCCGATGGAAATGTTGAAATTGGTCAGGTCGCCCTTGTCCTTGGCGTGGATGAAGTCTTCGATGTCAGGATGGTCGCAGCGCAGCACGCCCATCTGGGCGCCACGGCGGGCACCGGCGGATTCCACGGTCTCGCAGGAGCGGTCGAAGACGCGCATGTAGGAGACGGGGCCGGAGGCGCGGGACTGGGTGCCCTTGACCTGGGCACCGCTGGGGCGGATGGAGGAGAAGTCGTAGCCGACGCCGCCACCGCGGCGCATGGTTTCCGCCGCCTGGGCCAGGGCAGTGTAGATGCCGGGCCGGCCGTCCACGGTTTCGACGATGGAATCGCCCACCGGCTGCACGAAGCAGTTGATCAGGGTGGCGGCCAGGTCGGTGCCGGCGGCGGAGTTGATACGGCCGGCGGGGACGAAGCCACTTTCCTGGGCCCACAGGAAGCGCTCTTCCCACTTGGCTCGCTCTTTTTCGGTTTCTACCGCAGCCAGGGCCCGGGCGACGCGACGGCGCACGTCATGGACATTGGTTTCCTTGCCCTTGGCGTATTTCTCCACCAGCACCTCGGTGGAAATCTCCTGCTCGGGCAGGGGAGCGACCTCGGGAGCGGCGGGAATGGCGGTAAGAGAGAGCTGCTCGGCAACCGGATTCATGGTGGGTGACCTCTCCAAAAATGTGGCTATGAATTTAGTAATATCCCCCGGTGGTCCGGGGTTAGATGGGACGTAAAGCTACTACATGTAGTGGTAGGTGGCAAATACTTGACTAGATGTAGTTGTTGAGCAGTGCCTCAGGGATGGGGCGGCAAGCCCGGAAAAATCAGGATTGGCACATTTTTTGACAACTTTATGACGCGCCAGTTGGGAGGGTGTATCGAAAAAAATGGACCAGGACGGAAATCGATTCCGGGATCGCCTTCCAAGGAAAAAAACAGGGGCTGGAATGGGCCGGGATTGGGGAACAGCAGTGGGGGAAACGGCAGGGGAAAAACGGCGGTAGGTGGAACGGGGGGGAGGGCGGCAACCCGGGGGGCCGGGTTGCCGCTGGGAGGTTAGAGGTTGAGCAGGGTGGCGGTGTGACGGGCGATCATCCATTCCTCGTTGGTGGGGAGGACCAGGACGTCAACGGTGCTGCGGGGATCGCTGATGCGGTTGGCGTGCAGGGCATTGGCCGATTCGTCGATGCCGATGCCTAGCCATGCCGTCTCCAGGCACACCCGGCGCCGTACCTCGGCCGCGTGCTCACCGATGCCGCCGGTAAATACCAGGGCGTCCAGGCCCCCGATGGCGGCGGCCAGGGAACCCAGCTCCCGCACTACGCGGTAACAGAACAGGTCCACGGCTTCCTTGGCTTCCGGCTTGTCGCTACCCAGCAAGGTACGCATGTCCGGGGAGATGCCGGAGACGCCGAGCAGTCCGGATTCCTTGTACAGCAGCTTGGTCAGGGCCTTGACGTCCATGCCCTTGTTTTCCATGAGATAGAGCATGACTCCGGGGTCCAGGGCGCCGGTGCGGGTGCCCATCATCAACCCCTCCACGGCGGTGAAGCCCATGGTGGAGACCTGGCTCTTCCTCCCCACCATGCCGCACATGGAGGCGCCATTGCCCAGATGGGCCACCACCACCCGGCCGTCGGCCCGGGCCGAATGTTCCGGCAGCACCCGGGCGATGTATTCGTAGGAGAGGCCGTGGAAGCCGTAGCGCTTAACGCCCTCGCCGGTAACCCAGCGGGGCAGGGCGAAGGCCTGGGCGACCGGGGCCTGGGTGCGGTGGAAGGCGGTATCGAAGCAGGCTACCTGGGGTACTTCCGGCAGGAGCTTGCGCAGGGTGTTGACCCCGTCCAGGTTGTGGGGCTGGTGCAGAGGGGCCAGGGGGATCAGCTTGGTCAGATGCTCGATGATGTTGTCGTCGAGCTTCATGGGGCGGGAATAGCGCTCGCCGCCATGGACCACCCGGTGGCCGACGGCGACGATCTTCCAGCCCTTCTCGTGGTCGTGGAGCCAGGAAATGAGGAATTCCAGGGCCTCGTGATGCTGGGCCTCGGCATCCCCCGGCAGCGGAATATCTATGTCGTCCAGCTTGCGGCCCTGGTCGTCCTTGGCCTTGATATGGGTGTTGACGCCGATGCCGTCGATCTGGCCGGAGAGTACCGGCTCGGCGGCAATGCCACCGCCGTTTTCCAGCTCATAGAGGGAAAACTTGATCGAAGAGGAGCCGGCGTTGAGAGTGAGGACGGCGCGGGTCATTGATTTTGCTTCCGGTAGGCGTGGGCCATCAGGGCCGCGATGGCGCAGGAGGCGGTGCGGGTTTCCGCGGTGTCGGCGCGGGAGGTGAGCACGATCGGGCACTTGGCACCCAGCACGACGCCGGCAGAGAGGGCATTGGCCAGGTATTCGAGCTGCTTGGCCACCATGTTGCCCGACTCCAGGTCCGGTACCACCAGGATGTCGGCCTGGCCTGCCACGGCGGACTTGATGCCCTTGGTCTTGGCTGCCACCAGGGAAACGGCATTGTCGAAGGCCAGGGGACCGTCCAGCAGGCCGCCCTTGATCTGGCCCCGGTCGGCCATCTTGCACAGGGCAGCGGCATCCAGGGTGGACTGGATCTTGGGATTGACCGTTTCCACGGCGGAGAGGATGGCTACCTTGGGTTCCTGATTCCCCAGGATGTGGAACAGGTCGATGGCGTTCTGGATGATGTCCACCTTGTCCTCCAGCCCCGGGGCGATGTTGATCGCCGCGTCGGTGATCATGATGGGCTTGGGATAGGTGGGCACATCCATGTAGAAGACGTGGGAAATGCGGCGAGAGGTGCGTAGGCCAGTCGCCCGGGACACCACCTCGCCCATCAGTTCGTCGGTGTGCAGGCTGCCCTTCATCAGGGCCTCGCAGTCGCCGTTGCGTACCAAGGTCACGGCCATGGCGGCGGATTCGTGGCTGTGGCGGGTATTGACGATGCGGATGCCGGTCAGGTCCAGGCCATTTTCCTCGGCCACGGCGCGAATCTTGGCTTCCGGACCCACCAGGAAGGGCTCGATGAGACCGGCCCGGGCAGCGAAGATGGGGCCTTTCAGGGATTCGGCGTCGCAGGGGTGGGCCACGGCGATGGGAATCGGTTCCAGACCGGCAGCGGTGGCCAGCAGGGCCTGGTAGCGGGCTTCCTTGTCGGTAATGGTGAATTCCGGCAGGTGCACCCGTTCCCGGTGGATTTTTTCCGTCGGCGCCAGCACTTCGGCGGTGCCGCTGACCACCAGCAGGCCTTCCTGGTTGGTGCAGACGCAATCGAAGATGATGTGCTTGTTATGCTCGAACTTCTGCTTGGCGGTGACGGTGATGGTCACCGTGTCGCCGATGGTTACCGGCCGGGCAAAATGCAGGGACTGGTCGATGTAGATGGTACCCGGCCCCGGGAACTGGGTGCCAAGTACGGTGGAAATGAGGGAGCCGCTCCACATGCCGTGGGCCACCACCTCGCGGAAAATACCGCTCTGGGCGAATTCCGGGTCCACGACCGAGGGATTCACGTCCCCGGACATGATGGCGAAGAGCTTGATGTCTTCCGGTCGCAGGGTGCGGGTGAGGTGGGACGAGTCGCCCACCGCGATTTCATCGAAGGTCTTGTTTTCGATGTATTGCTCGATGTGCTCGGAATGCATGATGTCTCCCAGGTTCTAGGTGCCAGGCGTTATGCAAGACGACAGTTGAATACAAAAGCATACCCCCGGCCGGCTGCCGGCGGGTAGAAGACTCCCGAGGCGCGGCCGTGGGGTTGGGCCATGGTTAGCCGACGATGTTGTAGCCACCGTCGATATAGATGGTGCCGCCGGTCAGGGTCTTGGCCACATCGCTGCACAGGTAGGCGGCCAGGGCACCGACGTCGTCGATGGAGACCAGGCGGTGCAGGGGCGCCCGATCCACGGCATCCTTCATCAGGTCGTCGAAGTGGGCAATGCCGGAAGCGGCGCGGGTGGCCAGGGGGCCCGGGGAAATGGCGTGCACCCGGATGCCCTCGGGGCCCAGTTCCGTTGCGAGGTAGCGGGTGGAGGCCTGGAGAGCGGCTTTCACCGGGCCCATCATGCCGTAGTTATCCACTACTTCATCGGCGCCCAGATAGCTCATGGTGAGCAGGGTGCCGCCTTGGGTCATCAGGGGTTCGGCCAGCTTGGCCATGCGGATGAAGGAGTGGCAGGAAATGTCGATGGCCCGCAGGAAACCCTGGCGGGAGCAGTCGGTCACCCGGCCATGGAGGTCTTCCTTGGGGGCAAAGGCGATGGAGTGCAGGAGGAAGTCCAGCTTGCCCCACTTCTCCTTGATGGTGGCAAATACGGCTTCCATCTGGTCGTCCTGCTCCACGTCCAGGGGCAGCACTAGGGGGGCGGCCAGAAGTTCGGCCAGGGGGCGCACATGGGGCTCGGCTTTTTCGTTCAGGTAGGTGATGGCCAGTTCGGCACCGCAGATGTTGAAGGCCTTGGCGCAGCCGTAGGCGATGCTCTTGTTGTTGGCGATACCGACGACCAGGCCTTTTTTGCCGTTTAGATTGAACATGTTGCTGACTCCGGAATTGAAAAAATGCTGCGGTGAAACCACCAGGCAATCTGTATTGTGGATCAAATTCTGTTGCAGTGCAGCATGATGATATTGATCCATGTCAAGACAGCTTGCGAGGGGCAGATTAGCGTATTGACTGTAAGGGGATATTTCGTGCACTTTGCACACATATGACAGCATGTTTCTGGCTGCCGGTTTTTTGATGGCTATAATCGAAAATCGAAGCCTGTGATTAGTGAGGGAGATTCAATTGGATTCCACCGATATTCCCCTGGAGCAGACCCTGGCTCCCATCCTGGAGCGTCATGGCCGGGACGGAAATCAGCTCCTGCAGATTCTCATCGCCGCCCAGGACGCCCTGGGACATATTTCGCCTCCCGCCCTGACCCATATCGCGGAGGCCCTGGGGCTGCCCCGGGCCCGGGTGGAGGGGGTGGCCGGTTTCTATTCCTTCCTGCATCTGCAGCCGGTGGGCCAATACCGGGTCCTGTTCTCGGACAACGCCACCGACCGCCTCCTGGGCAACATGGAACTGCTCGACACCATGTGCCAGAAGCTCTGGGTGGAGCGGGGCAAGGTGTCGGAGGATGGCCTGGTGTCCATCGATACCACCTCCTGCACCGGCATGTGCGACCAGGGGCCGGCACTGCTGGTCAATGGCTGGCCCATCACCCGCCTGACCCATCAGCGGGTCAATGAAATCAGCGAACTGATACGCGCCCGCAAGCCCATCGCCCAATGGCCGCGGGAGTTTTTTGCGGTGCAGAGTAATTTGCGCCGTAAGGATCTGCTGCTTAACAGCGAACTGACCCCGGGCGCGGCACTCCATGCCGCCATGGCCAAGGGGCCGTTGGGCTGGCTGGGCGAGGTGCAGCGCTCCAACCTGCGGGGCCGGGGCGGTGCCGGTTTCACCACCGGCGTGAAGTGGGAAGCCTGCCGCAATGCCCCGGGCAAGGACCGGGTCATCGTCTGCAATGCGGACGAAGGCGAACCGGGAACCTTCAAGGACCGGGTGCTGCTCACCGACTATCCGGACCATGTCTTTGAAGGTATGACCCTGGCGGCCTATGCCGTCGGTGCCACCCAGGGCTTCCTCTACCTGCGGGGCGAATATCGCTATCTGCTGGAACCCCTGCAGGCGGTGCTGGCGCGCCGCCGGGAAGCCGGCCTCCTGGGCAGCACCATCTGTGGCCAGTCCGGGTTCGACTTCGACATCCAGATTCATCTCGGTGCCGGTGCCTATGTCTGTGGCGAGGAATCGGCCCTGATCGAATCCCTGGAGGGCAAGCGGGGCACGCCGCGCATTCGGCCGCCGTTCCCCGTCATCAAGGGTTACCTGGGACGGCCGACGGTGGTCAATAACGTCGAAACCCTGGCCAAGACCGTGCTGGTGGCCCTGGAAGGGGGCGAAGCCTTCTCCGCCTACGGCACCGCCCAATCCACGGGTACCAAGCTGCTTTCCATTTCCGGCGACTGCGCCTACCCGGGCATCTACGAATATCCCTTCGGCGTCCCCATCGCCCAGGTGCTGGAGGATTGCGGTGCCACCGATGCCCAGGCAGTGCAGGTGGGCGGCGCTTCCGGCGTCTGCCTGTCCTCCTACGAATTCCAGCGCCGCATCGCCTATGAGGACGTGCCCACCGCCGGCGCCTTCATGATCTTCGATTCGAGCCGGGACATCTTCGAGGTGGCGCGCAATTTCGTACATTTCTTTGCCCACGAAAGCTGCGGCTTCTGCACCCCCTGTCGGGTCGGCACCTCCCTGCTGAAGAACTTCATGGACAAGCTGGCCGACGGCCACGGTGCCAAGTACGACCTGGCGGATATCGAATGGATCAACCGCCTGTTGAAGAACGCCAGCCATTGCGGCCTGGGTACCAGCGCCGCCAATCCGGTGATCGACACCCTGGTGAAGTTCCGTCCGGCCTATGAACGCCGTCTCCAGTCCCTGGACTTCGAGCCGGCCTTCGACCTCGACAAATCCCTGGCCGAAGCCCGCCGCATGACCGGCCGGGACGATGCCGGCGCCCACTTCCCCGAGCACGGAGAAGCTTGATATGACTACCGCCAAGAAATTCCAACTCGACGGCCAGCCGGTGTCCTTCACCGAAGGCCAGACCATCCTGGAGGCAGCCCGCGCCGCCGGCCACTACATTCCCCACCTGTGCTGGCATCCGGATTTCCCGCCCCATGGCTCCTGCAAGCTGTGTGTGGTCAAGGTCGGGGGACGCCACGTTTCCTCCTGCGCCATGCCGGCCAAGGAGGGCATGGAGGTGGAGAGCAACACCCCGGAAATGAACGGCGAACGCCGGGCCCTGCTGCAGATGATGTTCGTCGAGGGTAACCATTTCTGCCCCTCCTGCGAGAAGAGCGGCAATTGCCAGCTCCAGGCCCTGGCCTATGACCTGGAAATGCTGTCCGCCCACTTCAACCACTTCTATCCGGACCGGCCGGTGGATGCTTCCCACCCGGACATCCTGCTCGACTTCAACCGCTGCATCTTCTGTGAACTGTGCGTGCGGGCGAGCCGGGACGTGGATGGCAAGAGCGTCTTCGCCCTCACCAACCGGGGCATCCACAAGCACCTGGTGGTCAATGCCGAAAGCGGTCGCCTGGGCGATACGGATTTTGCCGCCAGCGACCGGGCGGCCCATATCTGCCCGGTGGGGGTAATCCTGCCCAAGCGCCAGGGCTTCGCCAAACCCATCGGCCGGCGGGATTACGATGAGAAGCCGATCAGCGTGGTGGCCATGGAGGAGGTATCCAAATGAACGGGCCCAAGAAAAAACTGCGGGTTGCCACCACCTCCCTGGCCGGCTGCTTCGGCTGCCACATGTCCTTCCTGGACATCGACGAGCGCCTGCTGCAACTCGTCGAGCTGGTGGAATTCGACCGCTCCCCCCTGACCGACATCAAGCACTGCGGCCCCTGCGACATCGGCATCATCGAAGGGGGCATCTGCAATGCGGAAAACGTCCATGTGCTGCGGGAGTTCCGCAAGAACTGCAAGACCCTCATCGCCCTCGGCGCCTGCGCCGTGACCGGCGGCCTGCCGGCCCAGCGCAACCATCTGGACCTGGGGCAATGCCTGCAGGAGGTCTATCAGTTCAGCATGGGGGTGGAAAGCGGCCAGGTGCCCAACGACCCGGAACTGCCCCTGCCCCTGGACAAGGTGCATCCCATCCACGAGGTGGTGCGGGTGGATTACTTCATTCCCGGCTGCCCGCCTAGCGGGGACGCCATCTGGAAATTCCTCACCGACCTCATTGCCGGCCGCACGCCGCGTCTCTCCCACCCCATGCTGCATTTCGATTGAGGCTGCCATGTTCGAACTGGAAACCGCCGCCACCCCTGAAAACCTGCGCCGAGTCGCCATCGATCCCGTGTCCCGGGTGGAGGGCCACGGCAAGGTGACCCTGCTCCTGGACGACCAGGACCGGGTCCAGCAGGTACGCCTGCATATTGTCGAGTTCCGCGGCTTCGAGAAATTCATCCAGGGCCGCCCCTACTGGGAAGTGCCGGTGATGGTGCAACGCCTCTGTGGCATCTGTCCCGTCTCCCACCACCTGGCTGCGTCCAAGGCCCTGGACCCGATCGTCGGCGCCCACCATCTGACGCCCACGGCGGAAAAGATGCGCCGGCTCATGCACTACGGCCAGATGCTGCAATCCCACGCCCTGCACTTCTTCCACCTGTCCTCGCCGGACCTGCTGTTCGGCTTCGATTCCGAAGTCAGCCAGCGCAATATCGTCGGCGTGGCTGCCGCCTACCCGGAGGTGGCCAAGCAGGGGGTGTTGTTGCGCAAGTTCGGCCAGGAGGTGATCCGCGTCACTGCCGGCAAGCGTATCCACGGCACCGGCTCCATCCCGGGGGGCTTCAACAAGCACCTGGATCCGGCGGACCGGGCCGCCCTGCTCAACGATGCCTACCAGATGGTGGCCTGGAGCCGGGAGGCGGTGCACCTGGCGAAGAAACTGCACACCAGCAATCCGGCCCTGTACGACGCCTTCGGCAATTTCCGCTCCAACCTGATGAGCCTGGTGCGGGCCGATGGTGCCCTGGATTTCTACCACGGCGTGCTGCGTGCCCGGGATGCGGACGGCAAGATCATCGTGGACGGGGTGGATTACCGCCAATACCACCAGCTCATCCGGGAAGAGGTCAAACCCTGGAGCTACATGAAATTCCCCTATCTCACCGCCCTGGGCAAGGAAGAGGGCTGGTACAAGGTGGGGCCCCTGGCCCGGGTGCAGAACTGCGACTTCATTCCCACCCCCCTGGCCGACGCCGAGCGCCGGGAGTTCCTGGATTACGGCCAGGGCGGCCTGATCCATGCGCCCCTGGCCTACCACTGGGCGCGCATGATCGAGATGCTGCACTCTGCCGAGACCATCAAGGATCTGCTGCACGACGACGAATTGCTCAGCGGCGAATTGATGGCCAGCGGCGACCGGGTGCAGGAGGGGGTCGGCGTGATCGAGGCGCCCCGGGGCACCCTGTTCCACCATTACCAGGTGGATGAAAACGACCTCATTTCCATGTGCAACCTCATCGTCTCCACCACCAACAACAACCAGGCCATGAACGAGGCCGTACGCCAGGTGGCCCGACGCTACCTGGACGGCAAGAAACTCACCGAAGGCCTGCTCAACCACATCGAGGTCGCCATCCGCGCCTTCGATCCCTGCCTCTCCTGCGCCACCCACGCCCTGGGGCAGATGCCCCTGATGGTGGAGCTGGTGGATGCCGGCGGCACGGTGGTGGACCAGTTGGTCAAGCAATGACCTTGGCGGTCGATGCCCCCCTGGTCGTCTTCGCCGTGGGCAACCCCAGCCGCGGCGACGATGCCCTGGGCCCCCTGCTGCTGCAGCGCCTGGATGCAGCCCACCTGCCCGGAGTGGTGACGGTGGAAGATTTTCAGCTGCAGATCGAACACGCCGTCGATCTCCAGGGACGGCAGCTGGCCCTGTTCATTGACGCCGGCCAGGGCACCCCGGCCCCCTTCGATTTCACCCCAGTCCAGCCCTCGTTCAACCCGGCCCACACCAGCCATGCCCTGAGCCCGGGCGATGTGCTGGCGGTCTATGCTCAGGCTTTCGGCACGCCGCCACCGCCGGCCTTTGTCCTGTGCGTACGCGGGCAGCGCTTCGAGCTGGGAGAGGGCTTGAGTGTTCCGGCCCAGGCCCATCTGGAAGCCGCCTGGGAATTTCTGCTCGATCTCTGCGCCCATCCGGAGGCTGCCGTGTGGGCCGCCCGCCACCCCCTGCCGGGCCTGCCCTATCTCCCCTAGCTGCCCTACGCGACTTGATCTGCATCATGGCTGGCCGCCAAGGCTAGCCGCCATGATGCGCTGACTCGACTTTCTCGGAGCAGCACCATGGATCTTCCTCAAACACCGCGTGGCATTGGTCTGGCGGCCCTGCTGCTGGCCGCCTCCTGCGTCTTTAACGCGGCGCCAGCCCAGGCCCAGGATGCTATTGGTCTGGCCGGCGTCGAAGCCCGTTATCAGGCCCTGGGCCAAGGCGGTGCCGGGGAGGCGAGTCGCCAGCCGCTCTTGCTGGAGGTGGACCTGGGGGCTAGTCCCGGCTACTCGCTCACCTACGACAGCGCTGCCGGCATGCTCGAAGTACGCTATGCCATGGCTTTCAATCAGTTGACCGAGGGCTGGAGTTGGCAGCCCGGGGCCAATCCGGAGGTGGAAGACTATTACCGCTTCAAATTCCTGCCCCTGGGTTCCCGCCCCGAAACCCGGGGCGAATACCAGGGCGAGGACAAGATCGGCGAGCCTGAGAAGATGCGGGTGGAGTGGCGATACGACTACTTCCTGGCCTTCGACAACCTCTACGATTTCTATCCCCGGGTAGTGGACGACGAGGCCGGCTTCGTCGCCCGCATTGCCGCATCGCCAGAGCAGGCCGCCCAGTGGCAGGCGCCGGGTCGCCTGCGGCTCCTGGCCCTGGCCCATCTCACTTCCCCGTACGTGGCCGAAAGCACCACCTTCTGGAAAGCCGACCATGCCCAGCCCCGGGACTTCACCCTGAAAAAACGCTATCTGGTGGGTGTCCTGGACGAAATCCGCTTCCAGGATGCAGGCAGCGGCGCTGTTCTGGCCCGGGTAAGCCCGCAACGACCCGGCAAACCCTAGGGCTTTCTCCCAGGGGCGCCCGGGGGGCCGGCGTGGTACACTTACGGACTGTCACAAAAACCTAAAATCTCTCTATGTTCGGACGTCTAATGCCCCAAGAGGGCAAGTTTTTTGATCTGTTCAACGCTCACGCCGAGCAGATCGTTCAGGGGGCCCAGGCCCTCGCTGGTTTCATCAATCACCTGGGACGCAATCCGGAAGAGGCCGCCAAGGCCGCTGATGCCGTCGATACGGCAGAAACCCGGGCCGACAAGATCACCCACGAAACTGTCGCCCTGCTGCACAAGACTTTCATCACGCCCCTGGACCGGGACGAGATTCACTCCCTCATCACCGGCATGGACGACATCCTGGACCTGATCCAGGACGTGGCCCAGACCGTTTCCCTCTACGACATCCGCAAAGGCACCCCGGAAGCCATCCAGCTCGCCGAGATCAGCCTGTCCTGTTGCGACCGGGTGCGGGCAGCCGTGTCCCTGCTGGCCACCCTGGACCAGTCGGCCGCCATCCTCAAGACCTGCGAGGAAATCGACCGTCTGGAATCCGATGCCGACCGCGTCATGCGTTCTGCCATGTCCCGCCTGTTCCGGGACGAGCCGGACGTGCGCCAGCTGATCAAGCTCAAGGCCATCTACGAACTGCTGGAATCGGTGACCGATCGCTGTGAGGACGTGGCCAACATCCTCGAAGGCATCGTCCTGGAAAATTCCTGAGCGACCCCATGGCTAGTCTGCATATCAGCCTGTGGGTGGTGGTGCTCCTGGTGGCGTTGGCGCTCGCCTTCGACTTCATGAATGGCTTTCATGACGCCGCCAACTCCATCGCCACTGTCGTGTCCACCGGGGTCCTGAAGCCTCACCAGGCCGTGGCCTTTGCCGGCTTCTTCAACGTGGTGGCCATTTCCGTGTTCCAGTTGAAGGTGGCGAGCACCATTGGCAAGGGCACCATCGATCCAGCCATCGTGGACCACATCGTGGTGTTCGGTGCCCTGGTCGGTGCCATCGCCTGGAACGTCATCACCTGGTACTACGGCATTCCCTCCTCCTCCTCCCACGCCCTCATCGGGGGGCTGGTGGGGGCCGCCCTGATCAAGTCCGGTCCCGGAGCCCTGATCAGCGCCGGCGTGCTGAAGACCGTGGCCTTCATCTTCATCTCCCCCCTGCTTGGTTTCCTGCTGGGGACGTTGATGATGGTGGCGGTGTCCTGGATCTTCTTCCGTACTCCGCCGCGCAAGGTGGACAAGTGGTTCCGACGCCTGCAGCTGCTTTCCGCCTCCCTCTATAGCCTGGGGCACGGTGGCAATGACGCCCAGAAGACTATCGGTATCATCTGGATGCTGCTGATCGCCGCTGGCATGTCCGACCCCAATGGCTCCGTGCCTGTCTGGGTGGTGGCCTGCTGTTACGTGGCCATCGGTATGGGCACCATGTTCGGCGGCTGGCGCATCGTCAAGACCATGGGCCAGAAAATCACCAAGTTGAAGCCCGTGGGCGGTTTCTGCGCCGAAACCGGCGGTGCCATGACCCTGTTCCTGGCTACCGCCCTGGGGATTCCGGTATCCACCACCCATACCATCACCGGTGCCATTGTCGGCGTCGGCTCCGCCCGCAAGTTCAGCGCCGTGCGCTGGGGCGTGGCCGGCGGCATCGTCTGGGCCTGGATTCTCACCATCCCCTGCAGCGCCATTTTTGCCGCCGGGGCCTGGTATGTGGGCACCCTGATCTTCTAAGCCTGCATCAGCACGCACGCAACAACACCCACTGCCGGCTTCATGCCGGCAGTGTCATTTCAAGCGAGGGAAAATCACCATGGTCTGGTTGAAACTGCTGGCCGTCACCGTTGCCGCTGTCCTGCTCGTCTGGATGGCGCCCTTCCTCTGGGAAATAGGCGTGGCAGCGGTGCTGGGGGCTGCCTTCTGGCTGTTCACCCGGCCCGATCCGGAAGCCCGGAAAAGTCCGCCGGAGCAGGGCGAGGCGTAAGGCGACGTCGAGCCAGGTCGGTTCAGGTGCCCTGTGGCCTGAGCCCGGCCTGGTGCCGGTTTCCTGCTGCGGGGCTTAATCCCGCTCGACGATGGGCCGGGCGGTGGTGATGAAGGATACGGCCCGGGTGGCGTACATATCCACGTGCAGGGCTTCCACCTGGGGGGTATTCACCGGAGCGGCGCCGTCGGCCTGCCAGCGCACGATGAAGTTGGCGCCGGAGCCCCCTTCCGATTCCTTGCGTTCGATGAACAGCTCCAGGGTCGCCAGGGGCGGGACCACCTTGGCTGTCGGCACGAATTCCTTGAGCAGCTTGCCGCCGGTATCGTAGTAGCGGGCCGAGAGGATGCGGATGGCGGACTTGGGGTCCGTATTGCGCAGGCTGATCAGGGCCGAGAGATAGGATTTCTCCGGATTCCCCGCCTTGTCCAGATTGCCGTGCCAGAAGTGGGAATAGACCGGCAGGTACAGGGTCTGGCCCTTGGCCAGGAGCGGGGCTTCCTGGGCTGGCGAAGCGCCGGCCAGGAACAGGCCGGTCAGCAGGGCCAGCGATGTGCGTAGGATAGGGCTTAGTCCAGGGCGCAGAGTGGCTTTCATGGATCGTCTCCCGATTTGTTTGTCTTAGAGCAGGAAGGCCCGCAGGGCGTCCAGCACTCGGTCCGGCTGTTCCGCCATCATGGCATGGCCGGTAGCGTCGATCTCGGCCTTGCGCACATCCTGCAAGGCCTTGGCCAGGTCGTCGGTGGCCCGGGGCGGGGTCATCAGGTCCCGCTTGGCAATCATCAGCAGGGCCGGGCAGGCCACCTTGGCGGCAGCTTCCAGGCCGGTCTGGTAGTCGTTGCAGTTGGCCAGGTCGATGAACAGGGAGCCGGCCCGGGCGCGGCGCATCAGGGCCAGGCTGGCCCCGGGCTGCCAGGCTCCGGGCACGGTGTTGCCGCCCAGGCCCTGGGCGTTGGACCACTGGTTGATCATGCGGTAGGCCTTTTCCGGCTTGTCCTTGGCGGCGGCCAGGAGTTGGTCGGAGACGGCCATGGGCACGGCGCTGCCGAGCAGGGCAATCTTGACGATGCGGCCGGGATGGCGGGCGGCGGCTTCCAGGGCGGTGAGGGAGCCCATGGAGTGGCCGGCCAGCACGGCTTTTTCCACGCCGGCGGCATCCAGCAGATCGGCCACCCAGTCGGCCAGGGCGCCGATGGAAGCCAGGGGCTCGCCGCCGGAGCGGCCGTGGCCGGGCAGGTCCACCGCCAGTACGCTGTAGCCGTGGTTGGCGAAATAGCGGCTCTGCAGGCCCCACACCGTGTGGTCGTTGGCGGCGCCGTGGAGAAAGACCAGGGGCGGCAGCTTGGCATCGAAGGTCTTGCCGCCGGTGTAGGCGTAGATCTTGGTGTCGCGGACGATCAGTTCCATGGTCGTCCCCTTAGACTGCCGCAACCTTGGCCGCAGCGGCCAGGCCCCGGGACAGGTCTTCGATGAGGTCGTCCGCATCTTCCAGGCCCACCGAGAGGCGGATGGTACCGGCACCGATGCCGGCCGCCAGCAGGGCCTCGTCGGACATGCGGAAGTGGGTGGTGGAGGCCGGGTGGATCACCAGGGACTTTGCATCGCCCACGTTGGCCAGGTGGGAGAAGAGCTTCAGGGTCTCGATGAATTTCTTGCCGGCGGGGCGGCCGCCCTTGACGCTGAAACTGAAGACGGAGCCACAGCCCTTGGGCAGGAGCTTCTGGGCCAGGGCATGGTCCGGGTGGCTTTCTAGGCCCGGGTAGGCGACGCTTTCCACCGCCTCGTGGGCGGCGAGGAAATCCACCAGCTTGCGGGCGTTGTCCACATGGCGGGCCATGCGCAGGGGCAGGGTTTCCACCCCCTGGAGAATCTGGAAGGCGTTCATGGGGCTCATGCAGGCGCCGAAGTCGCGCAGGCCCTCGCGCCGGGCCCGCAGCAGAAAGGCGGCGACGGTGGATTCCTCGGCGAAGTCCATGCCGTGGAAACCGTCGTAGGGCTCGGTCAGGGTGGGGAATTTACCGACGTGGGCGCCGCTGCCTTCCCAATCGAAATTGCCCGAATCCACCAGCACGCCGCCGACGGCCGTGCCATGGCCGCAGAGGAACTTGGTTGCGGAATGCAGAACCAGGTCGGCGCCGTGCTCGAAGGGCTTCAGCAGGTAGGGGCTGGTGAAGGTGGAGTCTACGAGGAGAGGCAGGCCGTGCTCGTGGGCCAGGGTGGCGATGCGAGGGATGTCCAGCACATCCAGACCCGGGTTGCCCAGGGTTTCGCCGAAGAGCAGGCGGGTGTTGGGGCGGATGGCGGCACGCCAGGCATCCACGTCCCGGGTGGGGACGAAGGTGGTCTCGATGCCGAAGCGGCGCAGGGTGTAGTCCAGCAGGTTGTGGCTGCCGCCGTAGAGGGAAGCAGCGGCAACGATGTGGCTGCCGGCCCCCATCAGGGTGGCGATGGCCAGGTGCAGGGCGGCCTGGCCGCTGGCAGTGGCGATGGCGCCGACACCGCCTTCTAGGGCGGCGATGCGCTCCTCTAGCACCGACACGGTGGGATTGGAGATGCGGGAATAGACGTGGCCGGCCCGTTCCATATTGAAGAGGGCAGCGGCCTGGTCGGAATCCTTGAAGACGAAGGAGGTGGAGAGGTAGATCGGGGTGGCGCGGGCGCCATACTGCGGGTCGGGTACCTGGCCGGCATGCAGGGCCAGGGTGTCGAGGGTGTAGCCGTCCTTGCCGGCCATAGGGGTTCTCCTGAGAAGCTTGTGGTTGCTTATTGTTATGAGGGCTTGCCGGGGTCAGGCGGGAATATCGGGCACCAGCATGTTTTCCAGCAGCTTGATGCGGTCCTTGAGCTGCAATTTGCGTTTTTTCAGGCGCCGCACCAGGAGCTGGTCCGGCGGGGGGCTGTCGCTCAGGTGGTCGATGACCAGGTCCAGATCCCGGTGCTCCACTTCCAGTTCATGCAGGCGGCCACGAATGATGGCGGCTTCTTCCTCGGTCAGGGTCATGGCGCTTCCGAATTCCAGATGAAAGTCCCGGCTGGGGTAATTGGCCTCGATGCGGCCCGAGGGCCAGGGCAGATAACGCATTGTGCGCATTGTGGCCCATTCCAATGCGTACGGAAATGGGCATAGAATGGTGCGGACAATTCTAACCCGATGGAGGAGATCCATGTCCCACACCGTCATTGTCGTTTTCGGCAAAGGCAAGGAATACGAATTCAAGTTCTCCCAAGCCGATCTGGGCGGCCAAACCGCCGAGGAGGCCCGTCGCTGGTTCGACAAGGAGTTCCTCAACCTGGAATGCGAGCCCTCCAATCCGGTGGGTAAGGTCCTGATCATCGACAAGGTGCTCAATGTCGCCAAATATGGCGGCGAGGCCCGTTTCGCCGAATCCGGCGGCTGGGCCCAGAGTTTCGTGCACAATGCCGCCCTGGCCCTGGGCCGGGACACCATCCGGGTGGATGTAGCGGACTTCATCATCGGCTACTGAAGCAATTCTCCGCACCGTCCTCGGTCGGAATAACAAAAAGGCACGCCACGGCGTGCCTTTTTGCTTGATTGCTTGAGGTCTTCCCTCCTGATCCCCTAGCCCAGATCCAGGCCGGCAGCTCGAGCCCGCTCCGCAAGACGCTGACGGCAGCGCTTTACGAGGGCAGGGGGGAGGCTGGCGGCAGCGGGGGCGGCGAGCTCTTCCTGGAAGGCTTGGGCCTGTTGGCGGAAGGTGGGATCGTCCCGCCGACACAGGATTTCCAGGCGGTCAGCCCAGGCCACCGGCTGGGACCAGGCATCGGGGGCGTTGAGTTGGCGGCACAGGCTCTCCCAGCGGGCGGCAGCGGTGGCCGGCTCCGCCTCGGCCACCGCTGCCCAGGGCCGGGCCTGGAGGATGGCCGGGAATGCCGCCAGGACCTGGGTCCAGTCCAAAGCGGGAGTGCTGGCGGCGACCGCGGGGCGGTGGCGGCCGAGATAGTCCTGCAAGGCTTGCCAGCCCCGGTGGCCCGGATCGGTGCCGGGTGTGTCTGCCCACAGGTATTCCGGGCAGGCGAAATAGCTCGCCAGCAGGCCCCGGTAGCACTGGCGGAAGCGCCGGGGCTGGTCTAGCCAGCCATCGACCTGGTGCAGCAGCTCAGCGAGCAGCCGGGCATCGTCCAGCAGGCGTCGGCCGTCCCAGGCATTGGGGCGGACCAGGGCGTAGCAGGCGTATTTCAGGTCCATGAAGCGCAGGGCGCCGCCGCCGGCGCGGAAGGCCAGGAGGGCCCGGGCCGAGCGGGGAGATTCGCTGATCACCGCCATGTCGCCGAAGCGGCTTTGGACTTCGCCCAGGGCCCGGGTCATGGCCCGGGGATCGCCCCAGACGGTGGGGGCCGCATCCGCCGCCGGAGGCGTCATCAGGGCTGCCGCCAGGTGATCCAGGTCTGCCAGGTCGGCGTTGCCGTTCATGGCGTATCCAGGGGGCAGCGGTTGTCGATGCTGCTGCCGCTGTTGTTACCCGAACGGGGCGCCGGGCTTTCGTTGTGGTCACGGAACTCCAGGCGCAATTCGATGCGGCGGCTTTCTTCCGGGCTTTCCTTCTGGAAATTGAAGGAGGAGCCGCCCACCAGGAACAGTTCCCGCACCGCCCTCTGGTCGGCCTCGGAGAGGGCGTCCGGCGCTCCCGCCGGCGCGGCCAGCAGCACGCACAGCACCCGCTCGGAGCGCTGCAGACTGAGGTTGAGGTTGTAGAGGTAGGAGCCCCGGGCGTCGGCAAAGCCTTCCACCACCACCTGCTTGAGCCATTTCTGCCCCAGGGGATCCCGGGCCAGGGCCAGGATGCGCGGCGCGAACTGACGCAGCAGCCGGGCCTGGTCGGCCGAAAGCTTGTGGCTATTGGTGTCGAAGCGGGCCCGGTCGCCAAAGTCAACGGACTGGCCGTGCACCGTCACGCCGGGAAAATCCTTGGTGAGTTGTCGCACCTGGTCGAGCACCTGGCGGATGTCTTTTTCCCGGGCTTCCTTCTCCTGTTCCGATTCGGAGATTTCGTGGGTCACCGCCAGCAGGGCCACCGTCATGGCCACCAGGAACAGCACCATCAAGCCGGACATCAAGTCCGAGAAGGAAATCCAGAAGGGCTTTTCCGCCTCATCGCGCCGGGGGCGGCGCCGGGGAGCCTGGAGTCCGAGCATGGGTCAGCGCACGCCGGTTTCGAGCACGTCGCCCAGGTGCTCGATGGCGCCCTTGAGGTAGCCCACGGCTTCCGCCAGTTCCCGGTGGAACTGGGTGTTGCTCTCCTTCAGGCTGCGTTCCACGTTGGCGGCAAAAGCCTCGTGGGACTTGACCAGCACCGCGCTCACCCCCTGCAGGTAGGCGTCGGCCCGCTGTTCCGCCTGGGCCAGGGCCTGGGCGGCGCCTTCCAGGCGGGCCACCACGTCGGTATTGAACGAGGCTTCCCGCCGGGCGGCGGCGACGATGCTGCCCAGTTCCGGCAGTAGCTGGGCCAGGGTTTCGCCCAGACGCTGCTGTTGGGCCAGGATTTCCCCCGTACCGGTACTGGCGACCACCAGGGCGGTGGCAGCATCGTCGATGGTCTTGCCGGCCCCGGCCACCGTCACGGCTGCCTCCTGGAAGCCCTGGCCGGCGCTGGCGAAGTCGCTACAGGCGCCCTGCACCGTGCGGGCCCCCTCGGCCAGGCGCTCCATGGCCTGGGCGCTGGCCCGGTTGAAGTCGCCGACACTGCCCTGGAGGGCGGTGGCAGCGCCTTTCAATTCCGTCACCACGGTTTGCAGGTGGCTGGCCACCTTGCCCATCAGCATGTCGCTCTGCTCCGACAGGCGCGTCTGCTGGGCCTGCTGGCCGGCGCTGAGGCTGGCCACGGCCTCGGCAAACTGTCCAGAGAAGCGGGAGGAGAAAGTCTCCACGGCCTGCTTGGCCAGCTCCTCGATGCGGGCACTGCCCTCGCGGAAGTGCTCGCCGGCTTCTTCCAGGGCCTTCAGCAGGGATTCCTGGCGCACGCCGTTATCCCAGTTCTGCCGGGCCATCTGCTCGTTGAACTGCTGGGAGAATTTTTCCAGGGCGCCGCCCACGGCCTGGCCGATGCCTTGGGTCAGGCCGTTGCCCTGGTCGGCGCCGATCTTCTCCATGGCGGCGGCAATGCGCCCCATGGGTTCCTTGAGGCTGTCGCTCACCGCCTTGGCGATGCTGGCGGCCAGGGCCTCCTGGCTGCGGCTGGCCGCTTGCTGCTGCTGTTCCACCAGGGCGGCGAGGGCCTGGCGCATTTCCCCCGCCAGGGCTTGGCGCAGCTGGCTTGCCTGCTGGGCCGAAGCCTCGCTGGCCCCCACCAGCCGAGCCAGGTATTCCTCGCCGATGCCAGTATCGAACAGGGCGTCGATGGCCTGGTTGAGCCGTTCCACTTGGCGGTAGCGGGCCACCACCAGGGACTTTTCGATCCAGGTGAGCAGCATGGCTAGGCCGATGGCGGCGGCGGAAATCTTGAAGGCGTGGCCCACGCCCTGGATCAGTTCCTTGAGGCTGCCCCGCACCACGTCCGTGTTGGCCGAGACCTCGAAGTGGGTCAGGCCGAGAATGAGGCCGGAGAAGGTGCCGATGATGCCGATGCCGGTGAGGATGCCCGGCAGGTGCTTGTAGAACTCCACCCGTAGGGGCGTATCCACCAGGGCCTGCTCGGTGAAAAAGGTTTCCGCCAGGGTGGTGGCGCGCCAGCGCAGGCGCGGCTCGGCGTTGCTGTCTCCACCACTCACCCGAGTGCGGTGCAGGGTCTGGGCATACTCCCGCCACAGGTGGGCGAGCAGCGGGGTTGTCATCACCTCCCGGGCGATGGCCTCCGGGTCGGCGTAGCTCCCCTCCTGCCGCAACCCTTCCAGCCGCGCCACCGCCTGGCGGAAAGTCCGGCCCAGGCCCAGGGCGGGCAGGACGAAGCGGAGCAGAAAACCGGCGCAGATGAAAAGGAGCAGGGCGCCAATGGCCAGAACGTGCCAGGGAGTATCGCTAGGGGAAGAAAGGAAAGGCATGGGGCCGAGTCTGCCACCGGGGGAGGGAAGGGGGCGATTCTAGCATTCGCCCGGGGGTGGTTAGGCGAGGCTACGGACTAGGAGGGAAGGGAGCGGTCATAGCTAGTTTATATAGGTAGTGAATACTTGCTGGAATTCACCGCCCACTTTCAAGAAGGCCGATTTGGTAAGTGGCCAGCAGTTGCTCTGCTTCGGGCGAATGCGGTCGCCCCTTGGTTTTGGTGCGGTAGGCTTCGGAGGCTTCCTTACCGCACCAGGGAAGGATGATGCCGGGACGTGAGGGATGATCTGGTAGGTAGGCAGTTAGGTCATACACTTTGCCATCGATGGACATCCAGCAATCGTCGGTGCTGGCGTGCCGTGCGATCTCCTCCATCGCAAGGTGCTTGACTGCGATGACGGGTGGTTTTTCCTCGGGAAGGCTGGACCAACGGCTTCCTATCCAGATACCCAGGACGGCCAGCCAGAACAGCTCGGTGGCGATAAAAAATAGCTTGCGCGTCATCGGAAATCGAAGCGTTCGAAGTGAATCCGTCCCGGCGGAACGCCACGGGACTGCAAGAGGGGGACGGCTGCCGTCACCAGTCCGGGCGGGCCGCACAGATAGCAATCCCGGTCGCGGAGGTCAGCTGCTGATGGGATGATCGCGGGCAAGTCCGGCATGCCTGCACCGCTCGCGACGGCATCCAGGGTCAGATTCGCCTGTGTGGCCGACAGCGTCTGCAATTCGGTGAGATAGGCGGCATCCTGCTCGGATCGATAGAGGTAAATGAGTCGAACCGGTTGGGCGAGCAGCATGGTCCGCAAGAGCGCCAGGAATGGGGTAATACCGATGCCGCCGGCGATCCACAGGCAAGGCCCCTTTGTCTGGCCCGCGAGGAAAGTACCGAACGGTCCCTGAATACGCACGGCTACGCCGCCCTCTATCGACTGGAGATGGCGGGTGCAATCGCCCAGGGCCTTGATTCCGAGAGAAATTCCTCCATCGGCCGCCAGGGCGCTGATGGTGAAGGGGTGAAATTCGCGGCAGCCCCGGAAGCGTGGGCCGTCAAGAAAAGCTGCCAGCACGAACTGACCGGGTTGGGCGCTGATGGCTCGCGACAATGGTTTCAGCGAAACCTCGACAATGTCTTCGGCGGGCCGTTGGACTTGACTGACCATGTAGGGACTCGCTGCCACACCGACATCGGCCTGGATCACCCGCCATAGCATGAAGGCGATGGCCAGCAACGGCACCCAGAGAAGCGGGTAATCCAGCCCGAGCGCTAGGAGATGGGCGAATCCGAAGCAGACGGCGGCTACCAGCAATCTGTGGAGCCAGCGCCAGGTCGAGTAAGGCAGGCGCGGAGCCAGGGCCGCTGCCATGCCCGCCATCATGGTGATTAGGGCGGCCCAACCCAGCCAACCGGGCCAGCTCTGCAGCCCAGGATCAAGCATCGCCCAGGCGAAGGTTGGTCGCTCTTCCCAGCCATCTGCAGCAAGTACCAGTGGGTGGCCCAAAAGCACAAGGTAGGCCGCGATTCCGAGCCGATGGTGCCAAGCATACATCCGGTCGAGCCCCCCCAATCGGGTCGCTAGCCAAGGGGCCCGGATCATGAGCAGAAGACTGGCCAGGAGCAATCCGCAGCCGACCCATCCGGAAACGATGGCAAAGCTACGCCACCCCGAGAGTTCGTCGGGAAATGCCCAGAAAACAGGCACACCAACCAGGAGGGCGGTAATCAAGGGGAGGGACAGGTGTCGGGCCGTCGACATGGGGAACGCCCGACTACCTATTTGATGCCTGGGATTGCAGATATTTGCATAAATCCCGGCTTCTCACCGGCAACTGCAGGCCTTTTTCATTTGCCCGAGCCACCATCAATTTATGGTGCTCCAACTGATAGGCGTGACAATCTTCGTAGTTTTTGAAGCCGCGTATCTTGGCCTGGTGCTCGATACGTTCCTCCGGCGACATTAGATACCAGCCAGTCGTGTTGCCTTCGCTTGCCCGCCATGGGCCTCGGGCAGATGCTGAACCGGCAAATGCCAGTGACACCGCAGCAAGGGCAAAACATGCCAGTTTGCCTGCCATCTCGACCTCCTGTTCGCGAGCGGAAACGCGCATCCGCCAGCGCCAGACTAGCACTTTCATCGCGAAATACCGTGATTTAACTCAAAGCAAAGGTGCATGCAGTTCATGTCCCAAATAAGTTTTCAAAAGGCAGGACACCAGGCTGTAGCTGCACTATTCGGGGCATCGGGCCGTGCTCTAGGGGCTGGGTAATTCAGCAGAGGGATCGGGGATGATTCCCTTGTCAGGGTGAAAACTTTGTTTGCATCTGTCGCCTTTGCAACGTCGCGTTGTTTACGGTTTTGTGCGGCGGTGTTTATTCATATTCTTTTAGGACGATGATTCGAAAAAGAAAAACAAGTCTGGCACGCTTCTTGTAATCGACTCGCCCCAATACGGGCGCGGGGTTACGCGCCTGCGTCCAAATAGCTCCGTAGCCAACGGGGCAACCGACCGAGGGTGAGGCCATGCAAGAGCAAAAACTCCAGTCCCTGGAAATCCAC
>DATEZY010000140.1:0-11295 GCA_035255085.1 Azospira sp. | reverse complement strand
TCAGGAGTTGGCCCGGGCCATGACGGGGCTGACGGGCGATCTGCTCGCCCTGCAAGGGCATGTGATGCGCCGTGCCATTGGCCTTCCCTCCGAGGATGTGGTCACCCCCCATGGCGATGACGCCCGTTTTTCCGATCCCGTGTGGGAGCAATCGCCCACGTGGGATATCGTCAAGGAATGGTACCTGGCATTTACCCACCGTCTGGAAGATATGTATTTCGAAACGCCGGGGCTCTCCGACAAGGAGCGGCGTCGGGCGGCTTTCTGGCTGCGGAAGTGGCTGAATGCCGTGGCGCCGACCAACTTCTTCTGGAGCAACCCGGTGGCCTTGCGCAAGTTTGTCGAGAGCAAGGGGGAGACCCTGACTCAAGGCATGCAGAATGCGTTGCGGGATATGCAGGCGGGCGATATCCGCATGGTGGATGAAAAGGCTTTCAAGGTCGGTGTGGATCTTGCCACTACTCCGGGGCAGGTGGTCTATCGCAACCGCCTGCTGGAGGTCATTCAGTATTCGCCGACTACCGAGCAGGTGTACAAGCAGCCCCTGGTGATCGTCACCCCGTGGATCAACAAGTATTACATCCTTGATCTGACGCCCAAGAAGAGCATGATCAAGTACCTGGTAGATCAGGGCTTCACTGTCTTCGTTACCAGCTGGAAAAATCCCGGGGCGGAGATGGCCAATGTAGCCTACGAGGACTACATCACCGAAGGCGTGGCGGAGATCATTCGTGTCGCTTGCGCCATCAGCAAAGTCTCCCAAGTCAATGCCGTTGGCTATTGCATCGGCGGTACGACCCTGTCGGCGTACATGGCGTGGGCCAACCGCAAGTTCGGCGATCCGGCCAAAGTGCCCGTTGCCTCCTGGACCTTGCTGACGACCCTGACCGACTTTGCCCGGCCCGGGGATATCGAGGTGTTCGTGGATTCGGCCAGCGTCAAATGGATCGAGGATGCCATGGTCAAGAAGGGCTTCCTGGATGGCAAGGAAATGGCATCCTCCTTCCGCATGTTGCGCTCCAACAGCCTGATCTGGCATTACTTCGTGCACAGCTACCTGTACGGTGAGCCTTTGGCGCCTTTCGACGTGCTGTTCTGGAATACCGACACTACGCGCATGCCCTGCGCCATGCACTCCTACTACCTGCGGGAGATGTACCTCAACAACAATCTGATCAAGAAGGATGCCCTCACCCTAGGCGGCCAACCTATTGACCTGGAGCGCATTGTGCAGCCGCTCTATGCCGTGACTGCAGAGGACGATCATATCGCTCCCTGGCGCCAGTGCTACCGCATTCGCAAGTACGTGACCTCGCCGACCCGCTTTGTCCTGTCCACCTCCGGCCATATTCTGGGGATCGTCAATCCGCCGGTGAATCCGCCCAAACGCAGTTTCTGGGTTGGGGAACCGAAGCGAGGCGAGAATGTGGAGCACTGGGAGGCGGCTGCCGAGAAGCGCCCCGGCAGTTGGTGGGATGACTGGAAGCAATGGTTGATCCTCCGGAGTGGCGACAAGGTTGCCCCGCCCAAGCTCCACAAGGACTATCCTCCCTTGGCCGCAGCGCCCGGGGTCTATGTACTGGAGCCGTGACGCCCAATCCGGAGGAGGTTTCTTGGCCTGGCCTTAATCCAGGTCAAGCGAGACATTCCGGATTGTGGTATCTTCAGCGCCTTTATTTTTAGGCTGTCGCGTAATGAGCAACACCCCTTTCCCCCCCCTCAAAGTCAAAGGCAAGACCCTGGTGCCCATCGTCCAGGGGGGAATGGGTGTGGGCATTTCCGCTCATAAGCTGGCTGGCACCGTGGCATCTCTCAACGGTGTCGGCACCATCGCCAGCGTTGACCTGCGTCGTCACCACCCGGACCTGATGGCCGAAACCGGCCGTTCCCGCAACCAGGAAGCCATTGAGCGCGCCAACCTGATTGCCCTGGACCGGGAAATCAAGGGGGCTCAGGAAATCGCCCAGGGCAAGGGGCTGATCGCCGTTAACGTCATGCGCGCGGTGACCCAGTACCAGGATTACGTGCGCCAATCCTGCGCTTCCGGTGCCGAGGCTGTGGTCATGGGGGCCGGCTTGCCCCTGGACCTGCCCGAGCTAACCGAAGGCTATCCGGACGTGGCCCTGATCCCCATTCTTTCCGACGTGCGTGGCATCGTTCTCTTGCTCAAGAAGTGGATGCGCAAGAATCGCCTGCCCGACGCCATCGTGATCGAACATCCGCGGTATGCCGGCGGCCACCTGGGCGCAGCCAAGAAGGAAGACGTTAACGATCCCCGCTTCAATTTCGAGGTGGTGATCCCCGGCGTACTCCAGGCCTTCGAGGAAATGGGTATTGCGTCCGAGAAGATTCCCCTCATTCCGGCCGGCGGCATCAATAGCCACGAACGTGTCCGTGAGTTGATCGACATGGGCGCCTCCGCGGTGCAGCTCGGTTCCGCTTTCGCCGTGACCGAAGAGGGCGACGCCGATATCGAATTCAAGAAGGTCCTGGCCGGAGCCAAGGAGAAGGACGTGGTCGACTTCATGAGCTGCGCCGGTCTGCCGGCCCGGGCCGTGAAAACCCCCTGGCTGGAAAAATACCTGTCCCGGGAAGAAAAGCTCATGGCGGCCGCCGCGGGCAAGGAACACAAGTGCACCCTGGCCTGGGACTGCCTGCTGCAATGCGGTCTGCGGGACAGCAACCCCAAGCACGGCCAATTCTGTATCGACAACCAGTTGGCCGCTGCCGTCACCGGCGACGTGCAGAAGGGCCTGTTCTTCCGGGGCGCCTCCTCCCTGCCCTTCGGTAGCGCCATTCGTCCCGTGCGGGAGTTGATGGACTATCTGCTGACCGGGGAAAAGCCGCTGTTCACCTGATGGTCGTGGCACCAAAGTCCTAGGGGGGGCCGGCTATCAAGGCTGGCACCAGGCACTGTTCAGGATCTTCATCCATCATGGATGCAATAGAGGTCGTGGCGTTCAAGCTCAAATCATGGACTTGAACGCTATTTTTTTGCCCAGCTGCCGGGCATGTATCCTTGGGCTTGGGGGGGCTCCCCAACGGAGCCGATGCGTTGGTTTTTCGGGCCAGCATTGCCATCCACTGAGCGGAATTCAGCGGCCTCGGCCCTGTTTTTAACCCGGGCCATACCCTTTTGATGCGAGTCAAGGCGCCCCCGGGGCTCGTCTTGCCACAATGGCCCATCCCCTGACAGGAAGGCTCGCCATGACGCAGCTTCGTACCTATATGAGCGGCGACCACCGCCGCTGCGATGATCTACTCGCTGCTGCCGAGCAGGCTCTGAGCAGCCACGACCTAGCCGCCACCCGGGCGGCCTTTGGGCACTTCTCCCGGGCGACCCAGGCCCATTTCCGGGCAGAAGAGGAATTGCTCTTCCCAGCCTTCGAAGAAAAGACTGGAATTCGCATGGGACCGACCCAGATGATGCGCCTGGAGCATGGGCAGATGCGGGAACTGATGGCCGAGGCCGATGGTGCGTTGGCCGACGGGGACGAGGACTCCTATGTTGGCGCAGTGGAAACCCTGTTGATCCTGATGCAGCAGCACAATCTGAAGGAAGAAAACGTGCTTTATCCCATGTGCGATGAGCAATTGCGGGTCGAGGCAGAGACCCTTTTGCCCCAGTTGCAGCAAACCGTAGGAGGGGAGTCATGAGCCGCCGCGACGAAGCCGCTCTGGTGGTGGACGCTCGCCAGATGGAGCCGCCGGAGCCTTTCGTGCTGACCATGGAAGGGCTGGATAACCTCAAGGCCGGTGAAAAGCTGTTGCTGTTGCTGTATCGGGAGCCCCATCCCCTCTATCGGGTATTGCTCAACAATGGCTATACCTATGCGGCCGAGACCCAGGCCGACGGCACGGTGGAAATCCTCATCTGGAAGCAGGTCTGACCCGGGGGCGGTTCCGGGCCTGGTAATCTTCAAGTCGATGCAAGCCATGCTGTCTTTTGATCAGGCCCCTCCCCTGGCTGCGCCCCTGCGCTTTTTTCTTACGGCCCCCCTCTTTGGTGCCCTGGCCGGAGGATTGTTGCTCATCCAGGGGCCGGAAGTCTTGGCTTCCCGCTGGATGCCGGGCACCCTGGCCCTGACCCACCTACTGACGCTCGGCTTCATGTTGCAGGTCATGCTGGGAGCCCTGCTGCAAATACTGCCGGTAGTCACCGGCGCCACCGTCAAGCATCCTCTGGTCCTCGCCCGGGGGGTGCATGGAGCCGTCACCCTGGGGGTGGGCTTGTTGGCGGCAGCCTTTCTTAGTTTCAAACCGATGCTGTTCCAGTGGGCCATGTTCCTGCTGGGTGGTGGAGCGTTGCTCTTTCTTGGCGCCGTGATCAGCGCCCTGGGGCGGCGCCATATGGGTAGCAGCGAAGGCGGCGACACGCCGACCAACTGGGCGCTCAAGCTGGCCCTCCTGGGGTTGGGGGGCACTGTCTTTCTCGGCGCACTCCTGGCCGCATCCCTGGGTTGGCAATTTGCACTGCCCCTAAATCTGACCACGAATATCCACCTCACCTGGGGCCTGGTGGGCTGGGGTGTGCTGCTGCTATCGGGCGTGGCCTACGTGGTGGTGCCCATGTTCCTCCTGACGCCGCCATTCCCCCTGTGGCTGACCCGGGTTCTCGCCCCGTGGACCTTCCTGCTTCTGGCGCTGTGGAGTGGCGCCGAGGCCGCCGGTTGGGGCTACGCGGATATTTTGGCGATCGGGCTGGTGCTGGCCTGCGGTGGCTTTGCGCTGGTTGCCCTGGTGCTGCTGGTGCGCAGCAAGCGGGCCCGCCTCGATGCCACCCAGGGCTATTGGCGCCTGGGTTTGGTCAGCGGTCTGGCCGCTGCCCTGCTGTGGCTGCTGGGAAAATGGCTGCCCGGGTTGGCGGGGTGGGATGGCCAGCCCCTGGTGTTTGGCATCCTGCTCCTGGTGGGCGGCTTCATGTCGGTCATCTCCGGCATGCTCTACAAGATTGTTCCCTTTCTGTTCTGGCTACATTTGCAGAATGCCGGCCAGGGGCGAGTAGTGGCGCCCAACATGAAAAAAATTCTGGCCGAGTCCCGCATGTTGCGGCAGATGTTTGCCCATGCCCTGGCGCTGGCCCTGCTTCTGGGGGCTGTGTTCTGGCCCCGTGGGCTGATCTACCCGGCCGGACTGGCCCTGTTGCTGGATAGTTTGTGGCTGGGATGGAATCTCCTGGCTGGTCTCAAGGTCTACCGGTCCCATCTGGCCCACATCCGACAGCGTCTGATCGAACTTTCCTGACATGGCATCCGTATTTCTCAGCGCCCCCCATCGCATGATGTTCTTCGCCGGGGCCGTCCAGGCCTTGGTCGCCATGTTGTTCTGGGCGTTCGACCTCGGGGCCCGCTACGCCGACCTCTACGGTGCGGTGACCTGGGGACGACCAGCGGTATGGCTGCATGGGGCAGTGATGCTCTATGGCTTGTTCCCCCTGTTCATTTTTGGCTTTCTCATGACGGCGCTACCGAAGTGGGTCAGCGCCCCGTCCCTGGCACCATCCTGCTACCAGCCGGCCTTTTTCTTCCTGGCCGGCGGCTGGCTGCTGTTCTGGCTGGGCCTGGCGCTGCCCTTGCTGCAGCCCCTGGGTCTGGGGCTGGTGCTCCTGGGTTGGGTCTGGGGCTGGAGCGGCCTCTGGCGGGCGGTTCGCTGGCCCCAGCCGGCGGCCTTCGGTGTCGATCGCAGTCACGCCTACGCCATCCTGGCGGCCCTGGCTATCGGCGCTGCGGGGCTTCTGATTTACGCCTGGGGCATGGCGGCCATGGCGCCGGGCTGGGTACGTAGCGGCATTGAACTCGGCATCTGGGGTTTTCTCCTGCCGATCTTCTTTATCGTCAGCCACCGCATGCTGCCCTTTTTCTCCGGCGCGGTGCTCAAGGGCTACCAGGTCTATCGTCCCATGCCCCTGCTGTGGGCCATGCTCGGCTGCTTTGCCGCCCATGGCGTGCTGGCCCTCGCTGGCTTGAGGGTCTGGCTTTGGCTGCCCGACGCGGCGGCGGCTATCCTGGCCTTCCACTGCAGCTGGAAGTGGCAAATACGGCGAGCCCTGAGGGTGCCCATGCTGGCTATGTTGCATGTCTCTACCCTGTGGCTCGGCCTGGGGCTGAGCCTCTACGTCGTGCAGAGCCTGGTGCTGGCCGCCGGAGGGAGTTGGGCCGGGCTGGCCCCCCTGCACGCGATCAGCATCGGCTATTTCGCCTCCATGCTCCTGGGCATGGCCACCCGGGTCACCCTCGGGCATTCGGGGCGGGCCATTGCCGAGGGGGATAAGTGGACCTGGCCCCTGTTCTGGCTATTCCAGTTGATCCCTTTACTGCGCATCGCCGGTGAGTTTTTTCCGGTACCGGGAGTGCTCAACCTGCAATGGCTGGCAGCCCTTGGCTGGCTGGTGGTTTTTGGCACCTGGTGCTGGCTGCACCTAGGCATCTATCTCCGGCCCCGGCCGGATGGGCAACCCGGTTAGAAGGGGCTTGCATGTATCTGGCGCTGAAGCATCTGCACGTCACCTGTGTCGCGCTTTCCGGCGGCGGCTTCCTGTTGCGGGGCCTGCTCATGGCTCTGGACTCGTCCTGGCTGAAATCCCGCCCGGCCCGTATTTTTCCCCATGTGGTGGATACCCTGCTGCTCGGCAGCGCCCTTGGCTTGGCTTATGTCACGGCCCAGTATCCCTTTGTCCAGGGCTGGCTCACGGCCAAGGTGCTGGGGTTGCTGGCCTATATCCTGTGCGGCACCGTGGCGCTCAAGCGGGGGCGCAGCAAGGCCGTACGCCTGAGCTTCTTCGTTCTGGCCGTGCTGGTGTTTGCCTATATCGTCTCGGTGGCCTTGAGCCGCAGTGCCGCCGGCTTCCTTCTCTTCCTGAGGTAGTGTTCATGTCCGCATCTCTCCTGGGCCCTGCGGCCCCCAGTTTCGACGAACCCGTGGAAATGCTCGATGCTTGCCATGGCCGCATCATGGCCCAGATCGAGACCTTGCGCCGTCTGGTGACCTATCTGCCGCAGCATGGCGTTGATGGCGCGGCGCGGGATGCGCTTCACGGGGTGCTGCGCTATTTTTCCGCCGCGGCTCCCCACCACCATGAAGACGAGGAGAGCGATCTGTTTCCCGCCCTCCTGGCGACTGCTCAGGGGGAGGCGCTTACCCAGACCCAGGCTCTGGTCACCCGCCTGCTGGCGGATCACCGGCACATGGATCAGCTTCGGGATACCCTGCTGGCCCACCTAAGATTCTTATTGAGCGGTGAGGCCAATGACTTGCCGGCGGCCCAGGTGGAGACCCTGGCCGAGCTGTATCTCGGACATATCGAGCGGGAGACGGCGGAGTTGTTGCCCCTGGCGCGACGGGTGTTGAGCCCGGAGCAGAATGAAGCCATCGGCCGCAAGATGGCTTCGCGCCGGGGTGCCCGGTTTCCGGAGTGAATTAGGGGAGGAAAGGGCGGTTTGTGATCAGGAAGACTGATGGGTCATCAGCTTCTTCAGGCCGGGAATGTCCAGGATGCGGATATGTTTTTGCTGCACGGCGATGAGCCCTTCTTCCTGGAAACGGGAGAAGGCCCGGGACACGGTTTCCAGCTTGAGGCCCAGATAGCTGCCGATTTCCTCCCGGGTCATGCGCAGGTAGAACTCGGCGTGGGAGTAGCCGCGGGCGGTGAAGCGCTGGGAAAGGTTGAGCAGGAAGGCGGCCAGCCGCTCCTCGGCGCGCATGGTGCCGAGCAGCATCATTACCCCGTGGTCGCGCACGATCTCCCGGCTCATGACCTTGTGGAAGTGGTGCTGGAGGGTGACGATTTCCCGGGACAGCCCTTCCAGGCGAGCGAAGGGGATGACGCAGACTTCACTGTCTTCCAGGGCTACCGCATTGCAGGAGTGGATTTCGTTGCTGATGCCGTCCAGGCCCAGCAACTCGCCGGCCATCTGGAAGCCGGTCACCTGGTCCCGGCCGTCCTCGAGCAGCACGTCGGTCTTGAAGAAGCCGGCACGGATGGCGTAAATGGCGTCAAAGCCCTCGCCGGCCCGATAGAGGTGGTCGCCGCGCTTGATCTTGCGGCGGTTGCTCACCATTTCATCGAGCTTGGCGATTTCGTTTTCGTTGAGGCCGAGGGGGAGGCAAAGCTCTTGCAGGTTGCAGTTGGAGCAGGCGGTCTTGATGACCGCAAGGGAAATTTCCTGAGCGTTCGCGCGTTTCAACGGCATGCTGTTCCTCGCTGGACCGGGGGTGTCCGGACCGGTGATAAGCCCTATAATTTAGCCTTGTTGGGGCCTTTGATCCAGGTCAACGTGCCCCTGTCCCAGCACCACGATAATAAGTCGCATCTAATGTGCGACTTTGCCAATACGCTCGTTCAATGACATTTACCGCCAATAACCTCGTTTTCGATCCCCAGATCATCCGCCGCTTCGATGTCAATGGGCCGCGTTATACGTCCTATCCGACGGCGGATCGTTTCGTCGAAGCTTTCGACGCCGAAGCCCTGAAACTGTGGCTGGGGAAGCGCAACATCGGCGGTATCAGCCGACCGCTCTCATTATACTTCCACATCCCTTTCTGTAACACCATCTGCTATTACTGCGCCTGTAACAAGATCATCACCAAGGATCACGGTCGCAGCGCCAAGTACATCAAGTATCTGGGCAAGGAAATGGCACTCCAGGCCGAGTACCTGGATGGGGATCGGGAAGTCTCCCAGTTGCACTGGGGCGGCGGTACGCCCACCTTCCTTTCCCACGAGGAAATGCGCCAGCTCATGGACCTGACCCGGCGCCACTTCAAGCTGGTGGATGGGGCGGAAATTTCCATCGAGGTGGACCCGCGCAAGGTGGACCGGGAAACCGTGTCCCTGCTCGGCGAACTGGGCTTCAACCGCATGAGCCTGGGCGTTCAGGATTTCGACGAGCGGGTGCAGGTCGCGGTGAATCGGGTCCAGACCGAGGAAGAAACCTTCACTGTGGTGGACCAGGCCCGCAAGAGCGGCTTCAAGTCCATCAGTATCGACCTCATCTACGGCCTGCCGCACCAGACCGTGATGGGCTTCAACCGTACCCTGGAGCGGGTCCTGGCCATGGATCCGGACCGCCTGTCGATCTACAACTACGCCCACCTGCCGGGCCTGTTCAAGCCCCAGCGGCGGATTGCCGACGACGACCTGCCCAGCGCCGACACCAAGCTGCAGATCCTCTCCCTGGCCATCAAGAAGCTGACCGATGCCGGCTACGTCTTCATCGGCATGGACCACTTCGCCAAGCCCGACGACGAACTGGCCGTGGCCCAGCGCCAGGGCCGCCTGCACCGCAATTTCCAGGGCTACTCCACCCATGCGGACTGCGACATGCTGTCCTTCGGCATTTCCTCCATTGCCAAGGTGGGGCCGACCTACAGCCAGAATTACCGCACCCTGGACGAATACTACGATCGCCTCGACGCCGGCGTGCTGCCGGTGCTGCGCGGCATCGAATTGACCGCCGACGACCTGCTGCGCCGTTCCATCATCCAGGCCCTGATGTGCCATTTTGAGATTTCAACGGAATCCATCGAAATCGCCCACCTGATCGACTTCAAGAAATACTTCGCCGCCGAACTGGAAGACCTGAAGGAACTGGAACGGGGCGGTCTGGTGAAGGTTGACGACAAGTGGATCACCGTGCTGCCACCGGGGCGTCTCCTGGTGCGGGCCATTTCCATGGTGTTCGACAAGTACCTGCGCGCCGACCGGCAGCGCACCCGCTACTCCAAGGTCATCTGAACCGGGTTTAACTGAGAGGCGCCCACAGGGGGGTACCGGTCGCCGGGCGTGGTCCGGCGACCGGATTATAATGGGCCCTATGAGCCAACCCTGTCGCCTCTTCCCTCCCGCGTCCCATGCCTGATACCGGCTTTCTCGCCGTCTTCCTCATCGGTTTCCTCGGTGGCACCCACTGCGTCGGCATGTGTGGTGGCATCGTCGGCGCCCTGTCTTTGGGCGCAGCGTCCTCCTCCTGTGCTCCCCGCGGGTCCCTGCATCTGGCCTACAACACGGGCCGCATCCTGAGCTACGGCCTGGCCGGAGCCCTGGCCGGGGCAGTGGGGTCCGCCGGGCTGGCCCTGGGGGGGCAGTGGCCGGTACGCATCGTCCTCTATGTCCTGGCCAATCTCATGCTGGTGGCCCTGGGTGCTTACCTGCTGGGCCTGACCCGTATCCTGGCGCCCATCGAAGGGGCTGGCCAGACCTTGTGGCGGCGCCTGCAGCCTCTGGGCAAACGATTCCTGCCGGCGCGCCGGGTCGGCCAGGCCTTCCCTCTGGGGCTGCTCTGGGGCTGGCTGCCTTGCGGCCTGGTCTATAGCGTTCTCGCCTCGGCCCTGGTGAGCGGCAGCGCCACCCGGGGCGCCGGACTGATGCTGGCCTTTGGCCTGGGCACCCTGCCCAATCTGTTACTCGCCGGCCTGCTGGCGGCCCGCCTTCAGGAATTCACCCGTCGTCCGGCCGTGCGTGCCGTCGCCGGCCTCCTGGTGCTAGGCTTTGGCATATGGGGGCTGTGGGGCGCCTGGCGCCTGGCCCAATTTAGCTGAGTGTTCAAAATAACGGGAGCGCGACATGGTCACGATTCTTCTTGCGGTGGATGGTTCCGAGTGCGCCCAGCGAGCAGCTGCCCACCTGGTGGAACACCGGAACTGGTACCAGGAAGCACCGGTGGTGCATCTGCTCTATGTCCATCCGCCTATTCCGGTGGGGCTGGTGCAGGCTCACTTGAGCCACGAGACCGTGGAGCGCCACTACCGGGAGGAGGCCGAGCAGGACCTGGCATCGGTGGAAGCCCGACTCAAGGCTGCCGGCATGGCCTACCAGCGCCACATCCACGTCGGCCAGCCGGCCCAGGTCATTGCCCACCAGGCCCAGGAACTCCAGGTCGATCTGGTGCTCATGGGCAGCCATGGCCGGGGCGCGGTCAGCGGTGCCCTGCTGGGCTCCGTGGCGACCAAGGTGCTGCACCTGTGTGAGCGGCCGGTACTGCTGGTGAAATAGCCGGCAGGGTAGGGGAGCGGTGCTTGAGTACCGCCGCCTGTGGTGATCGTCTTGCGGCGCCACTGTACCTGGCAGCTGGAGCCGAGTATGCCCATAATTACCTATAGCTAATGCTTCTTGCCGAGATTGCCGTGTCCCAGCCTTTCGCCTCTTCCCCCTCTGCTTCCACCCGTCTGGACTTGCCCGTTGCCGGCATGACCTGCGCGGCCTGCTCCACCCGGCTGGAAAAGGTACTCAACCGCTTGCCCGGCGTGGAGGCCAGCGTCAATCTGGCAGCCGAGCGCGCGGCCATCACGGTAACC
>DATEZY010000139.1:0-28826 GCA_035255085.1 Azospira sp. | reverse complement strand
TCCGCCTCGGCTTGCCGGGCGATGGCCCGGATCATGGATTCGGTGAGATCCACCTGCTTGATTTCCACATTGGAGACCTTGATGCCCCAGGTGTCGGTCTGGGCGTCCAGAGCCTGCTGGATGTCGGTGTTGAGCCGTTCCCGCTCGGACAGCATGTCGTCCAGCAGGTGCTTGCCCAGGACCGAGCGCAGCATGGTCTGGGCCAGCTGGCTGGTGGCGTTGAGGAAATCCACCACCTGGATGATGGCCTTCTCCGGATCGACGACGCGGAAATAGACCACGGCGCTGACCTTGACCGAGACGTTGTCCCGGGAGATCACGTCCTGGGTCGGTACTTCCAGCACCACGGTGCGCAGGTCCACCCGCACCACCTGCTGGATGGCTGGAATGATGATCACCAAGCCCGGCCCCTTGACCCGCCAGAAGCGGCCCAGGGTGAAGACGACGCCGCGCTCGTATTCGCGGAAGATGCGCACGGCGGAGCCGAGAAAGAGCACCGCCACCACGATCAAGATGAAAACGCTGCTGGAACCGGTTTCCCAAAACATTTGGCGTCTCCTTCACTGTGCCGGGCGTGTTGGGGCAATGGGTGGCGGGGGAATCGAGGCGGGGGATCACCCCGTTGATGCGTGGTGGGGGGGGCTAGGTCTGCAATTGCCTCTCGCCACCTCTCGTTACCCTTCGCCGCACCCCGCCGTGCCGCGGGCCGAATGGCATGGCCACTCTTCAATATTAGGTCCCCTTGCCGGGGGCTGCCGAGAAAGTGGGCGGGGAGTGGTGGTAGGGGATAGGGGCGGGGAATAGGGGCGGGGAATAGGGGCGGGGGGGCAGGGCTCGATGCGCCATGCACAAGAGCCGCGTCGGCATTTTCCGAGGAGGTAGAATAGCGGCCTTGCCGCCGTCGTGGTGCCGTTGCCACCGGGGTTTCCGGATTTTTGCGCATGTTGAGACTGAATGAAGTAAAGCTTCCCCTCGATCACGCCGAAGGCGCGATTCGCTCCGCCATTTGCCAGCGTCTCGGGGTGGAGGAGGGGGATGTGCTGGGTTATTCGATTTACCGCCGCAGCTTCGATGCGCGGAAAAAGTCCGCCATCGCCCTGATCTATTCCCTGGATGTGGACCTGAAGAACGAGGCGGCGGTGCTCAAGCGCCTGCAGGGCGACCGGCACGTGATGCCGACGCCGGACACCAGCTACCGTTTCGTCGCCCAGGCCCCGGCCGATCTGCCGAGCCGGCCGGTGGTCATCGGTACCGGCCCCTGCGGCCTGTTCGCCGGCCTGGTGCTGGCCCAGATGGGCTTCAAGCCCATCATCCTGGAGCGGGGCAAGGCAGTGCGGGAGCGGACCCAGGACACCTGGGGCCTGTGGCGCAAGGGCCAGCTCAACCCGGAATCCAACGTCCAGTTCGGTGAAGGCGGCGCCGGCACCTTCTCCGATGGCAAGCTCTACAGCCAGATCAAGGACCCCCAGCACCACGGCCGCAAGGTGCTGGAGGAGTTCGTCAAGGCCGGGGCGCCGGAGGAAATCCTCTACATCAACAAGCCCCACATCGGCACCTTCAAGCTGGTGGGCATGGTGGAGAAAATGCGCGCCACCATCTTCGCCCTGGGCGGCGAGGTGCGCTTCGGCTGCAAGGTGGAAGAAATCGACATCGAGCGGGGCGCCGACGGCCAGGGCCAGGTGCGCGGCGTGGTGCTGGCCAGCGGCGAGCGCATCGCCACCGACCACGTGGTGCTGGCGGTGGGCCACAGCGCCCGGGATACCTTCCAGATGCTCTTCGACCACGGCGTCTATATCGAGGCCAAGCCTTTCTCCATCGGCGTGCGTATCGAGCATCCCCAGTCCCTCATCGATCGAGCCCGCTTCGGCCCTTCCGCCGGCCACCCGCTCCTCGGGGCCGCCGACTACAAGCTGGTGCATCACTGCAGCAACGGGCGCTCGGCCTACAGCTTCTGCATGTGCCCGGGGGGCACGGTGGTGGCGGCCACCTCGGAACCGGGGCGGGTGGTGACCAACGGCATGAGCCAGTATTCGCGCAACGAGCGCAATGCCAACAGCGGCATCGTCGTCGGCATCTCGCCGGAAGTGGATTACCCGGGCCATCCCCTGGCCGGCATCGAGTTCCAGCGCTACTGGGAATCCAAGGCCTTCGAGGTCGGCGGCGGCACCTATGCGGCCCCGGCCCAGCGGGTCGGGGATTTCCTCAAGGGCCAGCCCTCGGTGGCCCCGGGGGGCGTGGAGCCTTCCTATACCCCCGGCGTGCATTGGACCGATCTGTCCCTGTGCCTGCCGCCCTTCGTCGTCACCGCCCTGCGCGAGGCCCTGCCTGCCTTCGACAAGCAGATCCACGGCTTCGCCATGGCCGATGCGGTGATGACCGGGGTGGAAACCCGCACCTCCTCGCCGATTCGCATCAAGCGCGGCGACAATTTCCAGAGCCTGAATACCCGGGGCCTCTACCCGGCGGGCGAAGGCGCCGGCTACGCCGGGGGCATCCTCTCCGCCGGGGTGGATGGCATCAAGGTGGCGGAAGCGGTGGCCCTGGACATGGTTAAACAGGGCTAAGGGGGCTGTCGGCGGGCCGTCTGAGGCCCGTTGGCTTAGTACCAAGAAAAAAGGCTACGGAAACCCGTAGCCTTTTTTGTTTTGGCGCTTCAGTCCGTCATTCGATGGCCAGGGCCGACTTGGCGGTCTGGCGCAGCACGAATTTCTGGATCTTGCCGGTGGAGGTCTTGGGCAGTTCGCCGAAAACGATCTGCTTGGGCACCTTGAAGTGGGCCATGTGCTCGCGGCAGAAGGCCACCATCTCGGCTTCGGTGACGCTGGCGCCGGCCTTCAGTTCGACGAAGGCACAGGGCACCTCACCCCACTTGGCATCGGGCTTGGCCACCACGGCGGCGGCGATCACTGCGGCGTGGCGATAAAGCACGTCTTCCACTTCCAGGGAGGAGATGTTCTCGCCACCGGAGATGATGATGTCCTTGGATCGGTCCTTGATCTTCACATAGCCGTCGCTATGGACCACCGCCAGGTCGCCGGAGTGGAACCAGCCGCCGGCGAAGGATTCCTCGGTGGCGGCCGGGTTCTTCAGGTAGCCCTTCATCACCAGGTTGCCGCGGAACATGATCTCGCCCATGGTCTCGCCGTCCCAGGGGACTGGCTGCATGGTTTCCGGGTCCATCACGCTAATGGCTTCCAGGGCGTGGTAACGCACGCCCTGGCGGCCGTTGCGGGCGGTGCGCATGTCCAGGGGCAGCTTATCCCATTCCGGATGCTTGGCGCAGACGGAAGCCGGGCCGTAGGTTTCGGTCAGGCCATAGACGTGGGTGATGTTGAGGCCGATCAGCTCGGCGCCCTCGATGATGGCGGCGGGAGGCGCGGCGCCGGCGATGAGGCCATTCACCTGGTGCTCGATGCCGGCCCGGACTTCCGCCGGGGCGTTGATCATCATGCCGTAGATGATGGGGGCGCCGCACATGTGGGTGACCTTGTGCTGGCGGATCAGGTTGAAGATGGTGCCGACCTCGATGCGACGCAGGCAGACGCTGGTGCCGGCGTTGGCGGCCAGGGTCCAGGAGAAGCACCAGCCGTTGGCGTGGAACATGGGCAGGGTCCACAGATACACCGCCTGGGGAGGCATGCCCCAGGAGACGATGTTGGACATGGAGTTCAGGTAGGCGCCCCGGTGGTGATAGACCACGCCCTTGGGGTTGCCGGTGGTGCCGGAGGTGTAGTTGAGGGCGATGGCGTCCCATTCGTCCTCGGGCAGGGACCAGGCGAATTCCGGGTCGCCCTCGGCGATGAAGCTCTCGTAGTCCATCACGCCCAGGCGCTCGCCGCCGGTGTAGTCCGGGTCCATGGCGTCGATGACCAGGGGCTTCTCGCCCTTCATCAGTTCCAGGGCGCCTTTGACGATGGCGGAGAATTCGGGATCGGTGATCAGCACCTTGGCTTCGCCGTGGTCCAGCATGAAGGCCACGGCCTCGGCATCGAGGCGGGTGTTGAGGGTGTTGAGCACGGCGCCGGCCATGGGAATGCCGAAATGGGCCTCGAACATGGGGGCCACGTTGGGCAGCATGACGGCCACCGTGTCGCCCTTGCCGATGCCCCGCTTCGCCAGGGTGGAAGCCAGCTGGCGGCAACGGCGGTAGGACTCGGCCCAGGTGTACTGGCGGTCGCCCTGGATGACGGAAATCCGCTTCGGATAGATGTAGGCCGAGCGCTCCAGGAAGGTCAGGGGGGAGAGCGGAACATAGTTGGCCGGATTGCGATCGAGTCCGGTGGAGTAGGGATTGTTTGCAGCCACAACATTCTCCTTACGATACGAAAAAGGGGCAGAGGGAAAGTGACCTCCTGCCGGTGTTCTCAGGGCGGCCAATCAGTCAATCGGCAGGCCGCCGGTGTTGGTTTGCTAGTGCGGCCTAGACCGCGCCGCAGGCCTGCAGGCGGGCTACCTCGTCGGCAGTGAAACCCCAGCCGGCCAGCACTTCGGCCGGGGCAGGGGAGGCGGTGGGCGGCGTCGGCTTGTCCGGCACGGTACGGCTGAAGCGGGGCGCCGGGGCGGGTTGCACCACGCCCTCCACCTCGATGAAGGTGCCCCGGGAGACGTTGTGCGGATGCTTGGGCGCCTCGTCCATGTCCAGCACCGGGGCGACGCAGGCGTCGGTGCCTTCCATCAGGGCGCACCACTCGTCCCGGGTCTTGCCGAGGAGGATGGCGGCCAGTTTTTCCTTCAGCGCCGGCCATTGGCCTCGATCCCACTGGGCCTGGAAGTCGGGGTTGGCGATGCCGGCCTTCTCCAGGAACAGGGCGTAGAACTGAGGTTCGATGGGGCCGATGGAAATGTATTTCCCGTCCAGGCAGCGGTAGGTGTCGTAGAAGTGGGCGCCGCCGTCGAGCAGATTGCTGCCCCGCTCCTGGCTCCACTGACCCATGGCCTTCAGGGTGTACATCATGGTCATCAGGGTGGCGCAGCCGTCGGTCATGGCCGTATCCACCACCTGGCCCTTGCCCGACCCCTTGGCTTCGAGCAGGGCGGCCAGGACGCCCAGGGCGAGGAACAGGGCGCCGCCGCCGCAGTCGGCCACCAGGTTCAGCGGTACCACGGGCTTGCCGCCCTTCTCGCCGATGGCGTGCAGGGCGCCGGAGAGGGAGAGGTAGTTGATGTCGTGGCCGGCGGCCTGGGCCAGGGTGCCGCTCTGGCCCCAGCCGGTCATGCGGCCATAGACCAGGCGCGGATTGCGGGCGAGGCACACTTCAGGGCCGAGACCCAGGCGCTCCATGACCCCGGGGCGGAAGCCCTCGATCAGGGCGTCGGCATTGGCGATCAGTTGCAGCGCCGCCTCGATGCCTTCCGGCTTCTTCAGGTCCAGGGCCACCACCTGGCGGTTGCGGTTGAGGATGTCGATTTTCGGGTCGAACAGATCGGCGGTGGGGCGGCCGCTGGTCTTGCGCTCGATGCGCACCACCTGGGCCCCCAGGTCGGCGAGCAGCATGGTGCCCATGGGGGCGGGGCCCAGGGCGGCGAATTCCACCACCTTGATACCGTGTAATGGTCCCATTCTTTTTCCTTGCCCCGATCTGCCCGGGGCCTTGCGGCTGCCGGGCAGGTGGGGAGTGAATTTTGATTACTGGGCGATGGCGCGGCCGATGACCAGGCGCTGGATGTCGTTGGCACCTTCGTAAATCTGGCAGATGCGCACGTCGCGGTAGATGCGCTCCACCGGGAAGTCGGAGGTGTAGCCGACGCCGCCGTGGATCTGGATGGCGGCGGAGGCGATCTTCTCGGCGGCTTCGGAGGCGAACATCTTGGCCATGGAGGCTTCGGTCAGGCAGGGCTTGCCGGCGTCCTTCAGGCTGGCGGCGCGCCACACCATGAGGCGGGCGGCGTCGAGCAGGGTGGCCATGTCGGCCAGGCGGAAATTGACAGCCTGGTGCTCGATGATGGGCTGGCCGAAGGTGATGCGCTCCTTGGCGTAGGCGACGGCGGCCTCGAAGGCGGCCCGGGCCATGCCGATGGACTGGGCGGCGATGCCGATGCGGCCGGCTTCCAGGTTGGACAGGGCGATCTTGTAGCCTTCGCCTTCCTTGCCCAGCAGGGCGGAGGCGGGCACGCGACAGTTTTCCAGGATGATCTGGACGGTGTCGGAGGCGTGCTGGCCCATCTTCTCTTCGGTGCGGCCGACGATGAAGCCCGGGGTGTTGGTGGGTACCAGGAAGCAGGAGATGCCCTTCTTGCCGGCGGCCTTGTCGGTGACGGCGAAGACGATGGCCATGTGGGCGTGCTTGCCGGTGGTGATGAACTGCTTCACGCCGTTGAGGATGAAGTGGTCGCCGTCCCGCTCGGCCCGGGTGGTGATGGCGGCGGCGTCCGAGCCGGTGTGGGGTTCGGTGAGGCAGAAGCAGCCCAGCTTTTCGCCCCGGGCCAGGGGCTTGAGCCATTCTTCCTTCTGGTTGTCGGTGCCGTACTTCATGGTGATGCCGCAGGCCAGGGAGTTCTGCACCGAGACGATGGTGGAGGTGGCGCCATCGCCGGCGGCGATTTCTTCCAGGGTCAGCACCAGGCTCATGTAGTCCATGCCGGCGCCGTCCCACTCTTCCGGCACGCACATGCCCATGGCGCCCAGTTCGCCCAGTTCCTTGAGGGCCTCGGCGGGGAAAGTGTGGTTCTTGTCCCATTCGGCGGCGAAGGGGGCCAGGCGCTCCTGCGCGAAGGCGCGCATGGAGTCGCGGATCATTTCCTGTTCCTGCGTCAGAATCATTTGCTACTACTCCGTCTTGTCTTTTGAGGGCGGCGCGGAGCGTGAGGCTGCGCGCCGCCGGTTCAGCTTTGCTGCTTGGCTGGGGCTTAGAGCCGGGGCTTAGAACATTTCCACGCCGACGGCCACGGCTTCGCCGCCGCCGATGCACAGGGAGGCCACGCCCTTCTTCTTGCCGTACTGCTTCAGGGCGCCGATCAGGGTCACCAGGATGCGGGCGCCGGAAGCGCCGATGGGGTGGCCCAGGGCGCAGGCGCCGCCGTGCACGTTGACCTTGGCCGGGTCCAGCTTCAGGTCATGGATGGCGGCCATGGTGACCACGGCGAAGGCTTCGTTGATTTCCCACAGATCCACGTCGCCCACGCTCCAGCCGTTTTTCTTCAGGAGCTTTTCCATGGCGAAGACGGGAGCGGTGGCGAACAGGTTGGGTTCGTGTGCGTGGGTGGTGTGGCCGACGATCTTGGCGATGGGGGAGAGACCCAGTTCCTTGGCCTTGGAAGCCTTCATCAGCACCACGGCGGCAGCGCCGTCGGAGATGGAGGAGGAGTTGGCGGGGGTGACGGTGCCGTCCTTCTTGAAGGCGGGCTTCAAGCTGGGGATCTTGTCGATCTGGGCCTTGAGGGGCTGCTCGTCCTTATCCACCACGACTTCGCCCTTCTTGCCGGCGACGGTGACGGGGGCGATTTCCCACTTGAACAGGCCTTCGTTGATGGCCTTCTGGGCCCGGGTGGTGGAGGTGATGGCGAATTCGTCCTGGGCGGCGCGGGTGAAGCCATAAGCCTCGGCGCATTCCTCGGCAAAGGTGCCCATCAGGCGACCACGCTGGTAGGCATCTTCCAGACCGTCCAGGAACATGTGGTCCATCACCTGGCCGTGGCCCAGGCGATAGCCGCCGCGGGCCTTGGGCAGCAGGTAGGGGGCGTTGGTCATGGATTCCTGGCCACCGGCCACGCCGATCTCGTAGGAGCCGGCCAGCAGGCTGTCGTGGGCCATCATCACGGCCTTGAGGGCGGAACCGCACATCTTGTTGATGGTGGTGGCACCGGCGGAGAGGGGGAGACCGGCGCCCAGGGCAGCCTGGCGGCCCGGTGCCTGGCCGATGCCGGCCTGCAGCACGTTGCCGAACACCACTTCTTCCACCTGCTCGGCCTTGATGCCGGCGCGCTCCACGGCGGCCTTGATGGCCACGGCGCCCAGCTGGGGGGCGGCCAGGCTGTTGAAGTCACCCTGGAAACCGCCCATGGGGGTACGGGCGACGGAAACGATAACGATGGGATCTTGCTGGGACATGGAAATTCCTTTCAGCGAATCTGGAGATATCTGGGGATATGGGCGCGTGATGCCTGGCTTACTTGGCGGCCATGCGGATGGCGCCGTCGAAGCGGATCACTTCGCCGTTCAGGTACTGGTTGGAGAAGATGTGCTCCACCAGGGCGGCGTATTCGGCCGGCTTGCCCATGCGGGAGGGGAAGGGCACCATCTTGCCCAGGGATTCCTGGACTTCCGGCGGCATGCCCATGAGCATGGGGGTTTCCATGATGCCGGGGGCGATGGTCATGACGCGGATGCCGGAGCGGGCCAGTTCCCGGGCGATGGGCAGGGTCATGGCGACCACGCCGCCCTTGGAGGCAGCATAGGCGGCCTGGCCGAGCTGGCCGTCGAAGGCGGCGACGGAGGCGGTGCTGACGATGACGCCGCGCTCGCCCTTGTCATCGGCTTCGGCCTTGCTCATGATTTCGGCGGCCAGGCGGATCATGTTGAAGCTGCCCACCAGGTTGATGTTGATGACGCGGGAGAAGGATTCCAGCTTGTGGGCGCCTTCCTTGCCCACAACCTTTTCGGCGGGAGCGATGCCGGCACAGTTCACCAGGCCGCGCAGCTGGCCCATTTCCTGGGCGGCAGCGAAGGCGCCCTTGGCACTTTCCTCGTTGGCCACATCGGTGGCGACGAAGCGGGCGTTGGCGCCCAGCTCAGCGGCCATGGCGGCGCCGGCTTCCTTGTTCACGTCGGCCAGCACCACCTTGCCGCCGTTGGCGACGATCATGCGGGCGGTGGCGGCACCCAGGCCGGAGCCACCGCCGGTTACCACAAATACGTTGTCCTTGATCTGCATGGAATTACGCTCCTTTTGCTGGTTCGGATGATCGGGGGCCGATTCACGCGGTCATGGACTGCCATCGACGGTGCACGGATACGGCGGACGGATCGGCCCAAACCCCCAGTTTAGGCAGAGCCGGGCCCAGGCTCCATGCCGGAACCGCTCAATTTGAGTGGTAGAATTTGCCACTGACTTTCCGCCTCAATCCCCAGGATGAGTACCAAAAGCAACGACCGGGGCACCATTTCCATCTGTTTCGTCCAGGAAGCCCTGGAATGCATCCGCCAGCGGGGCCTGGACTGCGATGGCCTGCTGCTGGCTTCCGGCATCTCGCCGGAGCTGCTCAATTCCCCCCAGGCCCGGGTGTCCTCCACCCATTTCGGCAATCTCTGGCACCTCATCGCCCGTACCCTGGACGACGAGTTTTTCGGCATGGACAGCCACCGCATGAAAGTGGGCAGTTTCACCCTGCTGTGCCATGCCATCATCCATAGCGAAAACCTGGAAAAAGCCCTGCAGCGGGCCCTGCGCTTCTTCCGGGTGATTCTGGACGACATGGAGGGCAGCCTGGAGCGGGAGGGCAACCAGGCCAGGATCGTGCTCAAGGACCTGCCCCGGCCGGAGGAACGGGCGGCCGGCGGGCCGGTGCCGCCCCGGCGCGCCTTCGCCTACGGCACCCTGCTGCTGATGCTCCACGGCCTGGCCTGCTGGCTGGTGGGGCGGCGCATTCCGCTGCTGGGGGCCGATTTCCGTTGTCCGGATCCGGGCTACAGCGCCGAGTGGCGCATGCTGTTCTCCTCCAACCTGAATTTCGACCAGGCCCAGTCGGGCATCACCTTTGCCGCCGAATACCTGGACATGGCCAACATCCAGAACGAGCGCAGCATGAAGGAATTCCTGCGCAGCTCCCCGGTCAATTTCCTGGTCAAGTACAAGAACAGTGCCAGCCTCACTGCCCGCATCCGCCGCCACCTGCGGGAAACCCCGCCCGCCGCCTGGCCTGCCTTCGGCACCCTGGCCGAAGAACTGCATTACTCCCCCTCCACCCTGCGCCGTCGTCTCGAAGACGAAGGCAACTCCTACCGCACCATCCTGGACGACCTGCGCCGGGACCTGGCCATTTCCCTGCTTAGTGACTCGGAAAACAGCATCATGGCCATCGCCAATGAACTGGGCTTCGCCGAACCCAGCGCCTTCCACCGGGCGTTCAAGAAATGGACCGGCACCCGCCCCGGGGAATACCGCAAAATCCGCCTGGCCGGTGCCAAGGGCGGCTAGCCCCTGGACCCGGGGCGCGGTAGGATGCCGGCCCCTGTTCCCTTCGGCCTTGGTACAAGAATAGCCATGATCCCAGCCCCGCAGATGCGCAAGACCCTCTGGCTCACCGTCCTGGCCGGCGTGCTGGCGGCTGGCTGCGCCACTGCTCCGGGGCCGGTGGAGGCACCGGTGGAATCACGGCAGAGCCCGCCGCTGCCCCAGGCGGCGACGCCCGGGACTCCTTCGTCCTCTTCTCCGTCCGCTCCATCTTCCTCCAACGCCCCCCGGCGCCCGCCGGCGGCATCCGTGCCGGCTGCTCCCACAGTCCCCGCGCCACCTTCTGCCCAGGTGATTGAGGCCCAGGCCCGGGCCCTGGCCCAGGAACTGTTGCCGCCTGCCGTGGGCCGGGAGCGGGCCGGCTGGGCGGCGGACATCGCCAATGCCTTCGGCGCCCTGCGCCTGGCCCCCAGCGTGGAAAACGTCTGCGCCGCCATGGCCATCATCGAGCAGGAATCGAGTTTCCGGGCCGACCCGGAGGTGCCGGGGCTGGCCCGCATGGCCTGGAAGGAAATCGAGGCCCGGCGCGAGTCCCACCATATCCCCAAGCTGGCCCTGGACGCGGCCCTGGGCAAGACTTCCCCCGATGGCCGTACCTACCGGCAGCGCATCGACAGCCTGCGCACCGAGCGCCAGATGAGCCTGATCTACAGCGACATCATCGACGAGGTGCCGGGGGGCAAGCTGCTGCTTTCCGGCTACAACCCGGTGCGCACCGGCGGGCCGATGCAGGTGAGCGTGGCCTTCGCCCAGGAACACGCCAAGGAAAAGCCCTACGGCATCGCCCTCAGCCGGGAGCTGGGCGGCGACCTGCGCAACGCCGTGTTCACCCGCCGCGGCGGCCTCTACTTCGGCATCGCCCACCTGCTGGACTATCCGGCCCCCTACCGGGAGCCGATCCACCGCTTCGCCGATTTCAACGCCGGCCGCTACAGCAGCCGCAATGCGGCCTTCCAGCAGGCCCTGGGCCGGCTTTCCGGGCAAAGCCTGACGGCGGACGGGGACCTGCTCAACTATGAAAATGGCGCTCCCAGCAGCGTCCCCAGCGCCACCCTGAAGGCGGTCCTGGGCCTCTCCGGCCGGCTCCGGATGAGCGGCAGTGACATCGTCGCCAGCTTGCGCCTGGAGAAGACCGAGGCCTTTGGCCGGACGCTCCTCTATCAGCGTCTTTTCGCCCTGGCGGACGAGGCGGCGGGCCGGCCCCTGCCTCGGGAAGCGATGCCCCAGATCGACCTGAAAAGTCCCAAGATCCGCAGCAAGATCACTACCGCCTGGTTCGCCGAGCGCGTCAACATGCGCTACCGCCTGTGCCTGCAGCGGGCGTCCCAGCCAGCGCCACCTCCGACTGCCGCATCGGCGCCAGTCCGGCCCCCGTTCTGAACGCCGCCACGACGGCAGAGGATGGCTGAAGGTGGCAGGGATGGGCTCCGTTCGCCTATCCTGAATTCGTAATTAACCAAGACCATGACCATGAACTTGATCCAAGGCTTGCGCCGACCCGGCGTGGCGGCTGCCCTCGGCGCCGCCCTGCTGTTCGGCGCCGGCACCCCCCTGGCGAAATGGCTGCTCGCCGCCGTGAATCCCTGGTTGCTGGCGGGGCTGCTCTATCTGGGCTCCGGCCTGGGGCTGTCCCTGTACCGCCTTTTAACCCGGGCGCCGGCGGTGCGGTTACCCCGGGGGGAGGTGGCCTGGTTCGCCGGCGCCATCCTGGCCGGGGGCATCGTCGCTCCCGTGCTCCTGATGCTTGGCCTGAGCGGCATGCCGGCCTCCGGGGCGGCCCTGCTGCTCAATGCGGAAGGGCTGTTTTCGGCCCTGCTGGCCTGGTTTGCTTTCAAGGAGCACGTGGATCGGCGCATCGCCCTGGGCATGGGGGCCATCGTCGCCGGTGCCGTGGTCCTGAGCTGGCCGGGGGAGGCCCGCTTCAGCGGCCTGTGGCCGGCCGTGGCGGTCCTCGGGGCGTGCTTCGCCTGGGGCGTGGATAACAACCTGACGCGCAAGATCGCCCTGGCCGACGCTACCTGGATCGCCTCGCGCAAGGGGCTGGTATCCGGCCTGGTCAATCTGGCCCTGGCCTTTTCCCTGGGCGCCACCCTGCCGCCGTTGCCCCAGATGCTCGGCGCCATGCTGGTGGGCCTGCTGGCCTATGGGGTGAGCCTGGCCTTGTTCGTGATCGGCCTGCGCCACCTGGGCACGGCCCGCACCGGAGCATATTTTGCCGTCGCCCCCTTCTTTGGCGCCTTGCTCGCCCTGGGCATGGGGGAGGCGGTGACCCTGCCCCTGGTTGTCGCCGGCGCCCTGATGGGCCTGGGTACCTGGCTACACCTGACCGAAGGCCATGTCCACGAGCATGCTCACGGGGAGATGGAGCACGACCATGAGCATGTCCACGACGAGCACCACCAGCACGACCACGATGTGCCGGTGCCGCCGGGAACTCGGCATCGCCATTGGCATCGGCACCAGGCCCTGATCCACAGCCATCCCCACTTCCCGGAAATCCATCACCGGCACAGCCACTGAGCCCCGGTTTTTCGTTCCAGCCGGCGATTCTCCAGTCCAGGGAAACCCCGCCTTGCCTGGCCCCGAGTGGTGGAGTAGGGTGAAGAAAAAAGGGAGGTGCTCGCTATGTCCTCCGATTCCTCCGTTTCTGCCGTTCGCTGTCGTGCCTGGGTGCTGCTCGGCATCCTGTGCTGCGTTGGGGTTCTGTTGGCCGGTTCCGCCCAGGGGGAAGAGTCCGGGGCCACGGTCGACGGCCGGGATGTCCCGACCCGGCCTGGGGATTCCGGCATCGAATTCACCTGCCCGGCCGAGCGCCTGCCCCGCATTCGTCAGGACATGGCGCGCTACCTGGCCGAGCTGGCGATCGATCCGGCCCGCTACGCGGTGCATGAGGACGAGGCGGCAGGCAAGCTGCGCTTCACCCTGACGACCCCCGATACCGATACCAACACCCTGGATTTGGCCGAACGCCCGGAGTTCGGCATTCCCCAGCATGTCTCCTGGCTGCCCACTGCCAGCGGCGAGTCCCGCAAGGTGGTGACCGTGTCGCCCAAGGAAATCGTCCTGGCCCTGATGCAGCATGGCCGTTTGACCGTCTTTGCCGGGCGGGCCTGCGATATCGAGGCCCTGCGGGACCATGTGGGCATCCGCCAGAACACCGTGGCCTGGGCCGAAATCCTGCGCTGGGGCTGGCCCGAGGGCAACCCGTCGAAATGGAACCCGAAGTACTGGAAGGCAGGCACGCCGAGGAAACGCTATCCCCTGTGGCAGGCGGTCAATGACGCCTTTTTCCATCAGGATAAATACGAAATCGGCTGCTACGCTGCGGCGCGGCTGGTGCTGGTGCAAGGCATCCTGGATTACTACCGGCGCATTAAGCAGGATGCCTCCAAGGTCCGGCTGGTGCAAACGCGCCTGCTCAAGGATCGGCGGCCCCTGGCGGATGTGGAGCCGGGGCGCATGTGGAGCTTCGAAACGGATATCGACCCGCGGGAACTGGAGCGCCCGGGCAAGATATTGCGCATGACCGAAGGCATCGCCCCGAAAAATTTCGTTCCGGGAGACTGGTCCTATGTCCTCAACACGGACCCGGTGACCTACGAGAAGGTCGGTTACGAAGGCTCCAACCCCATCTACCTGGGGCGCAACCGGTTCGTCGATTACTACAACGACAACGGCCACTACTACACCTTCGAGGAAAAGCTCGACGACGTCTATCAGTGGCGCCACCGGGTATTCAACCGGGGCCGGGCCAGCGACCGGGCCCGGATCGAACCCCTCTCGGCCCAGGATTACGAGCGCCTGAGCCGCCCGCCGGAGGCAGGCGGCATGCTCCAGCCCCTGCGCACCACGCCTTACTACTTCGGCTTCGAGGAACTACCGGACATGAAGCCCTGAGCCAGGGAGCTTCGGAGGAGGGCGTCGTGACTCCTGGCGAATTTCCCGGCAAAAACGGACGACGATTAGGAGGACAAGCAACGGGATGGGAATGGGGTTCGGCCTGGTTCCATCCGCGGTCAGGTCGGGAATTGAAAGCGGCCTTCGCGCAACAGCCGTTCGCAGGCATCCACCACCGCCGGCTCGTAGAGCTTGCCCTGGTTTCTCCGGAGTTCCTCCAGGGCGGTATCGGTGCCCAGGCTGGGGCGGTAGGGGCGGTGGGCGGCCATGGCTTCCACCGTGTCGGCCACCGCCATGATCTTGGCGGCCAGCATGATCTCGTCGCCCTTGAGGCCGGCGGGGTAACCGGAGCCGTCGAGTCGTTCATGATGCTGCAGGACGATGTCGGCGATGGGCCAGGGGAAGTCGATGCCTTTCAGGATCTCGTGGCCGGCCTCCACGTGGGTCTGGATCAGGCGATATTCCAGGTCCGTCAGGCGCCCCGGTTTGACTAGCACCTCGGCCGGCACCTTGATCTTGCCGATGTCGTGGACCGTGGCGGCGAGGCGGATGCCATGGGCCTCGTCCTCCGTCAGGCCAAGTTCCCGGGCGATGGCCATGGCCAGGGCGGCCACGTGGCGCTGGTGGCCGGCGGTATAGGGGTCGCGCATTTCCAGGGCGGTGGCGAAGGCCTGGATGGTGGATTCCATGCTGCGCTGCAGTTGCTCGGCGCTGACATCGTGGGCCATGCGGGCGCGCAGGGTGGCGACGCCAAAGGCCAGGTCATCCGCCAATTCCTGCAGTAGTTGCATTTCCTGGGTGCTCGGGGCCTCCCGCTCCGTGCCATAGATGGTCAGGGCGCCGAGGATGCCGGACGGAATCTTCAGGGGCAGGGCCATGCTCGACTGGTAGCCCCGTTTCAGGGCATCGGCGCGCCAGGGGGCCAGCAGGGGGGTGTGCTCGAAGTCCTGGTTGATCTGGGCCTCCCCGGTCCGGATGGCGGTGCCGGTGGGGCCCCGGCCCCGCTCCGTATCGGCCCAGCTGATGCGCACCGTCTCTAGGTAGCCGTCGTCGTAGCCATGCTGGGCCACCGGTCGCACGCTCTTGTCCTTGTCCTGCTCGGCAAAGCCGACCCAGGCCATGCGGTAGTTGCCCTCCTCGACGATGAGTCGGCAGACGTCCTGCAGCAATTGCGCTTCGCTGCTGGCATGGATCAGGGTCTTGTTGCAGTTGGTGAGCAGGCGCAGGGCCCGATTGAGGCGCAGGATCTCGTTCTTGGAGAGCAGGGCCACCGCCATTTCGTCGAAGGTGCGGGCCAGCTGGCCCAGTTCGTCGTCGTTGTGGGGCAGGCCGGTGCTGACGTTATGCTCGCCGCGGCCCAGGCGCCGGGCCGCATGGACAATGGCGGAAATGGGGCGCAGCAGCAGCCGCTCCCCCTCGAACCACACCACCGCAAAGGCGAGCAGCAGCAGGATGATGGCCGCGCCCAGGGTCCAGGCGAACTTGCGCTCCACTCCCCGCTGGAGTTGATCTGTCGGTAGGCCGATCCACAGGTAAATCGGGCCGCTCGCCGTTTCCGCGAAATGGGCAAAGGCATACAGGCGAGAGATGCCGTCGACCCCCTTGCCTTCGGTGCTACCGATGCCGCCCTGGGCCAGCAGGGTGTGGAAGATCTGGGCCTGGGCAATGTTGGTTCCCACCAGTTTTTCTGGGTCCGGATGGCGGGTGAGGATGGTTCCGCCCTGGTCCACCAGGCCAATTACCGCCCCCTTGGGGTAGTTGGTCTTGGCCAGTTCCTGATTGATCCAGGCCAGGTTGACCAGCACCACCAGCACCCCTTGAGGCGTGCCGGCGTGGTCCCGGATAGCCATGGCGAACGGCAGGCTCCACTTGCCGGTGCTGCGGCTGGTGACCGCCTGGCCGATCACCAGCTGGCGGCTTTGCAGGGCCTGCTGGAAATGGGGGCGGTCGGCCAGGTTGAACCTGGGGGTGCCATGAACCGCGTTGCACACCACATTGCCGTCCACGGTGGAAATGGTGATATTGACCAGGCGTGGATCCTGATTCAGGACCTGGGAGAGGAATTGCTCGCAGCGCGGGGTCTTGGCGAAGATCGGCAGGTCGTGGGTCTGAGTGAGGATGGTGACCAGCTGGCGGCCATACTGGATGACCCCGTCCTGCTCCCGGGCGATGCGCTCGACGCTGCCTTCCATGTCGGCGACCGAACGCTCCAGATTGTCCCGATACTCAGACCAGGTGGAATAGAACAGGATGCCGAGCAGGACCGTGAAGGTCAGGGCTAGCAACAGCAGCATCCGGGCTCTGAGACTGAGGGACATGGGCCGTACCGCTTCGTTAGGAGGGAAAAGCATCTCCGGCCGGATCGCCGTGGGGCAGCAGGGATGCAGAATTATTCCCTTAGTGTACGCGACTCAGGGACATGCAGATACGGCGGAACCTCTCTCCCCGGGCGGACTCTATATAAATTGCCCGGTAGGTTTGCTGGGAGCGGGATGTCTAGGGGGGCACAGGGTGCTATGGATGCCAGAGGGCGTTCAGCCCCTATTCATCCCCGGAGGAGGTAAAAATGGACCGGCGTTATGTTTCTGAATTCACTCGTTTCATGAGCCAGTATCTGGCGGACCATCCGGAAGCACTGGAAGAGCAGCGGCGGGGCTGGGATATCTATTGGGACCACCATGTGGACTTTTCCGCCATGGAGAAGGCCAGGGAAGATACAGTCCCGGATGATACCTATGGCTTCCATCCGACCGTGCGGGCGAAGCATCTGCACTAGGCCTGGGCCTGCGGGCCCTCGGTCGCGTCTGGGGTAGGGATCAAGGCTGGCGGCAAGGGGGCAGTTTATGCAGCCGTACTCAGCCGGCAGTCACCCGGAGTCGCGCTCCGCCGTACCACTCCCATCAGCCGAAGCGCCGGGCGGCCTCCACCGCCAGGCCGGCACCGATGCTGCCGAAGAGATCCCCTTCCACCCGCCGGGCCTGGGGGAGGAGGGCGGATATGCGGCTGCGCAGCAGGGGCACGCCGCTGGAACCACCGGTGAAGAACACCGTATCCACCTGCTCCGCCTTCAGCCCGGCCTGGGTTAGCAGGCCGGCCACCGTGCTTTCCACTTTTTCCACCATGCCGGCAATGGCCAGGTCGAACACTTCCCGGGTCAGAACCGGGGTGAGGCCTGCTTCCAGCCGTTCCAGGTCCAGGGTGGCGGTATCGGCCCCCGACAGGGCGATCTTGGCTTCTTCCACCTGTAGCGCCAGCCAGTGGCCTGCCCGTTCCTGGATCAGGGTGAGCAGGCGGTCCAGCTTTTCTTTTTCCGCCGAGTCGAAGTGCAGGCCCTGGAGTTCGGCGCTCACCTGGCGGGTGTAGGCGAAATTGATGGTGTGCCAGGTGGCCAGGTTGAAGTAGTAGCTGGAGGGCATTTCCAGGCCATTCTTCAGGCGGCTCCTGTGGCCGAGCAGGGGCATCACCCCGGCCAGGCTCAGGTGCTTGTCGAAATCGGTACCGCCGATGTGCACGCCGCCATTGGCCAGCAGGTCGTCCCGCCGTTCCAGATGCCGGGCCCGGTCCGGGGAGAGGCGCACCAGGGAGAAGTCCGAGGTGCCGCCGCCGATGTCGGCGATTAGTACCAGTTCCTCCCGGTCGATTTCCTGCTCGTAATGGAAGGCGGCGGCGATGGGCTCAAACTGGAAGCTCACTTCCTTGAAGCCGATGCGCCGGGCGATGTCCGCCAGGGTGTCCTGGGCCAACTGGTCGGCCTTGGCATCGTCGTCCACGAAATACACCGGCCGGCCCAGCACCACCTGGTCGAAGGCCCGGCCGCCCAGCTTCTCCGCCCGGCCCTTCAATTCGCCGATGAACTGGGCCAGCAGGTCGCGGAACAGCAGGGCCCGGCCCTGCACCTCGGTCTTGCCCTCGATCAGGCTGCTTCCCAGCAGGCTCTTCAGGGAGCGCATCAGGCGGCCCTCGTAGCCTTCCAGATATTCCCCCAGGCCGGCCCGGCCGAAGCTCACCGTGTTTTCGTCGGCATTGAAGAACACCACCGAGGGCAGGGTCACCTTGCCGTCTTCCAGGGCCAGCAGGGTGGGGTGGCCGGGGCGTTGCCAGCCGACGGTGGAGTTGGAGGTGCCGAAGTCGATGCCGCAGGCGCGGGCGGCGGTGGGGAGGGTCATGGCAGGGCTTTGGCAGGGGGTGGTCAGTATGGGCGGGCCGCATGCTACGCGAGGCCGAGGGGGCTGTCTATGCGCAGGTCAGGAGGGGCCGGGGCGCTTTGGGCGGGAGCCGCTGCCCGAGTGGAAAGTGGGGGCTGGATGGGAAATAGCCTTATAAAAAGTAAGGTTATAAGTTATTGATTATATTGATGTAGTTGACACGCGAGTGTGGTCTTTTCTGGGGCGGGAAAAGGGATGGTCGCACCGTCTTAGTGCTGGCTTGAAAGGCATTTCAGCTGACAAAAATTTATTTTAATCATCATTAAATCAATTGCTTGTGCTTGAGTTGTGACGTTGGCACGGCTCCTGCGTAGGGCAGCCCAACCCTGGTCACGGCGAGCGACGCGGTGACCGGAACGGAATGGGTTGGAGACATTCGACCCCGGGGGCTGCCCGAGGCGAATCAACGGAGAGATTGGTGATGAAAAAAATGAAACTCGTGATGGTGGGCAACGGCATGGCCGGGGTGCGGACGCTGGAGGAGCTGCTCAAGCTGGCTCCGGACATGTACGACATCACCGTCTTCGGTGCGGAACCCCACGGCAACTACAACCGTATCCTGCTCTCGCCGGTGCTTTCCGGCGAAATGAGCCTGCCGGAAATCATGCTCAACGACCTGGACTGGTACCGGGACAACGGCATCACCCTGCACGCCGGCAAGAAAGTTGCCACCATCGACCGCATCCACAAGAAGGTGGTGGCCGAGGACGGCACCGAGGCGGAATACGACCGCCTGCTCCTGGCTACCGGCTCCAACCCCTTCATCCTGCCGGTGCCGGGCAAGGACCTGCCGGGGGTGATCGGCTACCGGGACATCGCCGACACCCAGGCCATGATCGATGCCGCTAAGGAGCACCGCCACGCGGTGGTCATCGGCGGCGGCCTGCTCGGCCTGGAAGCGGCCAACGGCCTGGCCATCCGGGGCATGGACGTGACCGTGGTGCATCTCTCCGAGTGGATCATGGAGCGGCAGATGGACCGCACCGCCGGCAAGATGCTGCAACAGGCCCTGGAGGCCAAGGGCATGAAGTTCGCCCTGGAAAAACAGACGGCGGAACTGGTCCAGGGCGAATCTGGCCGGGTCTGCGCCGTGAAATTCAAGGATGGCGAGACCATTCCCGCCGACCTGGTGGTGATGGCCGCCGGCATCCGCCCCAATGCGGACCTGGCCAAGTCCGCCGGCCTGCACTGCAACCGGGGCGTCGTGGTGAGCGACACCCTGCAGACCTTCGACCCGGCCATCTACGCCGTGGGCGAATGCGCCGAGCACCGGGGCACGGCCTACGGCCTGGTGGCGCCCCTGTTCGAGCAGGCCAAGGTGTGCGCCAACCACCTGGCCATGTTCGGCATCGGCCGCTACCAGGGCTCGGTCACCTCCACCAAGCTCAAGGTCACCGGCATCGACGTCTTCTCCGCCGGCGAATTCATGGGCGGCGAGGGCACCGAGGACATCGTCCTGCATGACCCCGGCATGGGCGTCTACAAGCGGGTGGTGGTGAAGGGCGACGCCCTGGTGGGCGCCGTGATGTACGGCGATACGGCGGACGGGGCCTGGTATTTCCAGTTGCTCAAGGACAAGCAGAACATCAGCGACATCCGGGACCACCTGCTGTTCGGCAAGTCCCATCTGGGCGACGCCGGTCACAAGGGCCAGAATCTGGCCGCCGCCATGCCCGACACGGCCGAGGTCTGCGGCTGCAACGGGGTGTGCAAGGGCACCATCGTCAAGGCCATCCAGGAGCACGGCCTCTTTACCCTGGACGAGGTGCGCAAGCACACCAAGGCCTCCAGCTCCTGTGGCTCCTGTACCGGCCTGGTGGAGCAGATCCTGGCTTCCACCGTGGGCGGCGCCTACCAGGCCACCAGCAGCTCCGACAAGCCGGTGTGCGCCTGCACCGACCGCACCCACGGCGAGGTGCGCCAGGCCATCCGCGACAACAAGCTGCTCTCGGCCCTGGACGCCATGCACTTCATGGACTGGAAGACGCCCAACGGCTGTGCCAGCTGCCGCCCGGCCCTCAACTACTACTGTCTTTCCACCTGGCCCAAGGAGGCGGTGGATGATCCCCAGAGCCGCTTCATCAACGAGCGGGCCCACGCCAACATCCAGAAGGACGGCACCTATTCCGTGGTGCCGCGCATGTGGGGCGGCCTGACCACCCCGGCCGAGCTGCGCGCCATTGCCGACGCGGCGGAGAAGTACCAGGTGCCGACCCTCAAGGTCACCGGTGGCCAGCGCATCGACCTCCTGGGGGTGAAGAAGGAAGACCTGCCCCACATGTGGGCCGACTTCGCCCAGGCCGGCATGGCCTCGGGCCACGCCTACGGCAAGTCCCTGCGCACGGTGAAGACCTGTGTCGGTTCCGAGCACTGCCGCTTCGGCACCCAGCGCTCCATGGAACTGGGGGTGAAGCTGGAGAAGATGCTGTTCGGCATGTGGAGCCCCCACAAGGTCAAGCTCGCCGTCTCCGGCTGCCCGCGCAACTGCGCCGAGTCCGGCATCAAGGACGTGGGCGTGATCGGCGTCGATTCCGGCTACGAGCTTTACGTGGCGGGCAACGGCGGCATCAAGACCGAGGTGGCCGAATTCCTGTGCAAGGTGAAGGACGACCAGGAGGCCATGGAGTATTCCGGCGCCTTCCTCCAGCTCTACCGGGAAGAGGGCTACTACCTGGAGCGCACCGTGCATTACGTGCATCGGGTCGGCCTGGACCACGTGAAGAAGCTGGTGGTGGAAGACGCCGCCAACCGCCAGGCCCTCTACGAGCGCCTGCAGTTTGCCCTGCAGGATGCCAAGGACCCCTGGGCCGAGCGCTTCGAGGCCGGCGCCAAACCCGAACTGAAACGCGAATTCGAAATCCTGGAGGTTTGAGCATGGAAACCACGCAAATGACGCAAAAGACAGCAGGGTACTGGAAGCACGTCTGCGCCCTGACCGATATCCCGGTCCTGGGCTCCCGGGTGGTGCGTAGCGCCGCCGGCGACATCGCCGTGTTCCGCAACACCGAGGACGAAGTCTTCGCCGTTCATGACAAGTGCCCCCACAAGGGCGGCCCCCTGTCCCAGGGCATCGTCCACGGCCGTACCGTCACCTGTCCCCTGCACAGCTGGAAGATCCATCTGGAGAGCGGCGAGGCGGTGGCGCCGGACGTGGGCTGCACCAAGCCCTTCCAGGTCAAGCTGGAAGCCGGCCAAGTGTGGCTGGCCCTTTGATGCCGATCGCGGTGAGGATGCCATGAGCCCCATTCCTTTCATTGCCTCCCGGCGCCGTGTCCTGGCCCTGGGGGCCGGCCTGGGCCTGTCGGCGGTGATGTCCGCCACGGCCGGCGCCGCGCTCCCCGAGCGGCGGGGCGAGGTGGCCGCCCTGAGTCCTCTGGAGGCCATCAACCAGGCCGGGCGGCAGCGCATGCTCTCCCAGCGGGGCGCCAAGCTCTATGCCCAGGCCCTCAAGGGGGTGCGGGTGGACGATTCGCGCAAGCGCCTGGAAGCCTCCATCGACCAGTTCTCCAGCCAGCTCGACAACCTGCAGCGTTTTAGCAAGAACGGGGGCAACCCCGAGGTGCAGGCGACCTACGAGCGCCTGGCCGGGCGCTGGAGCGAGTACCGGGGGGTGCTGACCGCGCCGCCCGATGCTCCCGGCCTGATCAAGGTGGCCCGGCTCAACGAGGAGGTGCTGGCCCTGGCCCACCAGGGCACCCTGCAGCTGGAAAAACTCCACGGCGGTTCCGCCAGCCACCTGGTGAATATCTCCGGGCGGCAGCGCATGTTGTCCCAGCGCATCTCCAAGTTCTATTTCTTCGCCGAGAACGGCCTGGCCGGCCCGGAGGTGAGCAGCGGACTCAGCCGCTCCCGGGATGAATTCCTCTCCGCCATGAAGACCCTGCGGGCTGCGCCGGAGAACACCCAGGACATCAATTCCTGGCTGGACCTGGGACAGAGCCAGTGGGCCTTCTTCGACGATGCCCTGCGCACCGAGGTCAAGGGTAACCCGGCCTATCAGGAGCGCAACGTGGCGGTCGCCTCGGAGAACCTGCTGGAAGTTCTGGATAGCGTCACTGGCCTCTACGCCAGGTTTTAAGCCCTTCTGTCGTTTTTTATTGCCCCACCCGGCGTCTGCCGGAATTTTTGGAGTAATCAGTCCATGGACAAGAAAGCCTTTCTGCAGGCCGGCCACACGCCCACCCTGCTTGCCGCCTTCCTTTATTTCGACCTGGCCTTCATGGTCTGGGTCATCCTCGGTCCCCTGGGGGTGGGCATCGCCAAGGACCTGGGCCTCTCCCACGCGGAAAAAGGCCTGATGGTGGCCACCCCGGTGCTGGCCGGGGCCATCCTGCGCCTGGTTATGGGCATCCTGGTGGATCGCCTGTCGCCCAAGAAGGCCGCCATCATCGGCCAGGTGGTGGTGATCGGCGCCCTCAGCTACGCCTGGCTCATGGGCATCCATTCCTATGAACAGACCCTGATCCTGGGCTGCTTCCTCGGCGTCGCCGGGGCCTCCTTCGCCGCCGCGCTGCCCCTAGCCTCCCGCTGGTATCCGCCGGAACACCAGGGCACCGCCATGGGTATCGCCGGCGCCGGCAACTCCGGCACCGCCCTGGCCGCCCTGTTTGCCCCGGGCCTGGCCGCGGCGTTTGGCTGGACCAACGTCTTCGGCATCGCCCTGATTCCCCTGACCATCGTCCTGATCGCCTTCGTCCTCCTCGCCAAGGACGCCCCGGACGCGCCGCCGCCCAAGTCCCTGGCCGAATACCTGAAGGTCTTGAAGGACAAGGACGCCTGGTGGTTCATGTTCTTCTACTCGGTGACCTTCGGCGGCTTCGTCGGCCTGGCTTCTTCCCTGGTTATCTACTTCAATACCCAGTATGGCCTAGATGCCAAGACCGCCGGCTTCTTCACCGCCGCCTGCGTCTTCGCCGGCTCCGCCGTGCGCCCCATCGGCGGCAACGTGGCGGACCGCATCGGCGGGGTGAAGTCCCTGTCCCTGATGTACATCCTGGCGGCGGTGTTCCTGTCCATCGTCAGCGTCGGCCTGCCCAAGGACTGGATGGCCCTGGCCGCCTTCGTCGGCGCCATGCTGGCCCTGGGGGCGGGCAATGGCGCAGTATTCCAGCTGGTGCCCCAGCGCTTCCGCAAGGAAATCGGGGTCATGACCGGCCTGGTGGGCATGGCCGGCGGGGTTGGCGGCTTCTACCTAGCCTCGTCCCTGGGCTACTCCAAGCAGCTCACGGGCAGCTACGAAGCCGGCTTCCTGATCTTCGCCGCCCTGGCCATCCTGGCCCTGGTGGGGCTGACCGGGGTGAAGACCCGCTGGCGTACCACCTGGGGCGCTGCCCACCTGACCTCGGCCCGTATTTAAAGCGATTCAATTGAACCCAGCCGCCATGAGTGCCAAAGACTCCCTGCCCGATCTTGTCACCACCACCCCCCGCACGCCGCAAGGCGCCGGAGAGCGGGGCACGGTGGGCGCAGGCGGGCTGGAGGTCTCCCTGGCCCATTCCACCTTGGCCGGGATGCGCTCCCACAACGAGGATTTCGTTGGGGCGGCCACCCCGGAAGGGGCGGAACTGGCGGCCAAGGGCATGGTGCTGGTGGTGGCGGATGGGGTAGGGGGCCACGCCAAGGGCCGGGAGGCGGCGGAATTCACGGTGCGCAGCCTGCTCGCCGACTACTACGCCACCCCGGATACCTGGAGCGTCGAGAAGTCCCTGGAAACGGTGCTCCTGGCGGCCAACCGCTGGCTCATCGCCCACGCCCGCAAGACCCGGGAATACGCGGGTATGGCTACCACCCTTACCGCCCTGGTGCTACGGGGTTCCCGCTACTACCTGGCCCATGTGGGGGATTCCCGGGCCTACCTGCTGCGCGGCGGCGTGCTCTCCCGCCTCACCGAGGACCACACCTGGGAGCACCCGGAACTCAACAACGTGCTGCGCCGGGCCATCGGCCTGGACGAACACCTGGTGGTGGATCACAGCGACGGCGAGCTGGAGCCGGGGGACCGCTTCCTCCTGGTGACCGACGGCGTCTGGAACACCCTGGGAGATGCCGGCCTGCAGTCCCTCCTGGTGGCTAGTCCCGACACCGAGACGGCTGCCAGCCGCGTCGCCCTGGAGGCGGTGCAGCAGGGCTCCACCGACAACTGCACCGCCCTGGTGGCCCAGGTGGAGGCGGTGCCTGCCGGCAATCTGCGGGATACCCTGGCCTCGGCCAGCAAGCTGCCCCTGCCGCCGCGCTTGAAGCCCGGCCAGGAGATCGACGGCCTCAAGGTGCTGGAGCTGCTGCACGATTCCCGCGTCACCCTGCTGTACAAGGTGGCCCGGCCCCAGCCGGACGGTGACGAGCTGCTGGTCTTGAAGACCCTGCGCCCCGAATCCTGCGACGCCGAGGCCATCGCCGCCCTGGCCCACGAGGAATGGCTGGCCCGCCGCGCCGTGGGGGCCTGTTTCCCCCAGGTGGTGAGCCACGGCGAACGGGCCCACCTCTACTACCTGATGTCCTGGCACGCGGGCGAAAGCCTCAAGGCCCGGTTGCTGCGAGGCCACCGTTTCGACGTGCCGGAGGTGACCCGGCTCGGCATCAAGCTGCTCAAGGCCGTTGGCCAGCTGCACCGGCTCGGCATCGTGCACCGGGACATCAAGCCCGACAACTTGCACCTGGACAACCAGGGCCAGCTGCGTCTGCTGGACCTGGGGGTGGCGGCTTCCGACAGCGACCCCAACGGCGAGCAGTTTCGTGAAATCAACAATCCGGGCACCCCGTCCTACATGGCGCCGGAGCTGTTCGCTGGGGAGCGGGCCAACGAAGCCAGCGACCTCTACGCCTGCGGCGTCACCCTCTACGAACTGCTGACGCGCAAGTACCCCTACGGCGAGGTGGAACCCTTCCAGACCCCACGCTTCGGCGAGCCGGTGCCGCCCACCCGCTATGCCCCGACCACCCCGGAGTGGCTGGAAAGCCTGCTGCTCAAGGCCTGTGCTAAGGAGCCGGCGGCCCGTTTCGAGACGGCGGAGGAATTCCTCCTGGCCCTGGAACGGGGCGCCCACCGGCCCCTCTCCAGCCCCCGGCGCACGCCCCTGGTGGCGCGCCATCCGACCCGGGCCCTGAAAATCCTGGCCCTGGGCTCGCTCTTTCTGAACCTTGTCCTGCTGTTCCTGCTCACCCGGCACTAGAAAAAAGGCATTCACAATGGCCACGGCACCACTGGAAACCAAGGCAACCTGTCCCTACTGCGGCGTCGGCTGCGGCGTCATTATCGAACACGACGGCCAGCGCATCAGCGGCGTGCGCGGCAACCCCGAGCACCCGGCCAACTTCGGCCGGCTGTGCACCAAGGGTTCCACCCTGCACCTCTCGGCCCGGCCGGAAACCCGGCTGCTGTACCCAGAACTGCGGGCCAACCGGGAAGAACCCCGGCAACGGGTGGACTGGACCACCGCCCTGCACGCCGCCGCCGACCGCTTCGGCCAGGTGATCCGGGACCACGGGCCGGACGCCGTGGGCTTCTACATCTCCGGCCAGCTCCTGACTGAGGACTATTACGTCTTCAACAAGCTGGCCAAGGGCCTCATCGGCACCAACAACGTCGATACCAATTCCCGCCTCTGCATGTCGTCGGCTGTGGCGGCCTACAAGCAGACCCTGGGGGCGGATGCGCCGCCCTGCGCCTACGAGGATTTCGACCACACCGACTGCCTGCTTATCGCCGGCAACAACACCGCCTACGCCCATCCCATCGCCTTCCGCCGCATCGAGGCGGCCAAGGTGGCCCGGCCCGACATGCGCATCATCGTGGTGGACCCGCGCCGCACCGACACCGCCGCCATGGCCGACCTGCACCTGGCGATCCAGCCTGGCAGCGACATCTGGCTCTACAACGCCATGCTCAACGTGCTGCTGTGGGACGGTTATGCCGACATGGCCTACATCCGCCAGCACACCGAGGGCTTCGAGGCCCTGCGTGACCACGTGCGGGAAATCACCCCGGCGGTGGCGGCCCGGGTATGCGGCGTGGCGGCGGAGGATATCGTCCGTGCCGCCCACTGGTGGGGCGAATCCCCGGCCGCCATGTCCCTCTGGTGCCAGGGCCTGAACCAGTCCCACCACGGCACCCACAACGGCACCGCCCTGATCGCCCTGTCCCTGGCCACGGGCAAGATCGGCAAGCCCGGCAGCGGCCCCTTCTCCATGACCGGCCAGCCCAATGCCATGGGCGGGCGGGAAGTAGGGGGGCTGTCCAACCTGCTCTCGGCCCACCGGGACATGGCCAATGCGGAACATCGCCAGGAAGTGGCCCGCCTGTGGGGCGTGGATGAGGTGCCCGCCACGCCGGGCCTGAGCGCCGTGGAGCTGTTCGAAGCGGTGCGGGAGGGCAAGGTCAAGGCCCTGTGGATCGCCTGCACCAACCCGGCCCAGTCCATGCCCCAGCAGGCCCTGATCCGGGAGGCCCTGGAACGCTGCGAGTTCGTGGTGCTGCAGGAAGCCTACGGCAACACCGAGACCGCCCCCTACGCCGACCTGCTCCTGCCCGCCGCTACCTGGGGCGAGAAGGAGGGCACGGTGACCAATTCCGAGCGCCGCATCACCCACGTCAATCGGGCCGTGCCGCCCCTGGGCGAGGCCCTGCCCGACTGGGTCATCGTGCGGGACTTCGCCCTGGCCCTCGGGCCCCGCATCGGCAAGCCCGAAGCCGAGCGCCTCTTCGCCTATGCGGAAGTGGAAGCCATTTTCCGCGAGCACGTCGCCAGCACCCGGGGCCGGGACCTGGATATCACCGGCCTTTCCTACGCCCTGCTGGATCGCCAGGGGCCCCAGCAATGGCCGTTCCCCGAGGGGGCGGAGGCCGGCCAGACCCGGCTCTACGCGGATGGCCGCTATCCCACCGCCAGCGGCAAGGCCCGCTTCGTGGTGCCGGTGCAGACCATCACCGCCGAGCCCCGGGATGCCCGCTACCCCCTGGGCCTCACTACCGGCCGTCTGCGCGACCAGTGGCACGGCATGAGCCGTACCGGCAAGGTGGCCCGGCTCTACAGCCACGTGGATGAGCCGCGCATCGAGCTGGCCCAGGCCGACCTGGAAGGGCGGGGCATCGCCTCCGGCCAGCTGGTGCGGGTGAAGAGCCGGCGCGGCGCCGTGGTGCTGCGGGCCCGTGCTTCTGACACGGTGCGTCCCGGCCAGGCCTTCGTCGCCATGCACTGGGGGCGCAACGGTCTCAACTCCAGCGGCGTGAACGAGCTCACTCTCAACGTCTTCGACCCTTATTCCAAGCAGCCGGAACTCAAGCATGTGGCGGTGCAGGTGGAAAAGGTGGAGCTGCCCTATCAGGCCCTGCTCATGCGCACCGATCTGGACGGGGAAGCGGCTACCGGCCTGACCCTGGCCCTAGCCGCTGCCCTGGCCCCCTGGCTGCAGCGCTTCGCCTACGCCGCCGTCTTCCTCGCCGGGCGCGACGCGCCGGCCGTGGTGTTGCGCATCGCCCACGACCAGCCCATTCCAACCGACTGGCTGCAGGAACTGGATCGCCTCCTGGGCCTGGACGGGGAGGACTGCCTGGCCTACAACGACGCCCATCGCGGCGTCACCAAGCGGGCCCTGATCCGGGACGACATCCTGGTGGGGCTGCGGCTGACCGGCGAGACCGCCGCCGCCGAATGGCTGCGGGACGTGATGGTGGAACGCATGCCCACGGCAGAACTGCGCCGCTGGGTCTTCGCCCCCCTGGCCCAGCCCCCGGCAGCGGCCCACAGCCGGGGCCGCATCGTCTGCAACTGCCTCAATGTCTCGGAAAACGACATCGCCGCGGCCCTGGCCGGCGGCGCCGACTTCGCGACTCTGCAGGAAAAGCTCAAGTGCGGTACTTCCTGTGGCTCCTGCGTGCCGGAGATCAAGCGCATGGTAGCGACCGGGGTGACTGCGGCGGCCTAGGAAGGAGGGGGCGGGGGAAAAGGGGCTAGGGGAGGGGCGCCGTGGCTGGGAAGGTCAGCAAGTTCCTTCCCCCCGCATCACGAACGGCCCCTGCCGGCCAAAGGGCTCTTCCCCTTTTCCCGGAAAAATGACCGACTCGGAAATGGCCGGCTTTTTTGGCAGGCCGGCCAGTTTGGGTGCAGCCCGGTCAAGGGTATTGCCGCGTCAGCCAGGTCTCGAATTCGGCGCTTGGCAGCGGTCGGGCGAAAAGGAAGCCTTGCAGCACGTCGCAGCCGATATCGGCCAGGAAGTGCCGCTGCGCTTCGGTTTCGACGCCTTCGGCGACGACCGACAAGCCGAGTCGGCGGGCCAGGGTGACGACGGCGCTGGCCACGGCCGCGTCGGTTTCCGCGGCTGGCAGGTGCTGGACGAAACTGCGGTCAAGCTTGAGGACATCGAGCGGCAGGGTGCGCAGCATGGCGAGGGAGGAATGGCCGGTGCCGAAATCATCCATGGCGACCTGGATGCCCCGTTCCTTCAGTGCCCGCAGAACCTGCACGGCACCCTCCGGATCGGCCATGGCGGCAGACTCGGTGATTTCCAGTTCGATCCACTCGTTGGCGGCACCGGCGGCCGTGAGAATGTGCTCCAGGCG